>JAYVTR010000310.1:0-17028 GCA_043788625.1 Planctomycetota bacterium
CGCTCGGGCTCGGTCTGGTTTGCCAGTTCTTCGCGCTGTTCATTCAACTCTTTCAACTGCACCTTTATTTTTCGGGCGTCGATCGAGTCCTTGTTGCCGATGGTGTCGAGCTGAGTGCGCAAGTCGCGGGTCTTGAGCTCGAACTCACGCTGACGATCGCGCCGCGCCCCCAGATCCAGCGCTACCGCGAACAGCTCCTTGGCGTTCTTATCTTTGTTGTCTTCATAGAACTTATAGAGGCGCTCGGCGCTTTCACCGCTGCGGCTGTCGATATCCGCCACCGACAGGGTCAACAGCGAATCCCACAATTGTTCGGCAGTCATGCGCTGCAGGAGTGGACCGGGAAAGCGGTAGGTCTCGCTGGTCTTGGCATCGACGGTCGACACCGCCCGCTGCCAGGCCTCGGTTTGGTAGATGATCTGGTTGAAGCGCTTGAGGTCATAATCGACCGAACACATCAGTTTGCCCAAGAACTCCAGCAGGGCCGGATTCGAGGCGACGGTCGTATCGGTGAAATTATCGACTGGCTCGACCAGGCCGATGCCAAAAGCGCGCTTCCATAGGCGATTAGCGATGACGATGGTGAACCGTGGATTTTCAGGAGCGCTCAACCACTGCGCGTACATCTGCTTGGCCGGTGCGTCTTTGCTCACCGGTGCCGCTGCTCCGAACAGGGTCTTAGCCTGCACCACATCGCCGGCCTTGGCGTCTTTGTATTGGTAATCATGCGGCAACTCGATCGACGACTTCTTGCTGCCCTGTACATTCAGCACCACCGTGTCGCCGATCATGCGCAGGGCGTTGAGCACCCCTTGCGATAGTCCATCCTCCTTGGCCTTCTTGCCCAGCGCGCCCAGCCCCTTGACGTCGCGATTGATCGATACCGAATTGGTATAAGCGGCGAGTTCGTAAAATTCCTTACGCGTCCATTTATCAAACGGATGATCGTGGCACTGCGCACATTGGACGCGCGTGCCTAAGAACACCTGGATAGTGTTGGCCATATTATCCAGCGGCATGCCGGCATCGCGTAAGTAATAGCCAGTGGCGCCATTACCGCGCGCTAAGGCGGGCCCTTCGGCGGTGATCAGCTGGCGGACGACTTGGTCGTAGGGAGTGTTGGCGCGAATCTGCTCTTTGATCCAGTCGACATAGGCGTTGCCGGGATAACGCGAGCCGAGGCGGGTGGAGATGCGCAGCAGGTCAGCCCACCAGGTATATTCGTGATGGACGCGGCCGGGGCTGTCCAACAAGGCGGTGATGAGCTTCGCGCGTTTGTCTTTGCCGTTCAGGCTGTCGAAGGCGACCATTTCTTCGACCGTCGGAATGCGGCCGACGATACCGAGATACGCCCGGCGGATGAAGGTCGCATCGTCGATCGGCGCGTTGAGCTGTTGGCCGTGCGCCGTCAGTTCGGCGAGGATCATCTTATCGATTGTGGCGGTAGCGTTGGTGACCTCATCGGCGGTCAGAGGGTGCGACCGCGCCGGCGCTGCCGGGGTCGCGCTCGGCGTGGTCACCGTCACCACCGGAGACGAGAACGACGGCACGGCCATGGCCAGTGCCAAGAGCCCAGGTGCCATTATATACGTAGTTCTCCAAATCATGACCTCTCCCTCGTGATGATACGCTAGGCTAACAGGTACGTTGCCGCTGATGTGCTGGAATCCTCTACACCGGCTGAGATACCGACCTGTGGATTACCGGCCGTGTTTCAATCTACCACGCATATATGGGCATATCCCACCTGTCTTTTACCGCCGGAGTCGCACGCTGTCTGGTGAACGGCGGCCATGGATCGACCTATGCAAATTATCGCTCATCGCGGTTGGTCGGAAAGTTATCCTGAAAACACCCATGCCGCTTTTGCGGCAGCGACAACCACTGGCTGTCAGGGCATTGAATTCGATGTAAGGCTCAGTGCCGATGGCGTAGTGGTGGTCAGTCACGATGCGACCCTGGCACGTTTCGGTGGTTCGTCGTTGCCGGTGAGCCGGCAAACCCTGAGCGAACTACGGATGACTTACCCGGTGCCGACACTGGCTGAAGTTCTTGATGGTTACCGCCAGGTTGAGCTCTTGATCGAAGTGAAACCGCACGGCGGACCGGTGTGGACCTCACGCCTGTTGACGGCTATCTATCGCCAAATTCGCCAACCGGCGGTACGCGAGCGGGTGCAGTTATTGTGTTTCAACCCCGGAGTGTTGCGTGCTGCACATGCGGCGATGCCGCGTCTGCGTCTGGTGCGCAATTGTACCGCCATACCGAGAGATTCCGCTGGCTCCCTGGGCTCCACTGGCTCCACGGCTAAGAGTAAGAGCGCAGCGTGGATGGCTGCGCATGCCTACTGTTACGCACTCGACCCTGATTTTTCGGCGTGGACGCCGGCCTTGGTGGCCATGGCCAAAAAGCACGGTTTGCGTACCAGTGCGTACACGATCAATCGACTACCTGAGTTACGGCGCATGGCGGCGCTGAAACTCGATGCGATCATTACCAATCGCCCGCTGTGGGCCGGGGATTGGCTGCATGACCACATCTAGATCCATGTGGGGCAAGGCCGGTGCCACCGGCGCCTTTCATCTGTCAGCGGCTATCCCACGGCGAACTTCGTTCACCGATATCCCGGCTCACGCCGAGGTCATCATTGTCGGTGGAGGCATCTACGGCGCCTGGACCGCCCTCGAGGCTGCATTGCGTGGCATGCGCGTGGTGCTGTGCGAACGCCATACCTGGGCCAGTGGTACGTCGTCAGCCTCGTCCAAGCTCATTCATGGTGGCTTGCGCTATCTTGAGCACGGTGACATAGGTTTGGTGCGAAAGGCGTTGCTCGAGCGTTCGCGACTGCTGCGCTTGGCGCCGCACCGCGTGCGCCCGTTGCGCTTCGTGGTGCCGGTGACGCGTCACGGGCGTTTGACGCGGGCCCAGCTTTACGCCGGATTGTGGCTTTATGATACGCTGGCCGGTAATCTGACTGGCGTCGAACGGCATGCGCCGTGGACACCTGCCGAATTGTTGGCGGCGGCGCCGTTCTTGCCGGCGGCGGATCTGCTCGGCGGTTTCACGTATGGCGACGCCGGCACTGACGATGCGGCCCTCACTCGCGACGTGGTCGCCGCCGCTCAGGCGGCCGGGGCGGTGTGTTGCGAATATCTGCCGGTGCGTGACCTGGTGCGTGAACACGCGACGGTGGTGGGCGTACGCCTGACAGATGGTCATGTCCTGCGCGCTCCGACTACCGTATTGACCACCGGCCCGTGGGCATTTGCGTTGGCCGGGCTCGACCCGCATGCAGCAGCGCGTTTCACCAAAGGCGTGCACCTGGTCTTGCCAGCCTTGCCAGTCGGCGGCTCATTACCGGTTAATGACAGTGCTTTTCTGCTCACTTCTCCACGCGATGGCCGGGTGTTCTTTTTAATTCCGTGGCAGGGGGGGACCATGGTCGGCACCACCGATACCGATTTCAGCGGCGCGCCTGACAGCGTACGCGTCGAAGCGGATGATGTGCGTTATTTGCTGGAAGCGGTGGCCGCCACGTGCCCCGGCCTCGGCTGGCGCGAATGCGACATCCGCAGCTCGTGGGTCGGCTTACGCACCCTCCAGCCTGGTGGCGCGTCGGCCTCGGCCTTGACCCGCGAATGGGAACTGCGTCGCCCAGAGCCAGGCCTGCTCTTGCCAGTGGGCGGCAAGCTGACCTCGGCGCGGGTCGAGGCGGTAACGATCGTTGATGCTTTGGGGTAGGTGCGGTTGTGCTACGAATTGTTGGCCGTTAGCCGTTAACCGTTAACCGTCGGAAGATTTTCTGCTCACGCGTTTTCTGCGTTGTTCTCAGGCTCCATTCGTCTTTTTCACTCACTAGGTCTTTAAGCTCCGATGATCACTTATTCCCGCGGTAACGACCTTGATGTCGATGTGGTGATCGAGCTCTACCGGGCGTCGACCCTCGCGCAGCGGCGACCAATAGATGATCGGCCCCGCTTCGCACAGATGCTGGCCCAGGCCAATCTGGTCATCACCGCCTGGGATGGTGCGGCATTGGTGGGTATCGCGCGCAGCCTCAGCG
The DNA here is from genome assembly GCA_043788625.1 of Planctomycetota bacterium. Lineage (GTDB taxonomy): Bacteria > Planctomycetota > UBA11346 > UBA11346 > UBA11346 > CAIUVD01. Next base: position 4,064 of record JAYVTR010000310.1, read on the forward strand.
ATTTTTCTTGGTATACGTACCTCTCGGACCTGGCGGTACGAGATACCCATCAACGCCATGGCATCGGCCGTGAACTGATGCGCCAGACGCAGTCGGCGGGTGGGCCGCAAACCACTGTTTTACTGCTCGCAGCTCCGGCAGCGGTTGATTACTATCCACATGTTGGTTTTTCCAATTTTCCCAGCGCCTGGGTCTTACGCCCCGGCGAGAGCATCCGCTGACGGCGTTTTGTCTTCTTGCCAGGTGGAAAATGTGTGCTTGATCAGCGGATTTTAGAAAACGAGTGGTGGTTCATAAACGTCGGGCGCGGTGCAAGTGCTGACTACATATAGTGGTTCAATATTTGTTTACCCACCACATCTTGACGAACAGCTTTTACGCGCCATAAATTCGCGCCCAGCCGCCCACCTGCTTTATGTCAATCGCCTGGTGCGTTTAGGACTCCCTATGACCGCTATCGAAACCCGTACGATCACTGCCTTGGACCCTGCGCGCTACATCGCCTGGCGGGTGCGCTCGCGCGATGAGCGCTTCCGCGTGTTTGAGCCGAGTCGCATCATCATTGCCTTGAGCAAGGCGTTGTTGGCTGCCGATGGTCAGGAACTCAACGCCGTGTTGCCGCCCGAGCGCCAGACCCTGGTGCAGCGCATGACCCGCGATGTGTGCGAGGCGTTAACCCAGCGCAGTCCCGGCGGCGGCAGTTTCTATGTCGAAGAAGTGCAGGATCAGGCCGAGCTGGCGCTGATGCGTGCCGGTGAACATGAAGCAGCACGCCGCTTCGTGTTGTACCGTGAAAGCCGCCGCAAGGTGCGCGCTGAAGCCGACACCATGGAAGTGGTGGGCTTAGAAGGCTTGCTCGGTCAGCTCGCTGATCCGCTGCTGGCACCAACCCTCGACCGTTTCGTGCTCTTCCCGATCAAGCACGACGACCTGTGGAAGGCTTACAAGGACCACTTGTCCCTGATGTGGACGGCCGAAGAAATCGACCTCGCCAAAGATCAGCAGGACTGGAAGACCCTCAACGACGGCGAGCGCTACTTCCTGTCGCACGTCCTGGCCTTCTTCGCCGCCAGCGATGGCATCGTTAATGAGAATATCGCGGCACGCTTTTATGCCGAGATCGCCGCCCCCGAGGCGCGCGCCTACTATTCGATGCAGATGCTGATCGAGACCGTGCACAGCGAAACGTATTCGCTGCTCATCGATACCTACATCAATGACGAAGCCGAACGCCGGCGCTTGTTCAATGCCGTCGAGACGGTGCCGATCGTCGGCGACAAGGCCAAGTGGGCGATGCACTGGCTCGAAAGCAGCCGGCCCTTGGCCGAGCGTCTGGTCGCCTTTGCGTGTGTTGAAGGCATCTTTTTCTCGTCGTCATTTTGCGCCATTTATTGGATCAAGGACATGAAGCAGGGCCTGTTGCCCGGCCTGTGTTTTTCCAATGAGCTGATCTCGCGTGACGAAGGTGCTCATACCGACTTCGCCATGCTCATGCACCGCAAGTTGCAGGATAAGTGTTCACCCGAGCGTATCCGCGAGATCGTCGCCCAGGCGGTGGAAATCGAGTGCCGTTTTGCTACCGAGGCTCTGCCGGTGTCGTTGATCGGCATGAATGCCGACGCCATGCAGCGCTACATCCGTTTTACCGCCGATCGCATCCTCGCCCAGTTGGGCTGCGAACGCTTGTATAACGAGCGCTGCCCGTTCGACTTCATGGAACGCATCGGCTTGCAGAACAAGACCAACTTCCATGAGAAGAAGGTGGCCGAATACCGTCGTGCCGGCGTGGGTGTCAATATCTCAGAGCAGAAGATCGCATTCGATACCGAATTCTAACGCGTCTGGTCGGTGTGCCGGCACGCTCTATTTTTAACGTTGAACGAGGATGACTGATCATGGCAATGCAGATTTTGAAGCGTGATGGTCGGCGCGAGGACGTGCACCTCGACAAGATCACCAAGCGTATCGAGGTCTTGGCCAGCGGCTTGCAGGTGGAGCCGATCCTCGTCGCGCAGAAAGTCATTGCCGGCATCTTCGACGGCGTCTCGACGCGCGAGCTCGATGACCTGGCGGTGCAGACGGCTGCCAATCTGGTGACCACCCATCCCGATTACGACTTCCTCGCCGCGCGCTTGTCGGCCTCGATCCTGCACAAGGAGAGTTCGGATTCCTTCGTCGAGGTCATGGAGGCGTTGTCGCGCCGTACCGACAATGCCGGGCGCCCGGCTTCGGCTATTTCGCCTGAACTACTGGCCTGCGTGCGTGAGCACAAGGCGCGCATCGAAAGCGAAATCCGCATGGAACGCGATTTCAACTTCGACTTCCAGGGCATCTCGACGCTGAAGAAGTCGTACCTCATGCGCCTCGGCCGCAAGATCGTCGAACGTCCGCAGTACTTGTGGATGCGCGTTTCGCTGGGCATCCATTGCTGCGGCGGCACCACCGATCTCGAACGCGCGTTCGAGACCTACCATCTGAGGTCGACCAAGCATTTCACGCATGCGACGCCAACGCTGTTCAATGCCGGCTCGGCCAAGCCGCAGATGTCGTCGTGCTTCTTGCTGCACATGCATGACGATTCGATCGAAGGCATCTACAAGACCCTCACCGACTGCGCCAAGATCAGCCAGATGGCTGGCGGCATCGGTCTGCACGTGCACAATGTGCGCGCTGCCGGCTCACCGATCTCAGGCACCGGCGGTACCAGCAATGGCCTGGTGCCGATGCTGCGCAACTTCGATGCGACAGCGAGCTATGTCGATCAGGGCGGCGGCAAGCGCAAGGGCTCGTTCGCCATCTACCTCGAGCCATGGCACGGCGACATCATCGAATTCCTCGATCTGAAGCGCAACACCGGCAAGGATGAGCTGCGTTGCCGTTCGCTGTTCTACGGCCTATGGGTGCCTGACCTGTTCATGCAGCGGGTCAAGGAAGACGGCGAGTGGACGCTGTTCGATCCGGCCCGCGCGCCGGGACTCAGCGATTGCTGGGGCAAGGAATTCGAGACCCTGTACAACCGCTACGTAGCCGAAGGTCGCGGCGTGGTACGCACCATGCGTGCGCAAGAGCTGTGGCGGAAAATCTGCGAAGTGCAGGTCGAAACCTCGATGCCGTACCTGATGTACAAGGACGCCGCCAACCGGAAGTCCAACCAGCAGAACCTTGGCACCATCAAGAGCTCGAACCTGTGCACCGAGATCATTGAATACACCGCTCCCGATGAGATCGCGGTGTGCAACCTGGCGTCGGTGAGCCTGCCGGCCTACATTACTGACAACAGTAGTTACAATCACGTCGAGTTGCACCGCGTGGTCAAGGTGATGACGCGCAACCTCAACAAGGTCATCGAGCTCAATTACTACCCAGTGGTCGAGACGCAGAACTCCAACTTCCGCCATCGCCCGATCGGCATTGGCGTGCAGGGTCTGGCCGACGTGTTCATGCGTCTGCGCCTGACCTGGGGCAGCGATGCTGCCCGCGTCCTCAATCGCGAAATCTTTGAGACCATCTACCACGCCGCCGTCGAAGCATCGACCGAGCTGGCGCGCGAACAGGGGGCGTACACGACCTTTCCCGGCTCGCCGGCGTCGCAGGGCCGCCTGCAGTTCGACCTGTGGTATGAAGAGCGCAAGGCGCGTGGCGAAGCGCTGCCGCGTACCAGCGAAGAAGTCTACTGTTCGTCGGGCCGTTACGACTGGGCCAAAACCAAGGCCGACGTGGTCAAGTTCGGCCTGCGCAACAGCCTGCTCTTGGCACCGATGCCAACCGCCTCGACGGCCAACATCCTCGACAACACCGAAGGCTTCGAGCCGATCCCGTCGAACATCTTCAAACGCAATGTGCTGTCGGGCGAATTCGTGCGCATCAACCGCTACCTGGTGCGCGACCTGATCGCGCGCGGGTTGTGGACCGACACCATGAAGGACCGCATCGTCGGCGCCGAAGGTTCGATCCAGGATGTCGTCGGCATCCCAGAAGATATCAAAGAGCTCTACCGCACGGTGTGGGAGATCTCGCAGCGGCACATCATCGATCTGGCAGCAGACCGTGGCGCCTTCGTCTGCCAATCGCAGTCGATGAACATCTACCTGCGCGATGCGTCGCTGGCGAAGCTGACCTCGATGCACTTCTATGGCTGGGAAAAAGGCCTCAAGACCGGCAGCTACTACATCCGCCAGACCGCCGCCCGTCAAGCGCAGAAAGTCACGGTCGACACCGCCCTCGAACGCAAGCCGACCAAAGAGCAAGCAGCGCTCGCGGAACAGCTGACCAAGGCCGTCGACTACCTGATCAGCGCCGGCAAGGCGACGCGTGACGAAATCGCGGCCCTCAAGCCCGAAGAAGTCATCGCCTGGGCGCAGGGCTCGTGCAGCGCTACTGACCCCGAAGACTGCGTGATGTGCTCGGGGTAAAGAATCTGCCCATAGCGCACCTCGAATCAGCATTAGACTTTCGCTCAACATACCTGGGGGAGCCTCACGGCTGAGAGGCATTGGTGCGCTTGCACCCGTGCGACCCCAAGAACCTGATCCGGATAATGCCGGCGTAGGAAAAGGGGCCCCATATGGGCACTCAGACGACCACGGTCGCGCCCGAGGGCGATCGCACCACTTCACCAGTCACTCCATCCGCAACTGCACCTGCAGCAATCCGCCCCTGGGCCGAAGACCTGCCGAATTCAACCCGGGTTGAAGTCGGTGAGTTGCGCGTTCCGTTCCGTGACATTGCCGTCGAGGGCGAAGCCCCGGTGCGCGTTTACGACACCGAAGGCGCTCTCGCCAGCGACAGCCATGATGTCCGCGACGGCTTGCCCAAGCGCCGTGCTGATTGGGTTGCGCCCCGGCGTACGCACGCGTCGCCGACACAGCTGTGGTATGCACGTCAGGGCACCATCACCGAAGAGATGCACTTCGTCGCCATTCGCGAAAATGTGGCGCCGGAATTCGTGCGTGATGAGATCGCTCGCGGCCGGGCAATCATCCCCGCCAACATCAACCATCCAGAATTGGAGCCGATGATCATCGGCCGCAATTTCCTGGTCAAGATCAACGCCAACATCGGCAACTCGGCAGTGGCTTCCGATATCGCGCAAGAAGTCGAAAAGCTGCGCTGGGCGACGCGCTGGGGCGCCGATACAGTGATGGATCTGTCGACCGGTAAGGACATCCACGCCACCCGTGAATGGATCGTGCGCAACAGCCCGGTGCCGATCGGTACGGTGCCCATCTACCAGTGCCTGGAGAAGGTGAAGGGCAAGGTCGAAGATCTGACCCTCGATCTATTTTTAGAGACGCTTGAAGAGCAGGCCCAGCAGGGGGTCGATTATTTCACCATCCACGCCGGCGTGCTGCTGCCGCACGTGCCGCTGACCGCCAAGCGCGTCACCGGCATCGTTTCGCGCGGCGGCTCGATCATGGCCAAATGGTGCCTGCATCATCATCAGGAAAATTTCCTCTACACCGGTTTCGCGCGCATCTGCGAACTGATGAAGAAGTACGACGTCAGCTTCTCGCTTGGTGACGGTCTGCGTCCGGGGTGCACCGCTGACGCGAATGATGCGGCGCAATTTGCTGAGCTGAAAACTCTCGGCGAACTGACCAAGATCGCCTGGGCCCACGACTGCCAGGTGATGATCGAAGGCCCCGGCCACGTGCCGATGCATCAGATCCGTGAAAACATGGATCTGCAGCTGGACTGGTGCCACGAGGCGCCGTTCTACACCCTTGGACCCTTGGTCACCGATATTGCCCCGGGCTATGACCACATCACCTCCGCCATCGGCGCGGCGATGATCGGGGCCATGGGCACCGCCATGCTGTGCTATGTCACGCCCAAAGAACACTTGGGGCTGCCGGATCGCGACGACGTCAAAACCGGCGTCATCACCTATAAGATCGCCGCCCACGCGGCCGACTTGGCCAAGGGCCATCCGGGCGCACGGATGCGTGACGACGCCTTGTCCCGGGCGCGCTTTGCTTTCCGCTGGCAGGATCAGTTCAATCTGAGCCTGGATCCAGTTACCGCGCGTTCGTTCCACGACGCCACGCTGCCGGCCGAGGGTGCAAAGTCGGCACATTTCTGTTCGATGTGCGGACCTCACTTCTGTTCGATGAAATTGACCCAGGACGTGCGCGACGTGATCGCCGCTCAAAAAGGCATGGCCTTGAAGGCCGCCGAGTTCAAGGCCGGCGGCAGTCAGTTGTATTCGTAATAGGTAGATCCCGGTCATCCATTTGGATGGCCGGGAGGTTTAAAAATGAGAGTTTGTTACGTTAGGAGTCTACCTGGACCCCTTGACGCTATTTTTAAAATTGTAAACTGTCGACAGATGACAATCTACGATCTTGAAGGTGACGCTGACAACCCTCTCATCGATCCGCTCGCTGATTCCCGGCGTTCATTAGCGACCGGCGTCAGTCAGCGCCTCGAAGAGATGATTCTCGCTGGCGAATTGAAAGCCGGCGAGCGAATCAATGAAAGCCACTTAGGGCTCAGACTCAAAGTCAGCCGGGCGCCGATCCGCGAAGCGTTGCGGCGTCTCGAACGACATGGCCTGATCGAGACTCAACCCAATCGCGGCGCGTTCGTGGTCCAGCTGGATGCACGTGATATCGCCGAATTGTTCGACATCCGCATCGCCTTAGAAGAACTCGTCGGCCGCCGTGCCGCCGAACGTCTCGATGCATCGCGCCTGGCGCAGATCGAGGCGGTCCTGTTGCGCTTGACTGCGCATGCCGAGGCCGGACGCAGTCGTGAGTATTACCGCGCCAACCTCGACCTGCATGCGCTGATCGTCGACGCCGCCGGCAGTCGGCATCTGGCCAATTCCTATGCCGGCGTGGTCAAGCGCTTGGCCTTGTATCGCATCGCCAATCCAGCGACGCCCACTGACATGCGCGTATCGCTGAGCGAGCACATCGGCATCGTCGCAGCTTTGCGCCGTCGCGACCCGACCGCCGCCGGACAGGCACTCGCCGATCACTGCCGCAGCGGCTACCACCGCCAATTCGCACAGGCCCTCGAGGCGCCATGAATCTCGCAGCCGATCCGCTTTTATTGGCTGGCATTGGTTTCTTGGCTGGCGTGGTGGCGTCGTTGCTGGGCCTGGGCGGCGGCTTGTTGATGACGCCTTTTCTCGCCGGCCTGGGTTTGCCCCTCGCGTTGGTGGTGCCGACCAGCACCGGCGCCATTGCCGGCACCGCTTTGCTCACCGGGATGTTGAATTGGCGTCAACGCGCCGGTGGTAATTTCACCGTCGCACTGTTGACCACCGTGGCGATGATTCCCGCGTTGGAGGCCAGTACGTGGGTCAATCGCTGGCTGCGCACCTTGCCGTCAGGCACCAGTGATGTGCTGATCGGTGGTTTGTTCATGGCCATGATGGGCTGGTCACTGTGGGCGGTGTTGCGCCCAAGGCCGGCTGCCGTGGCCGAGGATACCTGGCCCGGGCCCGGTATGATTTTGAACGATGGTCGGCGCTGCTCGTGGCTGCGACTTGGTGGCGGCGGTACCATCGCCGGCTTCATGGGCGGCCTGTTGGGCATTGGCGGGGGTCGGGTTTTGGTGCCGCTCTTCTCAGGTTCGCTGGGCATGGCCATCAAGGCAGCCATCGCCACCAGTTCGCTGTGCATCCTGATGTCATCATGTTACGCGACACTATCTTTTTCGGCAAAAGGTCTGGTCGACATTCACGCCACCATGTGGTTGCTTGCGGGCTCGCTGCCCGGCGCGTGGTTGGGCACCCTCGGTTTGAAATGGATCGATGTCGAGCGCCTGCGTCGCACGTATGCGGGCTTGTCGATCGCCGCCATGGCCGCCATGGCGCTGTCGCAGTTCGGTTTCCGTCACAGCTCCTTGGGGTTGTTGGCACTCGCCTGCGCCTGGGTGGGTTGGGTGGCGCTGTCATCGATCGTCCTTCGGCCACCACCGCCGGTCACCTCAGGAATCTGACATGCCTTTGCTTGCTGACGTCGCGTATCGTTCCCTGACGGGTACCGCTTTTCCCGAGCGCTGGCTGGCGGATCTTCACCTGCCCGAGGCGAACACCGGCGATTGCCTGATCTGGATCCATGGCGGCGGACTCACCTCAGGTGACAAAAGCGATGCGGCGATCAGCGTGCCGTTGGTTGCCGCCGGCTGGGCGGTGGTGTGTACGAACCACCGCTTTCTCCACCAGGCCGCCTGGCCCGCTTGTCTTGAAGACATCGCCAGCGTCACCGCCTGGGTGCGCGGTGCCTTGGCGGTGCAGGGCTTCACTTGCCGGCGGCTCTTTATTGGCGGGGTCTCGGCCGGAGCTTATTTGGCGACCATGGTGGCGCTTGATCGACGATGGCTGGCGGCGCAGGACCTGGACGCAAGCAGTCTGGCTGGTGTCATTGCCCTCAGCGGGCAGATGACCAGTCATTTCGCATACCGCGCGGCGATTGGTCATCCTGAAACCCAGCCGCTACTCGATCATGCCGCCCCGCTATGGCATGTGCACGCCGCAGCGCCTCCGCTGTTGCTGATCGTCGGTAGTGATGACCTGCCCTGCCGCCCTGAAGAAAATCATTACATGGCGGCGGCCATGCGCAGCGTCGGTCATTTAACGACGACCTGTCACGTCATTGCCGGTCGCACCCATGCGACGATCGGCGAGGCGCTTGATGACCCGCACAATCCGGTCACGCGCCTGTTGCATGATTTTTTACAGGTTTCAGCGGACAGGTAAGTGCGCTGGTAAAAGTCGTTCGACCCAGCGGCTGATCACATCCTGTTCCAAATTGATCAACGCCCCGGGACGGGCGTGGCCCAGCGTGGTGTGCGCCAGGGTATGCGGCACCACGGCGACGCTGAAGCGGGCGCCACGGCAGTCCCAGCTGGTGAGGCTGATGCCGTCGATGGTGATCGAACCTTTCTCAACGGTTTTAACGATGTCACCATCCGGACACACGAAGGTGAAGCGTTCGCTCTCACCTTCCTTGCGCCGTTCGACAAGGCGACCGATGCCATCGACATGACCGCTGACCAGATGCCCACCAAGGCGGTCGCCAAAGGCCAGGGCTCGTTCCAGATTCACCCGCTTGCCAGAGCGCCACGCGCCGAGGGTGGTCTTGGCCCGCGTTTCGCCGCTGGCGTGGAATTCAGCATGGGTGCCGTCAAGCCGCGCCACAGTCAGGCAGATACCGTCGGTGGCGATGCTATCGCCCAACTGCGTACCGGCACATAATGGCCCGAGATCGACGAGCAAAGTGCTTTCCCGATCGCCATGGATGACGGTGGTGACGGTGCCGAGGTGTTCGATGATACCAGTGAACATGGGCGTGGTTGTAGTCGCCGATCGCCGGACCAAAGTCACAAGTATCATGGTGGCTCAGTGGGAATGCGTTCTACTCGATCGCCATGCCAGCGAGGCAGCGGCGATATTGCGTTTACGCGATGGACTGCTGCCCCAGTTGGGCGATCCGGCGCTGGCTGATGCCGATTTGCAGGCCTTCATTGAAGCTGATCCCAATGTCGCCTTGACCTTGCGTCAATTGAGTGCTGATCCGAAAGCCCTGGAATTGTTGCTGCAGCTGGGGCAGGTCAGCCGTTATGGCTTCGACGTGGCGCGGCAGTACCCGGGGATGTTCTGGAATGTGGTGCAAGAGCGACAATACCGGCGGGTGTGGTCGCAGCGCGCGCTCAATGCCCATGTCGCCAGCAATCTAGCCGCCAGCAGTGACGTACGGGCGAGAGAAAATGCCCTGGCGCGCTTCAAGCATCACCATTGGTTGCGCCTGTTGCTGAGCGATGTCTCCGGCGAGCTGCCATTTCAACATTTGGTGAATCAGGTCGCCGATGTCGTCGACGCCATCGTCGCCGCCGCCTTGACCCTGGCCGTTGATCGCCTGGCGCCGCGCTTCGGCACCGTCGTGCCGTCTGAACATCCGCTGTATCCCGGCTTCACTGTTCTGGGCATGGGCAAGCTGGGTGGTCGTGAGCTGAATTACTCGTCGGATATCGATCTCATTTTCGTCTATGAACTGCCTGAGGCTGAACAGCCCAGCTGGAAGGGGGTCACCGACCACCATGATTATTTCAAGCGCCTGGGCATCGAGCTGATCCGTCTGCTCGAAACTCCCGGCGACGGCGCCACGCTGTTGCGCGTCGACATGCGCCTGCGTCCTGAAGGCGACCGTGGCGAGCTGGCCTTGTCGCGACGTGAGACGGTCGATTATTATTATTCCGTCGGTCGCCCCTGGGAACGCCAAGCCCTGCTGAAGGCTCGCGCCGTGGCCGGTCCGACGCTGTTGGCGAAAAAAATTGAGGCTGATCTCACGCCATGGATCTATCCGCACGAACCGGCTTGGGATGATCTCGAAGAAAGCCGCTCGATGCGTCGGCGCATCGAAGAGCGGGCGCAAGAAGCCAACGTCAAGACCGGTGCCGGTGGCATCCGCGATATCGAATTCCTGGTTCAATTCTTTCAGCTCGCCTATGGTGGGCGGCTACCCGAGCTACGCCGTCGCGATACCCTGCCGACCCTGAGCCTGTTGGTCGATCGCGGCTTGCTGCCGCGCCATGACGCCGAGCTGCTGGCCGAACACCTGGTGTGGCTGCGCACGGTTGAGCATCGTCTGCAGATGTGGGAAGACCGGCAAGAACACGAACTGCCGCGCGACGACGCCGAACGCGCGGGTGTGGCCAGGCGTTGCGGCTATCTGGGCAGCGACGGCATGGCGCGTTTCGATGCCCGGCACCGCCACGTCCGCAATGACGTGCGGCGCATCGCGGCCCGGCACTTCCTGGGTGATACCCGCGATGTCGACGCGATGATGGCGCTGTTGGTGCAAGGTGAGCTTGATCCCGCGCGCGCGGTCACGGCGCTGAGCAGTGGACATTTCACCGATCCTGCGGCGGCGGCGATGCGCCTGCGAGCGATGGCGGTTGAACCCTTCTTCGTCCTCTCGCGCAACCGCACCGAACGCGCCTTAGTGCGCATCCTGCCAGCCTTGTTGCACCTCATCGGCGAGACTCCCGAGCCCGACCAAACCCTCGCCAATTTCGAGCGCATCGTCGAAGCCGTGGGCGGCCGGGCGACCTTTTTCGAATTGCTCGGTGAACGCCCCGACGTGTTGCGCATGTTCACCGACTTTGCCGGCTGGTCGACTTTCCTCGTCGAACTTTTTCACGACTTCCCCGGCTTGCCTGACGATATCATCGACGCCTTGAATCAACACGACCGCAAACCGATCCATCTGCATAGCGAGGCGCGCTCGTTGGCGCATGGCCTGGTCGACCCCGGTGAGCCCTTGGCGCATCTGTTTGCCCGGGAAGTCGCCACCGTCGCCATCCACGACCTGGGAGGGATGTCGCAGGAAGCCGTCGGCGAACGATTGACGGTGTTGTGCGAGGCGGTGACGGCCACGCTGCTGTCGCGCATGACCCGCCTGCGCGCCCGCGAATGGGGACATCCGCATGACGCCCAGGGCCGGCCGACGCGATTTGCCATCATCGCCCTCGGCAAGCTGGGGGGCCGCGAATTGTCGTATGCCTCGGACATGGACGTGATTTTCGTCTGCGATCCCGGCGGTGCCTGCAGTCGCATCGAACGCGACGGGCAGGAATTCTGGTGTCGCGTCGCCCAGGATCTGATCCGCACCCTCACCGATAAACGCATTTGCGAATTGGATGCGCGTCTGCGTCCGTGGGGCGACAGCGGTGAATTGGTGTGCACCACCACGGCACTGGAAAGGTATTGGGAAGAGCCCAAGGAATTATGGGAACGCCTGTCGATGGTGCGCGCTGCGCATCTGGCCGGCGATCCGCGCCTGGGTGCCGAAGTGGTAGCCTTGCTGCATGCGCGCGCCTTGGCCACGCCATTGCCGGATGATGCTGCGGCACAAGTGCGCAGCATGCGCCAGCGCCTCGAAGCCAGCGTCGCTGGACGCGATCATGTGAAACGCGGTTGGGGCGGCTACGTCGACATTGAATTCATAACCCAGTTTCACTGTCTCGAATTGCCGGTGGAAAAACTCCCCCAGCCGGCCACCACCGCCGCCTGCCTGCAAAGACTCGCTGACGAAGGGTTGATTCCCGCTGAGGCAGCCCCTGAGCTCATCGCTGATCTGCACTTCCTGCGCTTCGTCGAAGGCCGCATGCGTTTGTGGGTGGGTAAAGCCGTGTCGAGTCTGCCGCTTGATGCAGTGGCGCGTAGCTCGCTCGCAATCCGCTGCCATCTGACCGAACGCGTGGCATTCGATCTCGCCCTTCACCTTGCTCGCGAACGCGCGCGACGTTGGTTTGAGCGACTGATTTAAGCAGTTGATTTAAGCAAAGGCTGACTGAGGCGGCACAACAGTTTTTTTTCCACAGCCGACTGTGCCATTCACGCCCGGTAGAAGGGTAGTGTTTTATACTTAATTATCAGTATTTACGTGAATATTTTTATCTTTTAAGCTCCTCCTTGCTTATTAAAAACGTATGTATTAACTAGCTAGTCCCAACGAGGTGGTATGATGATGTATACGTCTATCCTGAGCGCGACCACTTCAGTCGCTGACATCGCTGATCAGTTGATGCCGGCGACCTTGACCAGCGAATGCCTGGGGACGTTAAAAAATCAGCGGTCGTTGTGGATAGATACCGGGGTTGAGGAAACATCAGGTGAAATTTTCACCGCTGCTTGCTGGCGGTCCCAGTTGGTGGCAGCCTATCCCGAATTGGATGCGGTCTGTGAACGTTTGCAATTTCGCTGGGATAAGTCGGTGCAAGAGTGGTGCGGTGAACCCGGATGGGTGCTGCTGGAATTTGCCCGGGCAGCAAAACCGCCACCACCTGCTGATGAACTTGATTGGTCGTTTGCCACCATTCCCGAATTGATTGCGGATATCATCGCTACTCACCATCGTCCATTGCGTCATGAGCTGTGCCGTGTTGGTCTCATCGTCAAACAATTTTGTCGTCGTCATGTGGAATTTCGTCATCTCAACTTCGACCATGCC
>JAYVTR010000311.1:0-5882 GCA_043788625.1 Planctomycetota bacterium
CGAGCGCGAGTTCACCTGGATCTGCCCTGAGACCCTGCCTTACGGCGATCTGGTCAGCGCCAGCCGCAACGCCGCCGGCGACCTGTGCCAGGGCATCGAGCTGATCACCATCTACCGCGGAAAACCCTATGCCGACGGTGAAAAGGCAGTGAGTTTGCGCGTCGCTCTGCAATCGAACGAACGCACCCTGGAAGAAAAAGACCTCGTCCACGTCACCACGCGCATCATCACCGCCGTGGAAAAACGCACCGGCGCCAAACAGCGCAGCGACGGCTGATCAGCGCGCTACCAACGTCTGGCCCAGCCACACGGCTGCCAGACACAACACCAAGGACAGCCCGACATAGAGGAGGGCCTTGGCGGTCTGTCCCTGCTGCAGCAACAGCAGGGTCTGCAGCCCGAACGACGAGAATGTGGTGAAGCCGCCGAGAATACCGATCATCACCAGGGGCTTGACCCAGCTGCGTTCAGTGAAAGCGGCCGCCGCACCGATCAGCGCGCAACCGCTGACGTTGACTAACAGCGTGCCCCACGGAAAGGTCGTCCATATCGTGGCCAAGCGGGCATCAATGATAGTCGCCAGCAGATAGCGTCCAACGCTGCCGGCGGCGCCACCGATGGCGATCAACAGCAGGTCATTCATACCCGCAGAGCCTGGGCGAGTGCGGCAACGGGCAAGGCTGCGCCGCACCCAACGCCCGAAGTTCGCTTGCGTATGGCAGATTGAGTTTCGTCAGCCCCTGCCCAGGATCGCAATTCCATGCGCCAGACCCTGCTTCTTGCTTCCATCTTACTATTATCAGCTTGCGGTGGCCCATTGACGGTGCGCTCGACGTATCCCGATGGCAAGTTGGCGGCCGAAGGGCAGACCGCCGGGAAAAAGCAATTCGGTCCGTGGGTCTACTACTACCCCTCAGGCACCAAGCAGGCGGCCGGGGCATGGGACAACGACAAGCAGATCGGCGAATGGCAGTGGCTCTTCAGTGATGGCCAAACACAATTTGCCGGAGCTTATGTCACCGGCGGCCTACGTGATGGCATCTGGCGGGCGTGGCATGATAACGGCAAGCTTGCCAGCGAAGGCGCCTACCAGTTCGATCGCCAGAACGGCGTATGGCAGTACTGGCACGTCAATGGCGCGCCGTTTGCCACCGGCACTTTTGATTTTGGCGTCAAACACGGTTGGTGGGTCACCTATACCGATGCTGGCAAACCGGAAAAATCAGGGCTCTTTATCAAAGGCCTCAAAGTCGGCCCGTGGGCGACGTGGACTAATGGCGTTGCCCACGTCGAGGACCTGGGCGTCCCCGCCGGCGCCACCGCCGACTGGTCCGGCCGCACCTGGAGCATCCGGGGTGTCGGCCTCAACGGCAGTGTGGCGTTTGCCGAAGACGGTTCGCCGGCAGCTCTGCAGCTGTTCAACGACGGGCGGACCTTCACCACCCTCCCGGCTACCGTTGCTGCATTTGCCGTCGACCTGGCACATGTGATACCCGCGACGGTGACGCCAGCAAAGCCCGCCGCGAGCATTGATTCCATAGTGCCGGCGGCGCTGACCCAGGTGGCTTCGCCGGTCCCGGCATCAGCGCCACTGACCCCGGCTGCCGAAGCGCAAGTCGAGGCGCCGGTGGCTGGCCTGTCACCCATACCGGTTAACCCGGCGATCTTCTCGCAGGGCGATCGCGCGCACATCGATTTGCTGCTTCGCACCTACACCAGTGGAAAGGATCCGCTGGCCGGCAACGATTATGCCTGGGGCGATACCGGTGGCTCGTCGGGCGACCCGGCTGGACGGAAGCTGCTCAATAAGATGGTGCCGCAGGCGCGCTTCCTGTCGTCGACCGGGGCGGTGATCGATCTCGCGCGTTTGAAAAAACCAGTGGTACTGTGCGTAATGCGTGGCTTTTCCGGTCAGGTGTGCATCTACTGCGCTACGCAAACCGCGGCCATCGCCAACAACTACCACAAATTCACCGAGGCCGGAGCTGAGGTCGTAATCATCTATCCGGGACCGACCGAATCAGTGCCGGCCTTTGTGGCGGCAGTACAGTCGTTACGCAAGGATCCACCGCCCATGCCGATCGGCCTCGATGTCAGTCTGTTGCTCGTGCGCGGCCTGGGAGTGGAGGAAAATCTTGCCAAGCCGACCTCGCTGATCATCGATGCCAGCGGCAAAATTGCTTACGCCTATATCGGCGCTTCGATGGCTGATCGGCCGAGTGTCGAGGATTTGTTGCAAGCGCTGCGCAAAGTCGTGAAGTAGACCCGTGAGCGACACCGAAAAAACTATCATCAGCGGACGTAATCCCGTTGCTTCGGCCAGTCAGGCAACGGAAGTCGGTGGTGAGACCACCAAACGGACCGTCGCTATTTCGCCAATTCCCGATGTCATCCTCGAAGCCGAACTCGGCCGTGGTGGGATGGGTGTCGTCTACCGTGGCCGGCAGATCTACCTCGACCGCGTAGTGGCGATCAAGCTGCTGCTGGTCGATGGCACGAGTGGTCAGGAATTTGTTCAGCGCTTCCAACGCGAGGCGAAGATCCTCGCCAGCCTGGCGCATCCCAACATCGTCAGCTGCTATCAAGCCGGTGTCACGGCCGCCAACAGTCCGTATCTGGTGATGGAATTTATTGACGGCCCGACCCTAAAAGATTGGGTCACCGAGCATGGCCGGGTGCCGGTACGCGATGCTTTGGCGCTGACCCGTGATCTGGCCAAGGCTCTCGATCATGCGCATGAAAACGGCATCATTCACCGCGATGTGAAGCCTGAAAACGTCCTGCTGGCGCCCGCCATCAGTACCAGTACCAGTGCCAGTGCTGCGGCGCATGCGGCCGTCCCTCCTGGTGCCGGCGCTGGCGTGAGAGCTGGTGTCGGTGCTGGTATCAGTGACAGCACTTTCTCTTTTATCGCCAAGCTCGTCGATCTCGGTCTCGCCCGCCCCAGCCAGGTCAGCGGTAACATGCAGCTGACGCGCCAAGGCGTGATCATGGGCACGCCGTCGACGATGGCACCCGAACAGTTCGATGACCCGGAAAACGTCGACTACCGCGCTGATATCTATGGTCTCGGCTGTGTGCTGTATCATGCCCTCGTAGGCAAGCCTGCCTTCGACGGCCAAACCCTGGCCGCCATCGTCACCGCCAAAGTATCTGGCGACATACCGCAGGCGACGCGCGCCAAAGCCGACGTGCCGTTGGCGGTGAATGAACTCGTCTGTGCCCTATTGGCGCGCAACCGAGATCAACGGCCGCAGAGTTACCGTGAGATCATCGAGCGTTGCGATGTGCTACTGCACGGCGATGCACAGCAGCTCGGCAAGCACGGCAACCGCTCGGCGTGGATCGGCGTTGTCGCCGCCGTGCTGCTGTTCGGCGGTTCGGCCCTGGCATGGACGATTTTGCACCCTACGGAATCCGCCACCCCGTCGCCAGCACCGACCACCGCCATGACCAGCGCGGCGGTAGTCGTCGCACCGGCCAGCATCGCCCGCGTCGCGCTCGATAAACTCACCGACGCCGATTTTGGCACGATGAAACCCCTGTGGCAGTTCGATCAGACCCAGCGCCTGAATGAGTGGAGCAGCGATCCGCATTGGATCTCTTCCGAAGACCGCGCCGATGCCGTCAGCGGCCTCAGCGGCCGCATCACCAGGCCCTTAGGCACCTTACCATGCCGCATCAACGGTCTGATCCACCACGCCAATGGCGCGCATGCGTCCGATCCGCATTCGGACACCGCGCAGATCGGCGTGCAGTTGGTCAATGGCGGACGCATCGAGTTGACCCTGCTCAACCTCGGTCCGATCACCCATGCGACCGTCAATTGTTATAAAAACGGCGATGACATCCCTTATAATTCGCAGGGTCCGCTGACCTTTCCGGCAGGCAAACCCATTCCCGTCACCTTAACCATCAGCGACGATGCGCTGGTCGCGGCCGTTGATGGAAATGCCCTGACCCTGATCGCTTTACCGGCAGCGCCTGAGCGGCTGTGCTTGACCGCGAATCTGCGCGCGCCAGCCGAAGCCTTACCCATCGAAGTGAGCGGTCTGACGGTGCGGCTGGCGAAATAAGCGCCCGACGCACACTGGTCACGGTGAAAATCACTTTCCTCGGCACCTCGGCGGGCACGCCCACCCGCGAACGCAACGTCACTGCTCAGGCGCTGACGCTCGACCACGGCGCTATCTGGCTGCTCGATTGCGGCGAGGCCACACAACACCAGTTCATGCGCGCTGGACTCAAGCCCAATCGTTGTGAGCGCATCCTCATCACCCACCTGCATGGCGACCACGTCTATGGGCTGCCGGGCATGCTTTCATGCATCGACATCCACGAACGCCGCGAGCCCTTAGAGATCATCGGCCCGGTAGGCCTGCACGAACTGCTGACCACTGTCCTACGCCTCAGCGAATCGCACCTGTCGTACCCCTTACGTATCAGCGAGATCACCAGCGACGGACACGCCTTTGCGCCGTTGGCCGGCTGGCAGGTGGCGGCCTACCCGTTGAGCCACCGGGTCAGCTGCTGGGGTTATGTCCTGCGCGAAGACCCACGCCCCGGGCGGTTTTATCCCGAACGTGCGCAGGCCTTGGGCATTCCCGAAGGTCCGCTCTATCGCCAACTGCAGACGGGCGGCGACATCCGCCTGCCGGACGGCCAGGTGATCGCACCGAGCGCGGTCATGGATCCGCCAAGCCCCGGCCGGGTCATCGTGCTGCTCGGCGACACCAGCGATCCGTCACGGATAGCTGAGGCAGCGCATGGCTGCGACCTGCTGGTATGCGAGACGACCTATGATGCGACGCGCGAGGCGAAGGCTTACGAATGGGGCCATAGCACCACTGCCATGACCGGTGCATTTGCCAAGAGAATTGCCGCAAAAAACCTCATCATTACCCACTTCAGCAGTCGTTATACGGAAAATACCAGTGCTTATTCGGTAGCCGATTTGCTGGCTGAAGCACAGGCAGCATGCCCGGGAACCCAGGTTTGGGCCGCCACTGATTTATGGAGCTACACAATCGATTAAAAAAAGGCCACCTGTACACACTTGCTGCGCGGAGCATTGACGGAGGATGCCGCCCATGATCCGTAAAAATCCCCAAGGCCACCTGCCCGTCATCCATGAATCGGCCTTTGTTGACCCGACGGCAATTATCTGCGGAAAAATCATCATCGGTGAAAACGTTTTCATCGGTCCTTATGTCGTCATCCGTGCCGATGAAGTGGACGACAAGGGTGAAATGGAGCCGATCACCATCGGTTCCAACTCCAATATCCAAGACGGTGTGGTCATCCACTCGAAGGCCGGCGGCAAAGTCGTGGTCGGCGAATACTGCTCGATCGCCCATCGTTCGATCGTACATGGCCCGTGTGAAATCGGCAACCGTGTCTTCATTGGTTTCAACAGCGTGGTGTTCAACTGCTCAGTGGGCTCCGGGTGCGTCATCCGCCACAATAGTGTCGTCGAAAACTGCCATTTACCGGCAGATTTCCATATTCCGTCGACCACCACCATCCACAGCGATGATGATATCTCACGCGTGCCGCGGGTGAATGCCGACGCCAGTTCGTTTTCCGAATCGGTGGCGATGACCAACATGGAGCTGGTCAAAGGCTACAAACGCATTGCGAATGAGCTGTAAAAACCAGCCACGGTAAAAGCCAACCAGCGGTAAACTGGCCAATGGCGTTAAGTTAGCCCCTAAGCCAATGTGACACAGTATTTTACGAACATATATTCACAGAGAAAGAACTTGACAGTGCTTGGTAAAAATCGGGTCGGACCTCATGGGTCTCTCTCGTCTTTCTCATGCTGTTGACGCTTGTCGCGCGGCATGTCTTTCCGCTACTGGCTTTTATCGAAAGCGTCTTTT
>JAYVTR010000312.1:0-4513 GCA_043788625.1 Planctomycetota bacterium
GGACCGTGCCGGTGACGGCGATCACCGGTGATGGCACGTTGGGTCTGCACCTGAGTACGGTGACCGGGATCACCGATACGGTGACCAATGCCTTGGCGGTGACCTATGTCAGCAGCACCAGTGATCAGTACACGGTGGACAATACCGCGCCGACGGTGGTCATCAGTAAACTCAGCACGAGTCCGACCTCTGCGGCAACGGTACAATTCCAGGCTGTTTTCAGTGAGCCGGTCAGTGGAATCAATGTCACCGTCGGCAGTGCTTCGAATAATTCCTTCATCATTGCCGCGACGAATCTGACCGCGCCCACGCTGGCGGTGATAACTCAGAACAGCAGTTCGACCTATACCATCACCATCAATACCGATAGCTTGACCAGTGCGGGTACGGCGACGTTGGGCCTGAATGTGCAGACCACGGCGACCATCACCGACTTGGTAGGAAATTCTTTTGGCAGCGCCGGTTACTCAGGGCCATTATACTCGATTCATAATCCCATTCCGAATCTCTACCTCAGTGCGAGCTCGGTGATCGATGTGACCATCGCCACCTACAATGCAGGTAGCGGCAAGAGTTTCCTCGCCGTGCCTGCTGATGTCACTACCAATCTGAGTAATTGTCAGAGCTTCACGGCCACACTCACCAATCGTCCGGATGGTGCGAGTGAGCAGCTGAACGTGGACTTAGCTTCGGGGCTGACGGTGGTCTGGGACAATGCCAGCAGCGTTTTGACTCTTTCCGGGTCGGCCTCGGTGGCGACGTACATCACTGCCATCCAGTCGCTGTACTACATCAATGCCAGCAGCTCGCCAACCGCCGGGATGCGCACGGTCGATTGTCTCATCACGGACTCGGCCGGTGGTATTTCACCTGTCGCCCATGCCCACATACCGGTGGTCTCAGTTTTGGCTCCATTGCGCATGGCTCTCAGTGGGGTTTTGACCGGTACCATTGCTGCACGCGATAAGACGCTCAGCTATAGCGAAGGTTCTGGCGCCGTAGTGATCGCCCCTGCGAGTGTCATCGATAACCGCGCTGCGGTGTGGAGCTCATCGACATACATCGCCAAGATGACCAGCGACCAGACCTTGGATCAGAACTTCAACTTCGGCACCGGCCTCTACATCGATTCGATCCAGGTGGCCATCACCAACCCGTTGCCCACGTCTTTTGGCGCCGTGGCTACTGGCGCCATCGAATCGATGACGTTTACCCCGCGCCAGGGGTATGTTCCAGGTTCGGGTATCGCCTCACCCGGGGCGTATGCACAATTGATCAGCGGAATTCCGGCCGCGGCTTACGCGGCGCGAGGTCGCTATCTCAATAGTGGCGCGCCAGTGAGCATCACCATGGCGCCAATTAATAATTCGACCCTCGGGACATTCAATTTTGACCTCGCCGGGACCACGGGCCCAGTCGAGATTCTTGGGCTTCAGGATGCAGCTCAGGTGGCTGCAGGGGTGGCTAACAGTAATGCCATGCCCTTGCCGAACGACGATGCAGAAACAATTTTGCGTTCACTTGCCTATATCAATTCCAGCGCCAATCCGACCCGGTTTGGCTTTCAAAGGCGAGTAGCCGTGACGGTGTTGCGGGCGGGAGTAGCCTCGAGCACTTCTTATGTCGACGTGACCATCGTGCCCACTAATCATGCGCCGATCGTCAGTGGTTTAGCCGGCTATGCTGTCAACGAAAGTGATGCACTGAACAGTCGTACGCTCGCGCTGAACAGCCTGACCATCAATGATGCGGATGGGAATGGCTTCCTTGAGACCCTGACCCTGAGCGTTGCCCACGGCACGCTGCACATCGCTACTACCACCGGACTCAGCGTTAGCGGAAACGACAGCGCCAGCCTGGTGCTGACCGGTGCTCTCGATGGCAGCAGTGGAGCTTTGGCCAATGCTTTAGCGACTGGCAATATCACGTATCGGGCGACGAATCTCTTCAATGGAGCCGATATTCTCACTCTGACACTAAATGATCTTGGTCATGCGAGCACGAGTTTCGCTAGTCCGCTATCGACGACGCTGGCGATTCCGCTGACGGTGAATGCCATCAATCAACCCACGACGGTGATGGTCCCCACCCAGCGCACCATGAACCAGGGTTCGTCGCTGTTGGTTGCCGGTATGTCAGTGGATGATGTCGACGCTGGCAGCGGTAATCTGCAGGTGCAACTGAGTGTTGCCCATGGCACCCTCGCCTTGACGCAGACCGCGAATCTCAACGCCTCGTTCAGTGACGGTGAAGGCGTTGGCGTGCCAGGCAGCCTGGCTGCCCTGGCCACGGGCAACCCCACACTGACTTTCCGTGGGACGCAGACTGACATCAATAATGCCTTGGCGACGGTCACCTATAGACCGACTGTATCGTTCTATGGTGACCACGAAACGGTGACGTTGCGGGTCAATGATCTGGGCGGCACCGGTTTGCGCGCTGGCGCGGTGCCGTCGGGGGTTACCCCCAGTGCTGTGTCCGGCTCGCGTGCCTGGATCACTACGAAGACCGTGGCGGTGGTGGTCCAGTATGTAAACGCCGTACCGCAGCTGGCGCCGTCGACGAGCAATTCATTGACCGAAAACAAGGGAATCACCGTTGCGGTCAGCGACACCGGCATCCTTCATGGGGGTGCAGCCGTCATTCCCGCCTACCCGTTGCTCGGTACCCAACTCAATTCGTTTTATACTAGCCCCAATCCGCTTACTGCCGGTACGACGGTGGTGAGTACGTCGAATCTGGTGGCGTGGGATCAAGAGACTAAGGATCCCAACGGTTTGACCTATATCGTCGAGCTGGGTGTCACCCAAGGAACCTTGCTGCGTAAGCGTCCAAGCGATCCGCTGGCAGGAATGAAGATCCTCGCCGTCCCGGTGGCGGTCGATGAGGCCAATTCATTCACCCAAGGCGATCTCAATCAAGACTACGTAAGCTATACGCAAAACGGCGCACTCAGTGGTGATGATGGATTCGTGTTTGTGGTGCGTGACGACAATGCCCTGTCATTTCCGCCGGCCTTTGGAACTCCTGCACTCACTGATGCCAGCCAGGCACAAAGCGCGCCGGCCGTGTTCAGCATCACCATCGACCGTACCTTACCGAGCGTGGCTCTTTCAGGGACGACGCCGGTGTTTTCTGAGCCGGTGTCGACCGCGGGAGTTACAGCCGCAGCGGTGCCGATACTGATCGATAGCGGTATCTCGGTGCTCAATCTTTCCGATACCAATCAGCCACCGCAATTTTCTGGCGGAGGGATTACCGGCGCGCGCATCCTCGTCAGCCTGTCGATTCCATCGTCGACCATCGTAACAGTGCATCCCCTGCCTGCCGTGCAGGGTGGCGATGCGGCAGATGTGCTGTCCTTGCAGGATGCGGGTTTGATGCACCTCGGGGCATATGATGTTCAGAGTGACAGCACTCCCCTGGTCTATGGCAGCAGTTTCGCCGCCGGTGTTTCGATCGGAACCATGACCGGCGGGAAAAATGGTGTCCCATTGGAAATCGCCTTTAATTCGTTGTTGCCGATTTTGCTTACCACCGTCGAAGACATCCTGCAGCATCTGACTTTCGCCAATTATTCGCAGAATCCTTCGGCTTCGCTGCGTCAAGCGAGCATCCGTGTCGAAAACGGTGCGCGAAGTCTGAGTAATGCCGTGAACAAAATAATCCGCGTCACACCCTTCAACGATGCACCGATCTTGACCGTGGCGGGTAAGATCCTGGCGGTGCCAAATGTCGACGTACCGTTTACGATCAACGTCGGTATGCCAACACTTTCAACCGTGGCCACCATTGCCGACCCCGACGGCGCATCGACCTTCGCCATCGTGACGCAGCCAACTAAAGGTACGATCACGGCTACTGCCATCGCGGGTGTTTATACCTATACGGCGGCAATTCCGACCGCCACAGCCAGCGGTATCACCACCGATCATTTTACCGTGATGGCCACCGATAACGGCTTGATTTCAGATGGCACAACGCGGCTCACCAAGGATTCAAACGTTATCACCATCGACGTCGTGATTGCTGACACCGGCGCTTTGACCTTAACCATCGATTCAAATCCACCGCTAGCGGTTGTGCAGGGAACCTTGCTCAGTTATACGCCGCATGTGGTGGCACCTACCATCGGACGACTTGGTCTCACACCACAGTTGAGCTTTTCGCTGGTTGATCCCCAGCAATTGACCACGCCCGCGCTCGGTTTCAGCGGCGGACCTACAGGCGACGGCACCATTACGTGGACGGCGTCGTGGACTATCCCACCGTCCGCATCGCTTTTACAGCCGTGGGTCGCGTATCAAAAAGTAGGTATTCTGGTCAGTGATGTGGCCAATCAAACCTCAGCCTATCAGGAAATTCTCTTGATGGTGCAGCAGCCTCCGACGGGGAGCAACTAATGGACCACAGACATACCATGTCGACCGTTACCGCATCTGTGACCTCTGCACGCCACCACGTGCGGCAGCAGATCGCCGGCGCAGCGTTGCTTTTTTGCGCGTTTTTTTCT
>JAYVTR010000313.1:0-30108 GCA_043788625.1 Planctomycetota bacterium
GATGGTGAACGTCGATACGCGCGGTTATCGTGATAATAAGAATTTCGTACGAGCGCTGCATGCCGGCAACATCACCGGCATTTACAGTGAAGATTGGAACCATGCCTTCAGCACCGTCTTCGACCCAGGCTTCAAGCTCCTTTTTGAACAAGAGCATGCCAAGGTTCCGCTCGCGTTGTTCCCCGACCATGCCGTGGTACTGCACGAGGTAAACAACGCGCAGGTGTTACATGCGATTGATTATGTGAGCGCTAAAATGCGCTGGCAATATGACCTTGGCCACGAAAGGGATCGCTGGATCAGGGCGCTCCTGCCGTGGGCCGACAAGACGGTGCTCATTTCCCATCGCCGTGACGGTTGGCAGCGCTTCGAGATCATCAACGCCGAGGGCAAGCTGCAGGCCTCGGGCAATCTTGCCGGGCAGGCAGGGGGGCCGGTGTGTGCGGAGATGATCGGCAATCAATTGTGGCTCGGCAATCTCGCGGGTCTGACCATATTCGGCGCCTGTACTGCCGATGCTGTTGAGGCGCTGGTACCGGAAGCCACCCAGCCGGTGGCCGAGCGCAGCCTGCGCGACATGCAGGCCAATTTCATCGGTGCGCCCCTGGAAGCGCAGTTGGATACAGTTGAGATCGATGGTGATTTCACCGACTGGTCGGAGGTGGTAGCGCGTACAGCGACGTTTGCTGATCATCGCACAGCAGCGGTTATCGGTCCGGCACGGATCAGTGGCGTGCAGCTGCGTTCGGTCTTTGATGCCAATCAGTTGGCCTTCGCTGTCGACGTAAGCGAAACCACCGGCGCCATGGTGCACCTGTGTTTGGGTCTCGACACGCGCGTCGATGAGGGCCAGCAACCACAGACGGTGGTGTTGAAAGTGGAGCAGATCGATGGCCTGACGCGTTTGCAGGTAGTCGATGGCGAATGGGCCAAGAGCACCGATATCGGCACTGCCGAAGCGCGCGCTTGCGCGACACGGACGCTGACCGGCTGGCATTTTGAAATCGGTCTGCCGTGGGCATTGTTGCGTAACAACGCCGCCCAGCGCCCCGGCGACCGACGCGTGCTACGTTATGGTTTGGCGGTGGAGGCCGCCGGCGACACAGTCGAATTTGGTCATGGCCTCACCGAAGCCATCGACTGGTCAATGTGGCCGCTGCTGAATTTGGCGCACGAAGCCAAACGTCATAAGCAGTCTAAATAAAAACCGACACCTCTCTGCGGCGGCGCGTAACTAGACAACTAGCGAAATAGCTCGGCTACGGTGTGCTGGTCTGCTTCTGTCTGCTTTCGCTTGCTTTGACGGGTATTTACGTGGTTTACCGCATTGCGGGCGGGGAGCCTGCCCGGACGGGTGTATGATGTGCTGTGGCGGCAGTCTGTTGGGCGACCTTGCCGCCTCCCTGAGGTTTCTCAGGATTCGTCCGACCAGGGCATAACCTGCCCTTCGGTGAGGAGTTCCCCATGGCGGATATGATCGATGCTAAAGAGGCCAAACTGGTCCTCGGCTGTGACGACGACGCACTTAACGGCCATATCAATGGTGGTGCGATTCGTGCCCAGCGCATTGGCGGCAAGCTGATGGTGAATAAAGAGGACGTGAACAAGGTCGCTGCTGAGCAGGATGACGGCACCATCGTCCTTACCGGTGACAGCGATAATCTGCAGATCGATCTGGGCAAGGTGGTCGATGAGACCTCTGAAACCATCTTGCAGGGGTCGCCGAACAACCGCAGCGCTACCGATTCGATCACCTTTGGCGACGAGCTGGAAGTGATCAATTTCGAGGACAACAAAGGCACGCAAGAAGTGTCCTTCGATGACTCGAAGCGCACCATGGACCTCAACTTCACCGATCAAAACACGGCGGTGATGACCGCCGTCGATGAAACGCAGGTCGGTGGCACTACTGCGCAGCTGGATACCAGCCCCGAGGGCAGCCCAGTGGCGACCTCGAACAGTAGCGAAAGCCGGCGCAGCGTGCGCAGCAATCGCATCCGTGTTGAGAGTGCCCCGGTGCACCCGATGTGGGTCTGTTTCATGGCTCTGACCACCTTGTTCTTAGCCTTTTTTGTGACCCCGTATTTCATCATGAGTGCCTGGCCACGCGGCGAAGACCACGATGTCGCCGGTAATCAGGTGCGCGGCGTTGATGATAATTTCTGGACCTCGATGGCCTCGGCCCTCAACGGTTACTCGACTGAGCCCAGCAAGGACAATTTCAAGCGCCTCAACGGCGATAAGGAATTTGTTAAGAATCCTGATGCCAGTGAGTTCCGCTATGCGCAGTATCGCGGTAGTCTCAAGTTAGAAGGCGAAAAGCGCGACTCGTTCATCATCGAGAAGATCGAAAACGAGGGCAAGTTGGCCGTCTCCAAGGGCGGTAAATTCCCCATCGTCGAAGCGAAAACCAACCAAGGTGGGGTTGAGATCATTGAAGAAGTCGTCGATATCGGCGTTTCCTCTCAGAAATAAGAGCTGCATAAGTGCTTAGCCGGCCGGGGAAACCCGGCCGGCTTCGTTTTAAGTAAGGTTTCATCAGGCGCCGTGCAGCGGCTTGCCTCATCCCTGATGGCTCCCTAAACTCCTACATCTTACCCCTTTGACGGAGCCCCCATGATTGTTCGTACGCTGGCCATTCTCTCTCTCGCAACGGCGGCGGTCTTTTCGACCGGCTGTAATCTGCGTGGTCACGCCCCAGCCAAAGAGGCGACCTCGGCTGAGATGTTGGACTTGCAGGAAGCCAACGCCCGTCTTGCTCAGCAGAACAAGAATCTCAGCGAAGAGCTGGAAAAGAACAAAGGTGGTACCGTTGCCGATGACGTCAATGCCATCCAAGGCGGCGAGATCGAAGGCTTCGAACGTACCGCCAAGGGCGGCGTGGCCTTGCCTGACGACTTCGCCTTCGCCAAGGGTTCGGCCGACCTCAACGAGGAAGGCAAAAAGGCTATCGCCCGTCTCGCCAACCGTCTCAACGAAGGTGGCAACGCCGACAAGCACATCTTCGTCGAAGGTCACACCGACCATTCACCGGTAAGCCGCACCGTGACCAAAGAAAAGTTCGGTGACAACTGGGGTCTGTCCGCTGCGCGTTCGGCCGCGGTAGTGCGTGCGCTTGAGCAGGCCGGGATCAACCCAAGCCGCTTGCATGGTGCCTTCCGTGGCGAACACCAGCCGCGTGTGGCCGTCAGCAAGGACAAGAAGGACGACGAATCCGGCGAAGCCGCCAATCGCCGCGTCGAGATCTATCTCAACAAATAAGTCGGCGTCAGCTGCCACTGTTCAACCGACCGGAGTATATCCGGTCGGTTTTTTTATAAGCGGATTACGCCGTTCAACGGCGCGTATGGCGGTGCCGTACCCGTCGGCGCGGTGGCAGGGTGGGTGCGTGCTCGCCGGTTGCGGCTTCGGCGAATTGCAGATGGGCATCGACCGAGGGCGTTTCGCGCGCCGCGCGCGGCGGCAAGGTGGGGCGCTCATTACGGGCGATCTCCTGCAGTGCAGTCAAGACCTCCTCGCCGTTGGCGAGACGCTTGCCGACGTCCTTGGCCATCATCAATTCCAACAACGCCCGGCAGTCGGCGGTGACCTGGGGAGGATATTCCAAGGGATCGATGGCGGTCGAGACGATCAGGTCGATGACCGTCTCGCCATCAAACGGCGTCTCACCGGTGAGCAGGAAGTACAAGGTGGCGCCCAAGCTCCACACGTCACTGGCGGCTGTGGCATTCTGTGGATTGCGGCTTTGTTCAGGCGAGCTGTAGTCTGGCGTGCCGACGATGCTCAATTTGCGGCCGCTCGACTGATGACGTTCAGGAGTGGTCGCGCCGACGCTGCCCAGGCGGTTATAGGCCAGACCGAGATCGAGCAGCTTGGCAATCTTGCCGTCGATGATGAGGATGTTCTCGGGCTTGATATCGCGATGCACGAAGCCCTGTTTATGGGCATAGGCCAAAGCGGAGGCGATCTGGAAGGTGAGATGCAGGGCCTTGGCGCGCGGCAGCACACCTTGTTCGGCAACCAGCTGCACGCCGGTAAGGCCTGAGATGTATTCCATCGAAAACGCATACAGCCCACGTTGGGTGTCGGCTTGCAGGTCGTGGACACCCACCAGATTGGGATGGTTCAAACGCGCCGCTGCGGCTGCTTCACGGAAAAAATCGTCGGCGGCTTTGGGGTTCTTTACCCGGCTCTGGTGCAGGACCTTCAAGGCCACGCGGCGATTGAGCGATATCTGCATGGCAAGATACACCGTACCCATGCCACCGCGTCCGAGCACACGTTCAATGACATAGCCGAAGAGCGTCGTGCCAGGAGCCAGGTCGTCAGACATTGCTGTTACTCTAACTCACTACAGAAGCGGTGGAAGCCGAGGCTATTCCTCGGCTTGGGTCCCAGGCCTGGGGTGTTAGGCTGTGGCCATGACCTCGCATCCTGTGCATTTGCAAACCGCCGCCGTCGCCATGGCCGCCGCACGCGCCGGTGGCCGTGCGGCATTGCCATACTTTCGTCGCGCCGATTTGCAGGTCGAATGGAAAGCCGACGAAAGCCCAGTGACGGTGGCCGACCGGGCAGCGGAAGAGGCGATTCATGCCGTGGTACGAGCCGCCTTTCCCGACGATGGCTGGGTGGGCGAGGAAACCGGCATTGAGCCTGGTAACAACGGTCGGCGATGGATCGTCGACCCGATTGATGGCACGCGTAATTTCGTGCGTGGGGTGCCACTGTGGGCCACCTTGGTAGCGTGCGAAGAAGATACGCCACAGGGGCCGCGCATCATCGCCAGTGCCGTGGGCATTCCCGGACTCGATGAATGGTACGACGCCGTGTTGGGGGGAGGTGCACGATGCAATGGTCTGCCGATCCGCGTTGCCGCCACCACCGAGCTGACGCAGGCTTTGTGGTGCTTTGAAACGCCGACCTGGTTCCGCACCGAAGGCCTCGGCGGCGTCTTTGAAGCCTTGGTCACGAGCACCGCTCTCCAGCGCGGCCTCGGTGATGCCTACGGACACATGCTGATCGCCAGTGGACGGGCCGAAGTCATGGTTGAACCGCACCTGTCGGTGTGGGATGTGGCCGCCACCAGCTTGGTGGTCAGCGAGGCGGGTGGCAGATTGAGCGATATCGATGGCACACCGTCATTACGCTCCGGCAACGCGGTGGTCAGTAATGGCATTCTGCATGAGGCGCTGTTGCAGCTGATCGCCCAGCACCGGGATGCACGCTGATGCGCTGGTTGATGATGGCCCTGGTCGGCGTCTCGACTTCGGTGTGGTCGGCCACCGCCGAGGATCTTTTACGCGCCGCCACGGCGGTGGTGCCGGCTGATGAATTGACCACCGGTAATCCGGCGCGCGCCACCGCCATTGCCGCCGTGCTCGATACCCCGGGCCTGGCCGTCGGCGAACGCGCGCTGCTGCGCGTGGCCCTCGCCGAGGCGTGGCTCGATGCCTTGGACCCGGTCAAAGCCGAGGCGGTGGTGGGTGAGGTGCTGGCCACGTCCGGGCTTGAGGCGACAGTGTGCGAGCGGGCGCAGCTGGTGTGGATTGCCGCTTGGCATCTGCGAACTTTGGCGGCTCCAGCGGCTCCAGCAGTTCCCGCAGTAGGAGCGGCACCAGGAGTGGTAAATCAGCCGATGGATCCGGTGGCCGGCATAGTGGCCTTGGCGCCGGCGTATCCGCCAACCGCGCGCGTGCGCGTGCGCGCCTTGGCTGCCCGGGCGCAGGCGGCGCTTGCCCGCAAGGATGCCAGCGCTCTGGCGGATCTGGATGCGGCATTAGCCCTTTTGGCGACTGCCGATGCTGGCGAGCGGGTGCCGCTGTATGCCTTACGTCTCACCGCCATGGAAGCCAACGGCGCCACGCCCGAGGAAGTACGGCTGTTTCTCCAACAGCATCGTGATGATGCGGCAGCAACCATCGCCGCCGAGGCGGCGTTGACGGCGGTGCAGAAACTAGCCGGGCAACCAGCGCCGGCCTTGCGTCTCAAACGTCTCGACGGCAAGCCGGGTGAGCTGACTCTTGCTGATGTGCAAGGCGCCAAGCCGGGCAAACCGGTGTTGGTCGACGTCTTCGCTACCTGGTGCAAGCCATGTACATTGACCGCCCCGGCGGTGACCGCCTTAGCCAAGCGTTGGCAGTCCAAGGGCGTGGCGGTGGTGGGTGTGTCCCTCGATACCAAGGATACCATTGCCGCCGTACCGGCGTGGATAGCCACCTATGCTATCGATTACCCCATCGTCGGCGACGGCCTCGGCTGGGATTCTGAATTCGCCGCCGCTTGGCACATCGATTCGATCCCGCGGCTGATCCTGGTCGATGCCTATGGCAACATCGTCACCGCCGATCTCGGTGGAGCGACGGCGGCAGAAGTCGAGCGCAATGTCGATGAAGCCATCCAGCATCTTGTGCAGCCGCCAGTCTCTCAACCGCCAGGCTCTCAAACGCCAGTCCCCGCTGCGTCTCCTAACCTGGATGTGATACCGTAACGTACATTGCAAGCTGGGCTTGCGCTCGATGAAATTGTAGTCTATCCATACCCATGATGTGCCGCTGCTCGATTACTCTATTGACGGTGGCATGCGCCGGCTTGGCGCCGGCAAGGGTGCTGGTGGCCGCCGAGGAAATGGTGGTTTCGCCCATCGTCGTTACCGCTACTAAGACCAACAGCGAGATCGGCAGCGTACCGGTTTCGGTAGCGGTAGTGAGTGGACAGCAGATCGACGACCGTGGCGACCGCACCCTCGACGACATCGCTACCGGCATGGCCAATGTGGCGACCATCAATCTCGGCGGCCATACAACGTACCCGGTCATCCGCGGCATCAGCGGGCTCTCGGATCAAACCCCCGCCAGTATCGTCATCGATGGCGTCAGCCCGCGTGGTCTGGGTCTGGACAGCCTCATCGATGTTGAGCAGGTCGAGGTCTTGCGCGGACCACAAGGCACCTTGTACGGACAGAACACCATCCCCGGCGTGGTCGCCGTCACCACCCGCCGCCCCGGCAGCCGCTGGGAAGGTTGGGGCAAGCTTGATGCCGGCACTTATGGCGCGGGCCAGCATCTGACAAGAGTCTCGGCGGCTGCCGGCGGCCCGCTCAGTTCGACGGTGGGCATGCGCCTGGCCGCCACCGGAAAAACCAGCGATGGCTGGCGCACCAATGTCATCAATGATGATGATCGCTCGGCTGCCAGCCATGATGTCGCGGCGCAGGGCATGTTGGTCTGGCAGCTCAACGATGGCTGGGATGCCCAGCTCACCGGTTTGGCAACGCGTTACCGGACCACTGGTGATCAATTCGCGCCGCTGGCTTTGGCCGAGCAGCAACAGACGCAGAACAGCGAAGCTGGCGAACTGAATAACGACGTCTTCAGCAGTGGCCTGACCCTCAGCCGTGCTACCGACGAACACCGCTTCACGAGCATCACCGGGGCCGCCTCGACGCGCGACGTGTTCGACCTCGATATCGATTTCACGCCCGGCCCCGGTTCCGTGTTGCGCAAGGACACCACCACCAAGGGCCTGTCACAAGAAGTGCGCTATGGTGGTGGTCACGGCCTACGTTCGTGGTTGGTGGGTCTCTACGCCGCGGCGGCGCGGCAAGACGTCGATGCGCCACTGATCATTGCTCCTAATCCGTTCTTGCCGCCCGGCTTGGTGGTGCAGCGCGGCGGCAGACAAGGCACCAGCACGGCGGCGGCCTTTGGTCAGGCCGGTCTGGCCATGGGCCCTGGCTGGACGCTGACCATGGGCTTGCGTCTCGACTATGCGCGGCAGGCGGTCGATTATACTTCAAGCGACAACTTAACTCCCGGCTTCACCTATACGGAGGCGCGTTCAGACACGCTTCCGCTGCCCAAAGCCAACCTCGCTTATGCCTGGAGTGACGACGTCCTCACCTGGGTATCAGTGGCGCGTGGTGATACTCCTGGTGGGGTTATAACATGACTCCCGCTTCGCTGGCCGAGATTGACGGCGGCTATGAGGCGGAAACCGCGTGGACGTATGAGATCGGTCAGCGGCTTGCCGCCATTGACCGGCGTCTGCGTTTCTCGTGCGCGGCGTTTCTGACTGATTATCGGAACAAACAGGTGACGGTGCTGGCGCCGCCGACGACCTACCTGATCCGCAACGCCGCCAGTGCCCGCATCACCGGCGTTGAAAGCGACCTGACGGTGAATGTCGCGCCTGGTGTCGATGTGCTGGCCGGTGCCGGGGCCCTGCGGCCGCTGTTCACCGACTACGGTTCCGGCACCGCTGACCTGTCGGAAAATCATCTGCCCATGGCGCCGAGCTATAATGGCTATCTTGGAGTCCAGTGGCGCAGTGAGGCGGGACTGTTCATGCGCACCGATCTGACCGCGGTGGGAGCCTATTACGCAGACGATCAGAATCTCATCAATCAGCAAGCCTATCAACAGTTGGCGGCCAAAATTGGTTACGAAGCCAACATGTGGTCGGTGTATCTGTGGGGCCGTAACCTTACCGATACCGTGTACTGGACACGCGCCAGCGTCAGCCAGAGCGGACAGCAGGTGGCGGTCACTGGCGAGCCACGCAGCGTCGGTGTCACGGGTGTGACCCGTTTCTAAGGTGCAGCTACAGCGACGTCATCTCAATCGCACACGGCGGTAGCGCACGTAGAAAGTATCGCCCATACGCCTTGGTCAGCACCCGATGATCGAGGATTGCCACAGTGCCATTATCAGCCTTGGTGCGGATCAATCGACCAAAACCCTGCTTCAGCTTGATGATCGCTTCGGGCACGGTGCGTTCCATGAATGGATTGCCGCCGCGGCGTTGAATTTCATGGTGGCGGGCCTCGACCACCGGGTGGTTGGGCACTTCAAACGGCAGTTTGGTGATGATGACGTGCTTCAAGGCGTCACCCGGTACGTCGACCCCTTCCCAAAAACTGGAAGTGCCGAATAGCACCGCATCACCGACGCGTTTGAAGAGGTCGAGCATCTGCGCCCGGCCCATGCCATCACCGTGGCGTAAAACAAAACGATTGGCGCGGTCGAGACCCGGACGGATCAGGTCATGCACGCGTTGTAATTGGCGGTAGCTGGTAAATAGGACGAAGGTGCCCCCGACGCGACCGCGCGCTGGATCAGCCAGGTAATCGGTGAGCCAAGCGGCCAATGCCGCCTCGTAACGTTCCGAATTTGGGTCGAGCGGCGTCTGGTTCAACACCAGCTTGGCTTGTTTCTGATAATCAAAGGGCGAATCGAGACGTTTGGCGATACCGCCTTCGATGCCTAGGCGGCGGCGTAAAAACAGAAACCGCTCACTGTCATCGGCGGCCAAGGTGGCACTGGTGAGGATCACCGTGCGCGTTTTCGAAAACAGGCGCTGCTGCAAGAGGCTGGCGACCGACAACGGGCTCATGCTGAGCGACGGACCGCCGCGACCGCGTGGTACGTGGATGTAGTGCACGTGGGCCACCCCATCGGCTGGCGTGGCGACTTCGAGCACGGCGCGCAGGTTGCCGGCGATGATCGTCGCACGGGTGATTTGGGCTTTGATCTCAAGGGTTTTGTTCTCGTCATCAGCGCGCGCCAGAAGCGCATCAAGGGCTCGTGCCAAAGCGTCCAAGGCCGGACTTAGCGGGTTGGCGACCTGATCGGGACTGGTCAGACGCAGGGTCTCTTCGTTGCGGTCGATGCCCAGCAGGGCGACGTCCTTCCAAAAAGTCTGATTCGCCAGACGTGCATATTCGACGATCTCCTGTCCGGTATCGTAACCCGGAGTAGCGAGCAGTCCTTTTCCCTTCGCATTCCATAAGCCGTCCAGAAAGAAACGGATTTGCGCTTCGCTGAGCGAGGTCCCGAGGTGGTCGGTGGCGACGTCTTCCAGGGTATGGGCTTCATCGAAGATGATGGTGTCATGGGCGGGCAGGATGCCGGCGTGCTCATCGCGCAGACTGAGGTCAGAAAAGTACAGGTGGTGATTGACCACCAGGATATCGGCGTCCTCCATGGCCTTGCGCGCCGCATAGAAATGGCATTCGCTGTGACGTGGACATTTGCGGCCCAGGCAATTGTTGCGGTCGCTTTGCACCTGACGCCAGACCGCCGGTGGCGGATCATAGCCCAGGTCGGCGAGATCGCCGACCTCTGTCTCGCGTGCCCATTGGTCAAGCTCACGCAGGGCACGCGCATCATCGGAAGTATCGAACATCGACTGCTGCCCATCGCTGGCCAGGCTGAGCCGACGCAGGCTGACATAGTTCTGCCGACCTTTTACCAACACCGCCTTGAGATTGGGAAAGACTTTCTGCAGCAGCGGGATGTCTTTGCCGATCAACTGCTCTTGCAATGCAATGGTGCCGGTCGAGATCACCACTTTTTTGCCACTTGCCAAGGCATGCTGAATGGCTGGCACCAGATAGGCGAAGGATTTGCCGACCCCGGTGGGAGCTTCGATCACCGCATGGCAACCGTTGCTGATGGCGTCGGCGACTGCCGCCGCCATGGCGAGCTGCTGTGGGCGGCTCTCGTAGTTCGGCAGCTCACGTGCGAGCGCTCCGTTTGGACCGAGAACGGCCACCGTCGCCAGCGTCGCTGGATGCATGGGCTGCGCTTGCGCAACCTCGATGAGAGGTGCGGCGTCAGCGGAAGATGTGTCCAATCCGTCGGCCATGGTGCCAGAATAAACCCATATGGCGGCCACGCCACCTGGGAATATCGGTTTTGACCATTACACCTTAGCTAACGGCACATCGACGGTGACGACCGTGCCCTTGGCAACTTGGCTGGTGAGAGTGAGCTCACCGCCCATCAATTCAACCAAACGCTTGGTAATCGCTAGTCCCAGGCCGGTGCCGCTTTGGCTGCGCGTATCGCTGGTATCGGCCTGATGGAATGGCTGGCATAAGTTTTTCAGGTGCTCCGGGGGAATACCAATGCCGGTATCGCTGACCTGGATGCGGATGCCATGCGGCTGATCGGTGAGGGTGATCTCAATCCACCCCTGTTCGGTGAATTTAACCGCATTGCCAACCAGGTTGTAGAGCACTTGTTGCAGACGGGCACTGTCCCCACGGCGCAGGGTATGGCAGGTGCCGGTTTCGGCGCGGGTGATGCCCAGGCCCTTAGTGGCGGCGCTCAGTGCGCACATGCCGATGACGGCATCGACGACGACGGCAACATTCATCGGCTCTTGCACCAGCTCTAGGCGGTCGGCTTCGATCTTCGACAGATCGAGAATGTCGTTGATTATGGTGAGCAGGGCCTTGCTTGAGGTTTGGATCGCTTCGACCTGCTCTTTCTGATAGCAGTCGAGTGGCGATTCGATGAGCAATTCCGACATGCCGATGATGCCGGTCATCGGGGTGCGGATTTCATGGCTCATATTGGCCAGGAAGCGGCTCTTGACCAGGTTGGCTTGTTCAGCTGCGCGGCGCGCATCGATAGCGGCTTCAGCCGCCTGCTGCGAGGCGCGACTGACGCGGGTGCGCCGCTGCACGTCGACTAGAAACAGGCCAAGGGTCAAAAGGCCGATCACCCCGACAGCGACCACCAACGTCCACCGCACATAGGCGAATTGCTGGCTGACCGTGGCAGTCAACTGACGACGTGGTGCCAAGGTGACGGTGGTCCAATCTGGGCCGGCTATGTGGGCGACCAGCACCAGGTCGTCGACGTTGTCGAAGTGGGCCTTATTAGGAGCTTTGCCAGTGACGACGGTAAGTGCTGCCAGGCTGCGTTGATCGGTCAAATCCTTGATCGTCAGTTTGCCTTTGGCCTCTTGGATGCCCGCCGCATGGATGGTG
Organism: Planctomycetota bacterium; assembly: GCA_043788625.1. Lineage (GTDB taxonomy): Bacteria > Planctomycetota > UBA11346 > UBA11346 > UBA11346 > CAIUVD01. The sequence goes on from JAYVTR010000313.1 coordinate 11,777, forward strand.
GACGCGATCAGGAGCCCGGCACTGTCGAACACCAACAAGTCTTGCTCGGCAAGCGGCAGAGCTTGAAGGTGGGTCTTCAACAGTTCATCGATGAGCAGGTCGTGGCCGACCGAGCCACCCCATGCACTGTTGAATTTCCACGGGGCGACCACGCTGACCATCCATTTGTGAAGGATGTCGTCGTAGCTGGTGGGTGTCCATTTCACATGTCCGGCCGGATTCGCCGTTGGTTCGACCAAGGCCATCCATGGCGTATCGGCATATGGGAAATCGGTGCCGGCATCATAGATGAAATCGGGGGTGCTGGGATCGAACTCGACCTCACCTTGGGAGGCAGCCAGCAACCACGTGTTGCCGAAATATGAATCGCGGGCGCCAATACCGAAATAGGCTGTCACTTCTGCACAACGTGCATAAAAGTAACGCATTTCGGGAGTCAGACTGGCGCTTGGCGGGATCCAGATGCCAGCTGCACAATTGGCGTCGAAACTTCCTTTTTTTGAGCGCCACGCGCCATCCGCATCGTGGGAGAGGGTAGTGGTGAAACGCATATTCCATTCGCTCTGCACTGCCGGCGACATGCTCGTGTAATTGCCGCCAATGGTCGACACCAGAGCCGCATAGCGTTCGATGCTGGCTTCACCGCTGGCTAAGGTTCCTTGCAGGTCATCGCGCCAGCGCTGATGGGCTTGTTCAAGTTCGGTGATTTTGTCATCCACCAAGTGATTGATCAGACGACGTTCGCCGATCAACAGTACGCTGATCAGCGTGACCAAGGCGACAATGACTAAGCCGATGCCGACGGACAATGGTAAAGGAATGCGCGGCATGGCTTCTCATTGTTAGTATAGCCCATGAAAGGTTTATTCGCAAGTCAGACGCTTGCCGTTGAGAGGTGTGGTGCAGGTGATACCATGCTGTGCATGATGGCATTGTCCGATGACGCTGCGGTGCGCATATTTGCGGCCGAGCCAGTTTTACCTGCTGAAATGGCCGACGCAGTGGTGGCGGCGCTCACCAAGTTATTGCAGCAGTTCATCCGTGAAGGTCGCTGTCAGGCGGCAGCCACGGTCGTTACCGAGGGTGGACGCTGGCTGGTAGTAGCCTGGGAGGGCCCGCCCCTGTCGGGGTGCAGCCATGACAAGATCGCCCAGGTGATCGCTACTTATGAGCAACGCAGCGGCTGCTCGCTGTTGACCTCGCCACCGATTGCGGTGGGCCAAAGCGGTGCCATTCGACTGACCAATCGCGGCGGCTTGCGGCAGTGGCTGTCAGCAGGGACCTGTACGGCGGAAACGCCAGTGTGGGATAGGCAGGTGACCACCATGGGTGCTTGGCGGAGCGAGCCGCGCCCGTTGGCGTCATCCGTGTTGGCCCCGATGTTGATACCGTTTACCGTGGCGGATAAGTCATGAGCCGTTTAGCGCAAGCGGTGCTGACAGTGGCTGCTGACCTCAGCGGTGGCGATCTCGGACGCATACTCGCAGTGCCGAAACGTACCGCTGATCGCTGGTTGGCTGAGTTACGCGACGGTAGCGATCTATCGAACTGGTCAGGTACAGTTCTTGAACGTCTCGCCATCTGGGAATCCCGCGAATGGGGCACGCAGCGGATTGCGGATGCCTTGCGGCCGCTGCACGAAACGGATCCGGTACAGCATAAAGCAGACGCTGGTGCGGTCGCCCGCATCATGCAGTGCATTATCGCCAGCCATCAGGTGAATGCCCGCTTACTGGGCGAGATGGCTATCGATCTGTCGGACGGCGTACTCCACGATCATGAGGCCCGTCGCTTGCAGCCCCTCGTCGATGAAGCCATGCAGTCGGCGGTGGTCAAACATCGGGCGTTGATGGAACTCAGCCAGTTGCTGGTCAACCGCCTGCACACATCACCCTGATCAAGGTTTGCCAACCAAGGCTGAGACTTTGAGATCATCGATATCTAGCTGCCCCAGGTAGCCGCGCATGCTACATTCCAAGGTGCACAACGTGTATCCCGGTGGAATGGGCCAACCGATGCGGTCGCCGCAGTCGCTCCACACTCCTGGTTGCGCCTCTTCAGACAGACTGATGCGCCGCCGTAATGTCGGTTGCCCGCCATTGGCATCGTCAAGCACCACGCACACGCCAGAATTGTTCGAATGATTGACACCCGGGACCAGCTCCAGCGGCTTGGGCTCGCGTAGACGCACTTGGAGCCGAATAGCACGCCAGGTGGGTTCGAGTTTCAGCACTTGCCTAGCAACACGTGCATCTTGGCCAGCCTTGGATTGTTCAAGGCGCAGGTAGCGTCCATCCGCGTCCGCCACGCTGCTGATACCTTCGCCGCGGGATTGCCATTCTGCCGGCCGGCCGGTGCTGGTAACCTTGCTGAAATCGCCATTGCCGACTGGCACATTGATCCATTCGCGTTCGCGCAGGTTGAGGCGTATTTGTTCACCTGCCAAAAATTGCCAGTCCATGATTTTTTTGATGTCGTTGTTCGACAGCGCGCGGTCAAAAACCAGCGCCCCATCGATGAGTCCGGCAAAATGCCGCTCGTCACGACCACTATTGCGTTTACCAATGATCAGTTCGCTGCCGGCAGGCACAGTTGTTTCGCCGGCTTGATCACCACTGAGGATCTTACCATTATAAAAGAGCGTGCGCTTGGCGCCGTCGACGACCATCGCCAGGTGCCGCCAGCCTCCGACTTCAGAACCGTGGGCGCTGGCAGTGAGCGAACGTTTGGCGTTCGCGGTGGCAATGCCCCAGCCCTGCTCGCCACCGTTATACATAATCGATTCATAATGTGTGCCATCTGGTGATTGCACCCCGATGACCCCTCCGGCGAGCGTATCGCTGGTGATATTGACCCACGCCATGAGGGTGCGCGCAGCCAGGGTCCGTTTGAGTGTGACGGTGATCTGAGTGTTACGGCCATCGCCACGTAAGGCTTTGCCAAAAACCGTTTCACCGAGTTCGCCAATAACTCGGGCAGGAGAATGGGTGCCGGTCAGGTCACGCAGCAGCGTGTCGTGAGGCAGGGCGGTCATGCATTCGATGCGCCAGATGGCGCCATCAACTGGCACGGGCTCGCTATCGGCAGGTGTAGTTGGGGCGGTCGGTACCATGCCTTGCAACTGGGTAATCAGTTCTGAGGCCCCGGACTTGACGTCACTGACGAATGGTTCCAGTTCTTTCAAGGCCTTCTGCCGACGATCTTCAGCCACTTCGGCGGCTTCGATTTCGAAGGGTTCAATGGCCGCCCGCCAGTCGGCCAAGGCTTGCAAGGTGGTGTTCAGCAACAGCGGATCGGTAAATACGGACGCACGCGCATTGGCATCATTTTCGAGGGCGAACTTGACCTTGCCGGTGGCCATGGCCGTCCCCAGCTGAGCGGGATCCTTCAATGCTTTCTGTGAGGACCGGTAGTAATCATCGCCGACAGTCTTCAGCGGCACCCTGCTCGCGTCTTTGCGTCGCTGTCCCAGACCGGCGAGCAGTTTTGCCGTCGATTCATTGAAGGCCTTGGCGAGCGCGCGGACTTTGGGCTGCGCATTTTCTGGAATGATGAGAGCTTCGATGGCCACTACGGATGGCGGTTTGATGGCCTCGGCCGGTATCACCAGCCCGGGCGCCACGATGCCGACCGGTGCCGCCACTGGCGTCTCTTTGGCCGTGACCTGGGCATTAACTCCGGGAAGCTCGCCAGCATCGTAGGCCTGCCAGAAACTCGCCGCCGGCATCAATTGATCCCAACTGATGCCGAGGTTCTTAACGGTGCTCAAAGCCCGCAGCGGAGCCACTCCACGGCGGACTTTATCGGTGCTGAAAGCCAGTTTCTGTAAATGTTCACTGAGGACGGGCGTGATGTCGGAGACGATGCTGCCTGAAAGATCGACGTCGATAAGGGGCATGCCTGCCAGGGGCGTCAGGTCTTCGACCATCGTCCATGGCAGCGCCAGATGGCTGAGCGTTAGGCCATGCAACGATGCCAGCTGAAAGAGCGGCCCGCGTTTTTCTACCGTGCCACCGCCCAGGACCAGGGTCTGGAGGTTCTTCAATGCCTGTAGCGGACGCAGATCGTCGAGGCCTGCTGCCGATAAGATGAGCGAGGTTACCTGTCCTGACGCTGGCTCGATGGTGAATTGGTGTTTCCCATCGAAACCAGGATTTAATTGTCCGAGGGCGACCATGACCTTCTGCAACTGCTGGTCGGCAGCGAGGGCCGCGGTGGTCAGGATCCACGTTGCTTGTTCAGGCCATGCGTCGTTGACGGTCAGCGGTTTGATAGTCACCACCGGCGATGCAATAATTTTTATCGGCAGCGGGCGGACGATAATTGGCTCGGGTTGGCTGACGGAGGTCGGTCTGAGCGTAGCAGCGCTCGGTGTCAACCAGGCGATGCCGATGATCGAAACCGTGGCGATGGCGACGAAGATCCCCGCTCCCACGGCGACGCGCCGGCCGTGTGAGGCGGTAGTGCCGCCGCTGGTGCTAGAGATATGCGTGCGATGGCTGCGGTTGCCGGGGCCGACATGGGTCAGCGGCGTGGGATGTGACACCAGACTCGCCGGCAAGGCGCCGATGGTGGATTCGGTCATGCCGGCAGCGAGGAGATCGTCATAGCAGCGCGTCAGCATCAGCTGCAGATCGCGTGGCGTCTGCGGACGTTTTTTACGATCCTTGTGCATCGCCGCGCGTATCACCTGCACCACAGACTCAGGGACGTTGGGGTTGAGGCTGCGTGGATCCGGGGCGGCTTCGTGGATGACCTTGGCAACAATGGCATATGCCGATTGGCCGGTGAATGGCGGCTGTCCAGTGGTCAGTGCGAATAGGGTCGCACCTAAAGCATAGATATCGCTACGGATGTCGAGGTCATCAATACCCTGTGCTTGTTCAGGCGACATGAATGCCGGCGTGCCCATGGCTGTACCGGTCCGCGTCATCTGGTCTTGGCCATCGTCCTGGCGCGCCAATCCGAGGTCGGCGAGTTTTGCTGCCCCTGATTCGCCGAGAAAGATGTTGGCGGGTTTGATATCGCGATGGATGAGGCCGACAGCGTGGATGGCTTCCAGGCCGGCGGCGCAATCGCGGACGATCGCGCAGGCGCGGGCAGCCGGTAAGATGCCACCGAAGCTGCGCGCCAGCTGGTCGGCGTCGCCGCCGGTCATCAGCTCCAAAGCCATGTAGAGGATCTTCCCGTCATTCCCTACATCAAAGCAGGTTATGACATGGGGATGATTGATCGCCCCCATGGCCCGTGCTTCACGCAAGAAACGCTCGACGAAGATTTTATTCTTAGCCACCTCAGGGGCCATGATTTTCAGCGCTACCTGACGTCCGATTGATAATTGTGTGGCGCGATAGACAGCGCCCATGCCGCCTTGGCCGAGCTTGTCGATGATCTGGAAGCCGGCGATGATTTTGGGTCCGTTAGCTTTGTCGACATCCTTGGTGATGCCTGTTACCTGATAGGCGGTGAGGATCTGCCGTTCGATCAGCAGCTCGGCGACCGGACGCTGAGCCGCATGCGCTTCGCGGTACAACGCCGTCGCCATTTCCACTTCGACCAGGCCCTTGGCCACGGCCGTTTTCAAAAATATCGAATCTGGTGTCTCGGCCATGAAGTATCCGAGGACAATCTAGGGTGCAAATCCCCGATACGCTAGCGTTGGGCGATGGGCATACGGTCACTTGCTGGTACGCTGTGATCACGTCCCACGTTGCTATTCTATTAACTATTGCGTCGGTATACCGGTCAATAGGGATTCATATTAATCTATTGTTATGCAGATTTTTGCAGCTGGCTGGCGCGGCTGACATGGCGCTGACGAATACGCCACGCCAAAAATGCCACCACTGCCAGATTGATGAGCAGAGTAACGCAAATGCCGAGTGATGGATGATGCAGCACATGTTCCATCTCAAAGGGAATGAACAGGGCAGTGGCGATGACCGTCAGCCATTCGGCCCATGGGCGATCGAACCACAGGCCGAGACCCTCAATAAGATACACCGCCGCATAGACATTCATGCCGGCAGCGACCAGCACGAGGTGGCTATGCGAAACGCCGGTGATCCAGGTGATGAGGTGCTGCATCCGTTCACCATCGGGATCGATGTGCAGATGGGCAAGCAAGGCGCTGACCGTTTCGCGCAGATCGGGGGCATGGATGAGCCGTGCCAGCAGCAGCGCACCACCAATGAAGGCGACGCACTTGAGCAATTTACCGATGGCGATGAGGCGGATAGCTAAGGGCACCCGCTGGGCCCCGCGGCCGATGCGCTGGACATGCAGGGATTGGCGACGAATAAACCAGCGCATTATGAGCTCCGTTCGATGGTTGCAGGGCAAGGTGAAGGTCAGCTTCAATGCTGATGCCCATCACGGCCATATTTGGCAAAATAACTTTCTAGAACGCGCTTGACGATGGGGGTACAGGCCTGTCCGCCGAAGGTCCCGCTATGGACGAAGCAGGCAAAGGCGACGGTGGGATTATCGGCCGGAGCATAACCGATCATCCATGCGTGGTCGGGGCACTGGCCCGACTCGCGTTTGCTGGCACTGCCCCATTCGGCGGTGCCGGTTTTTGCCGCCACCTTGATGCCGGTGGCTTGGCCTTGCAGCACCAACAGCTTGGCAGTGGAATGGTCGAGGTTGGCGGTGACGCGCTCCATGCCTTCGCGGATATCGCCAAGCCATTCCTTCTTGATGTGCAAGTCGACCACTTCTGGTTGGGTGGTGGGCCGTACCAGGTACGGCCTGACGATATGCCCGCCATTGGCCACGGCGGCGGCGATGACCGCGCATTGCAGCGGGCTGGCGGTGGCGAACTGGCCGATCGACATGCGCCACGTATCATTGGGTGTCCAATGCGGTTCACTAGGACGTAACAGGGAGATTTGCCCAGGCGTCGGCAGGACCCCGGCACGTTGTTGCGGCACATCCAATGCTACGCGCCGGCCAAGGCCGATCTTGTCGGCGATGTCCACCAGGCGCTCTGCCCCCAGTTTGGCGCCGATGGAGGCGAAGTAGACGTTCGATGACATCTGGATCGCTTCGATCAGGTTGTAGCTGCCGGCAGGGGCGTGATCGCGAAGGATCTTCTTGCCTTTGTACATGGTCATGAAGCCCTGGCAGTACAACTCATGGCCAGGGTCGATGACACCATGTTCAAGACAGGCCAGGGCGGTGAGGATCTTAAACGACGAGCCCGGTGGCTGCTCGGGTACGGCGGCGTGATCAATGAGCGGCTCGCCGACATCGCTGACCAGTTGCGCGTAATTGGTTTTCAACTGCTCATAGGTATAGCGTGGATTTGACGCCAGGGCGAGGATGCCACCAGTTTGGCAATCAATCAGCACCATGCCGGCGCGGCCTTTGCCGACGTCACGTGCGCGTTCCATCTTATCGGTCGCACAGCCGAGAATCTGCGCCAGTTCGTAATAATGTTCGAGTGAATCTTCGGCGATGGTCTGCACTTCCATGTCGATCTCGGTGGTCAGGTCTTGCCCGTCGAGGGCCGGATCCAGATCAGCGTCGCGCACGCCATCGGCAGTGCGTACCCGCACCCGCGTGCCGGGCATGCCGCGCAGCTGGCTGTCATAGATGGCTTCCAGGCCCCAGCGACCGGTCGCCGGCCCATCGCGGTTGGCGGGGTCGCTACCGATGATGCCGAGTGTATGGCAGAGACTGGAGCCGAAGGGATAAGCGCGACCGGTACCAGTGGCGACAATCAGGCCGGGCAATTCGGCTCCACCATCGTCATAGCGGGCGAGCAGATCCTTTGGTGGTTCGCTGTCGCGCCCGGCAAAGCGCACTGCGAAAGCCTGCGGGATGTCGCTGAATAACGCGATCGGGTCGCGGCGGGTCTGCCCGGTCCACTCGTTGTCGGCAGTTGCGCGTGCCTTGGCCAGCAGGCGATCGACTTCCAAACGGGTCGTTGGTTGGCCATGGTGGGTCAGCTCGGCGCTCAAACCATCGGCCAGACGATCGAGACGCTGCGTATCGAGGACCAGCAGGTGGGTGCGGTAATTCTTCTCGGCTTCGCGGGGGGTCAGCGCTTCACCGTGGATTTCAAGGAGTGACTGCAATACCAGGGGCTCGAGGCCGAGGTTCGCTGCCACCCGGCGCAACAGTCGTGTGTACAAGCCCTCGCTGTTGGGTGGATCTCCCTGCACTAGCAAGATGCGTTCACGGGCTCCCGGCACGCCGGTGAGGGTGACCTGCTGCATCATGGTGCCGCGCGGCAGCCGCGGCGCGATCTGCTCGGCGTGGAAAGCCGCCGCGTAGTACACCGGAGAGGGGGTAAGAGGAAAGGCAGCGTGTCCTTCCGCAAAGGCGCGAGTGAGGCGTTCGCGCACCACCAGAACATCGGCATCGGCGGCGCGCGCGATGGCGGTTTCGGCCTGCAGGCGTTGATCAGCAAGCACCAGGCGGAGGTGCAGTTCGGTGGTATTTTGCGTAACCGATGGCGTGGTGGATAGAGCGGTCGGTACCGGCCCCGGAACAGGTAATGTGATGGTAAACGCCGGGGCAAACGGATCGAGGATATCAGCCGCGCGTTCATTGCCGCCAAAATGAAAATCCCGGTCGATGACGGCAGCGGCGGTGGTGAACACGGCTTCACTGACAATCACCGCGTCGAGGTTCCAGCGCAGGCGCACTTCGCGCTCGAGGGCGGCGATGGGATCCTCGCCGAACAGGTCGCCTTCAGCCAACTGCGCGACATCGCCGGCTTCGTCATCACTGCGATAGGGATTGAGGGCGTCTTTCGGCAATACCAGGATGCCGAGCTGATCGGTGCCCCGGCGCGGGCCGCTGCGCACTGCTACCGCGGGGAAATCGGTGAGTTCCTTGACCACCAGTTCGCGCAGGCTCGTCCCCGGCGGCATGCGTACGCGTCCTGCTAGATCCACCAATAATTCGCCGAGATGACGTTCATCGAAGCGCCACACGGTATAGGCCCGGCGCATACGGTTGGGCACTTCCAGATCGTTGAACACCACCGCCGCATGGTAGACGAGGCGGGTGTCGGCAATGGGCGTGCCACTGCGGTCGAGAATGCGTCCACGCCGCGGTTGCACGACCTCGGTCATCACGCGTGATTGTTCAACGGCCTGAGCGTAGCGCGCGCCGTTGACGGCCTGGAGCTGCGTCAGGCGGACGGCAAAGACCACCGCTAAGCCGGTAATAACCAGCCCCAGAACGATGATCCGTGAATGAACCGCGGGGTTTTCAACCGGCATGCTGCCAGGGTATCTGCGGTTAGGCGGGCACCAGGGTGACCGCATCACCTGTGGTAACACTACCGGCTCGCAGCACCCGCGCCCCGAGGCGTGAATGGCAGGGATTGGTCTTGTGCGCGAATGCTTTTATATCGCGAGCGCGAAAGCTGGAGGCGATTTTTGAGCACGGTTCCAGCCATTTGGTCAGCTCCAATTCCACCCCAGTGGCGGTTTCGTCGCCGATGAGCAGACGCGCGCCGGGAATCAGTTCTTCGGCGCTGAAGCCATCGATGGTGAGGTTGTCGCCGGTGCTACCGGGGACGATGGTGTGCCCCTGCTGTTGCAATTCACGGATCACGCTCATCGCTAGCACCGAGACGGCCCGTTCGGCGCCACCGTGCCATTTACGATCTTTTTGCCGGTCTCCGGCAACCCCGTCGACGCTGATAGCGGCGGTCGCCACCGGCAATTTTGGTACGCCACCGAGCGAAACATTGATGGCGATGAGGATGCCGGGCATGCGCCGCATGGTGGGCAGTACCGCCCTTTAGGAAGTGGCCGCTCGCTCGCGGGTCATGTGGTGGTTCCAGCCGCGCAGGGTCAGGCTGGCATTGATGTGAGCGGCTTGCGTATGATCAGTGCCGCTGTGCAGCTGGAACAACACCGATTTGCGCGGTTGCCTACCGTGGTTGGCCAGCGAGCCGTGCACGGTCAGATAACTGAAGAAGAGGATATCCCCGGGCTGGCAGATGGCCGGCACTGACTGATCGATGGGAAAGCGCGCCGCCACTTCGCGGTTACCGCCCATGCTGTCGGCGATGGGCCACAGCCGGTGGCTGCCGGGCCACACGCGGATGCAGCCATTGCTTTCGTCGCTGGGGGTCAGGAATACCACCGCCGCCAGCATCGAATGTGTGGCCGTGGGAAAATAGCCGTAGTCTTGATGCGGAGGAAATGCGGCCCCGCGCCCCGCGGGTTTCAGGAACAGCTTGGAATGGTGCAGGATGATATCGGACCCAAGTAGTTTTTGAAGCAGGTCGAGGAACTTCTTGTTGAAGCAGAACTTGGCCCAAGCAGCTGAATATTTTTGTACCTGATGCGTATGCAGGACCACGCTGGAGCGGTCAGCATCTAATTGCGTGGTGGTATCAAAGTTCCACCGTGCATTAAGCTTTTCGCCGCTGTCTTCCATCTGCTGCACCACCCGATCAAAGTCACGGATAAGGCCGGCCAGGGTCCGGGCATGCACAGCGCCATGCGCGATCACATAGCCGTTTTTGTCGTAAAATTCGCGTAATAAAGATGGTGGCAGCGTTGAAATAGCAGTTGTAGCAGGCATGGTGAGCTCCCGTGGTTGTATGTACTGAGTCTCGCCAACCGGGACTTGGATTCACCGGGCCAGTAAGCACGATTTATTGGTATGAATTCACTACTCCCTGTTCCAGCACAGCCACTGTCAATACAGCCACTGTCAGCAGTCAGCGGGTGGTCGTGGCCGCTACGCTGTGTGCCGCGTTTGCTCACTGCCGGGCGCTTCCGCCTAGCTGATCAGGATTTTCAGCACCGCTATTGGCAGGCATCGGTGATTGCCATTCACCTCTACGAGTACCATGCCCGTGTGCGACTCGACGGCAGCGAGTTCATGATCGCACCAGATGTCCTCGGTATTTCCCCAAGCGGTTGCGAGACCCGCTATCATGTCGACGTGCCAGGCACGCACTGGTGCGTGCATTTCCAACAGGAGCCAGATGCGGAGGCGGTCTTTTCATTGCCGCTTGTACAGCCTCTGGGCGCGCGGGCGGCCTATGCCCGTGAACGCTTCATCCGTATTGCATGGCTGTTCGATCGAGCCCTGCCGGCGGATCATCCGCAGCAGGTAGCCGCTGGAGCAGCATTGCAGGAATTGCTGTGCTGGTTGGCAAGGACGCAGATCGCCAGCGACATGCCGGCGCGTTCTCTTCATGCCGTCGAACACGCGGCCGAGCTCCTGCGCAGTGACTTCACCCGCGAGTGGACGGTGCCTAAGCTCGCCGAAGCGGTGGGATTGAGCGCTAATTATCTGGCGGCGCGCTTTCACGTGCACTTCACGATGACCATCGTGCGCTATCGCTTGACTCAACGGATGCACCAGGCCCGTCTGCTGTTGGCTGGTTCGGATGTACCGATAGGAGAAGTCGCGCGCCGCGTCGGCATTCCCGACCCACACCATTTCAACAAGCTGTATCGCCGCATTACCGGCAGCGCACCATCGGCGGCCCGCAAAAAAACTGATCGGTCAAGCTGATAAGTGAAGCTCAAAAGTGAAGTCATGGACAGGCTAGCGAGGCCGGCCAAAATGAGAATCATGACGGTAGCGTATGCCAACCTTTATCGGTGATGTCCACGGCTGGATCGGGCGGCTTGAGTCAGTGATCGCCCAGACCCAGGACGAGCTGGTCCTGGTCGGTGATCTGATTGATCGTGGGTCCCAGGTACCGGCGGTGCTCGATCTGGTGCACGATCTCTGCGATGCCGGTCGGGCACGCTGTCTGCTGGGCAATCATGAATGGATGCTGGCCCGGGTGCTGGGGCGCGGTAACGCCGATCCCAACGAGGATGCGTTTGCGGCGTGGATTTCTGGCTGGGGTGGGGCGTCGGTGATGGCGGCCTATGCCGTGCGCACCCCGACTGAATTGAAACGGTGCCTCGGTCGCCACTGGCCGTGGTTAGGCGAGCTGCCGTGGGTTCTAGAAGGGGTGGTGGCCGATCGCCGATGGACAGCGGTGCATGCGGGTTTTGATCCAAGTCGCCCCTTTGCCGAGCAGCTTGCTGAAGTTCGTTGCGGTTGGGATGGCCCGTGGCGGGACGACGATGACCCACGGCCACCGCCGCTCTTCAGCAAGCATTGGTGGAGGGCGTATCCCCCCGATATGCCCACCGACATGTGCCTGATCAGTGGTCATATGCCGATCTGGAAGCCGTTGATCATGGCCCAGCGTATCGCTTGCGACACCACCGGTGGCATGCCTGATCGCCAGCTTACCGGTGTGATGTGGCCCGCCGGGACGGTGGTGCGCTCACAGCCGGAGGTGCTCGGTTCAGCCGGTTGAGGTTCATACCGGCAGGACGATGACTCGCCCCCGGCCACCATGAGCAATGGTGTACTGCCCCGGCGCGAGACGCAGCGGCTCGCCATCAAGTTGCACCAACAGGGAATTGTTCAGAGAAAAACGCACCACACCGCCGCGCATGAAGCAATGGGGCGGCCGCAGTCCGGCAACTGCCAGCCCCAAGGCACTGCCGCCGCCAAGGGCAAAGCCATCTATCCATCCGTCATCGGCGCGGATGTCGGCGCTGAGGCGCGTGCCGCCGGCATAGCTGGCGATGCTGGCAAAGACCACTGCTCGCGTCCACGGCGGCAAGCTGAGACCACCGACGACGTCTGGAATACACAGCGCCGGCTCGCAGAGCGACACCAAGCCATAGAGAGCCTTGTTGATCGCTGGCGAGCGGAACATCCACGGCATGTCGCCACGCAGCGTATGGAAGCGCGCCGCCACCCGAGCGTCTGCCCCCAGGCTCAGGTAGTTGTAAAAAGAGTGGCTGAGCCCGGCACCGGTCAGCACCCAACGATCGAGGGCCGCTAACGGGCCGACCTGCAGCGCGTGAATCTGATGATCTAGGCGATCAGCTGCCAGCGCGCGTCGATGAGGCCGCCAGCCGAGGTGGCGGGCGAGATCATTGCCGGTACCCAGGGGAATGGTGCCCACCGGCACCGGTCGCAGGGGTGACACTTGCCAGCAGGCCTCGAGCACAGCGGCTGCAGTACCATCACCACCGCAGGCGATCACGGCGACGGTATCGTCACGCTCGACCAACGCCCGTGCGAGATCGCTTAAAGCGATTTCATCGATATTTAACACTCGTTCGTCAGCGAGCCGTTCACGCAGGCGGGCGAGGAGCCAGACGCCGGCCCGCCCGCCGCTGCGGGGATTGACGACAAAAACTAAGGAGCGCACGCCAGCATGCTCGCAACAGTGCATGGCACGTCAAAGCACAACGCAGCCAGAGCTCCTTGACGGAACAACCCCGCACTACTAAGTAATTACCGGTGACATCGCTCCTAGCGGCGTCACATTGTATGTTCACCGAGGAGTACGTGCAGGTGGAGACCGAGATCGAGCGCCTGCGCAAGAAAGTGGAGAACTTTCCTTCAGCATCGCTCTACAATCGTCTGGCAGAACTCGTGCGCCAAGCTGGCGACGAAGTGGGTGCCGAGTCGGTTTGTAGGCGATGTATCAAGGAATTTCCACGTAGTGGGCAGGCTTATGTCATCCTGGCGGAACTGAAATCTGGCCAAAACAAGAAGGCCGAAGCCATCCATTTCTTGCAGCAGGGTCTAGAAAAAGATCCGCGTAGCTATGCGGCACATCGTTTGATGGCTGATTTCGCTGATAACCGCGATATCGCCCTGCATCACCTGCGGCAAATCCTCACTTTTAAACCGAACGACCCGGCGACGGTGCAACGTATCACCGAATTGGGCGGCACCGTTCCGCAGGGCAGCACGACCGCTTTGCATCGGGCGATGAATCAGTCCTCTTCAGGCGGTGCCGGCGGCACCAGTGGCAGTTCTGCCAGCAGCTCGACCACCACGGCAGCAACCGCGACCGCGGGTACGGCGTCAGCCGTGCGTCCGACCGTCGTCCCTCGCCCATCAACGGCGCGCGACAGCAACGCTCCGTTGGCTTTTCCAACTTCGTCAACTGCATCGTCGGTGCCCGCACCGGCCGGTACCGTGACCACCTTGTTGCGTTCGATCGGCGGTGCAAAAACTGCCATTCTCGACGCTATTTGCATGGAAATCGGCGTCCGTGGCGCGTGCATCGTCGACGCGCAGGGCCGGGTCATGATGTCAAAGAACCTCCCGGCTGGGCAGGATGAACTGCTCGCTGCCCTCAGTGCCGATATCTTGAAGGCCGCGACCGCGACCTTGAAGACCAACGGCGGCACCGCTCCGGCTACGTGGGTGGTCGTTGCGGCTGGTGGACAGGTGCTGACCTTCAGTCGTGATCACAGCGTGAGTGTAGTGGTGTTAGCGGACCCGGGGGTGCGTCCGGCGATGCTGGAATTGCGCGCCCGCCAAGCCTTAATCGACTTGGGAGCCTCGTGATGCAGGAAATTCTCACACAGGTGAATCGGGTACGTGGCATCGGCGGTTGTCTGCTGGTGTCGGCCGATGGCCTGCCCATGGCTTCGGCTCTTCGCTCGGGTATCGACGAAAACGATCTGTCGGCGACCGTTGGCGAACTGCTCGGCGCTGCCGGACGCCTGAATCAACACCTTGGACTCGGGGCCATGGCCTCGTTCAATGCCATTTCGGATCAGGGTGGTTTGTTGCTCGTCACCACCGGTCCGGCATTTATCGTTTTGCTGATCGACGCCGGGGCCAACCTCGCCTTGCTTCAGATTGAAGTGAAACCGCTGATTGAACGTCTCGCTTCTCGTCTCGCCCTCTAAGTACTCAACGTCGGAGCCTATCGGTAATGGTCCAGATCAATTTCGGTCAACGCGAAGTAAGCTGCAAGGTCGTTTTTTACGGCCCGGGCATGTCGGGGAAGACCACCAACCTCGAAATCATCCATAAAAAAGCGCCGAAGGATGCGGTCGGTGAAATGGTGTCCATCGCCACGGAAACCGATCGTACGCTGTACTTCGATTTCCTGCCTTTGGATCTCGGCCAGGTCGCCGGCATGCGCACCAAGTTCCAGCTTTATACCGTGCCCGGTCAGATTTATTACAATGCTACACGCAAGCTGGTGCTGCAGGGAGTCGATGGAGTCATTTTCGTCGCCGACTCCAATCCCGACAAGATGGCGGAAAATCTGGAATCCTTCCAGAATCTCAAAGACAACTTTGCCGAAATGGGCCTAACCGTCGATGACATTCCGGTGGTGCTGCAGTACAATAAACGCGATCTTCCAAACGCGCTGAGCGTCGCCGACTTGAACGCACAGATGAATCCCAACAACTATCCGACTTACGAAGCTTGCGCGCGTGACGGAAAAGGGGTCTTTGCGACGTTGAAGGAAATCAGCCGACTGGTGATCGAAAAGCTCAACAAAGAGCACGCTCCAGCCGCTAACCGTCGGCGTACAGCCAACAATCTGACTCCGGTTCAACCAGTCGCGACGACGTCGCCTGGTAGCGTGCCGGCCCCGATGGCACCAGCTGCGCCAGCCGCACCCGCTCCGGCCCCACCGCGTCCGGCAGCTCCGGCGGCCCCACGTCCGCCAGCCCCTGCCGGTAGCGTTGCCCCCACCCCAGGACCACGTCCGGCTATGGCCGTAGCGCCGGCTGGCCCACCGCGCCCAGTACCGCCGAATCCGGCCGCTAACCGCAAGGTGCCGATGCCGCCGAGCCAGACGCCGACGGGTGGCAACCCGATGCTCGATGATCCAAAGAGCAAGCATTTGCAAAAGGCCAAGCCCCCGGCTCTTGATCATCGTCCGGGCAATGCCGCGCCGAACCTCGGCGATACCGATCCGAGTCTGCGTAAGTACCAGGGTCGACGCACTGGTGGTGGCGGTGCGATGAAGATCCTGGTGGCGGTGGTGCTGCTGCTGGTGGGCCTGGTGATCGCCATCTTGTTTGTGCGGCCAGTACGTGACGCAGTGCGTCCGTTCTTTCCAGGTGGCATCCAAAAGTTGCTGATGGATGAACCCGAATCTGCCGCATCGGCGCCGACGCCCGTGGCAGCTCCTGCCGTGGTTGCGACGCCTGAACCGGTCGCCCCCACCGCTGCGCCGAAAGCTCCTTAAATGGTTAGCGAAAATGACGCCCATCGACTACGCCGGTTGGTATTCTATGCCACCGATGTTGACCGCATCAATCAGGCGCTATTGGCTTTTGTCAAAAAAGCCGGCGCTGAATCGGTGATGCTGATCGATCAGGAGGGTCATCTGGTATCACGTCAAGGCTTCAAAACCGAGAATGATGGATCGGCCTTGGCCGCTCTGGTGGCCGGCAGTTTTGCCTCAACCCGACAGGTCGCCAAGCTGCTCGGTGAGCATGAATTTCGCATCATGTCGCACCAAGGTCCGAGTACGAGCATCCACCTGACCCTGCTCGGTGAACGGACGCTGCAGGTGGCAGTTTTCCCGAGTGCAGTCAAGATCGGTATGATCCAGGTATTGTGTAAGGAATTGGCAGTGCAGATGGAGGGTATCCTCGCTGATGCGGCTAAGCGTGAACCTGATCAGAACGCCCAGCTCAGCGGTAATTTTTCTGAAGCGATGAAAGACCAGCTCGACAACCTATTCGGCAATCTGTAATTGGTCGGTGTTTTAACGAGCCTTATGCATGACTTAAACAGTCGTGCGTAAGGCTCACGCATATTTTAGCGCTGCCCACAAGTGGTATTCAAGCTAAGCCTCGCGATCACAAAACGCCTCTGAGGGATGCTCCGAGGTCAAGAGCGCATTGATCCCCATTAATTCTAGGGGTAACACCTAGAATTTTTCAGTAAATGTGATGCATAGAGTAGCTGATGCAACAGATACGCAGCAACTTGCTGCGAAATGAATCATCGCCACTGGATTGTGAGAAGAACATGAGGTATTCACACTATCGTCATAAACCCCCGCTCTCCGCATTGGCGGTAGAGCTCGCTAACCAGGAGTATTCCGTGCAGCGTCTCGTACCATCCCTTCTTCTTCTCACCGTAGCCGGCTATGCCGCCGCTGAATCCATGGCCATGACCGACGATGCGGCAAAGCTGACCGTGGGTATGATGACCCAGGTACGCATGGATATTTCACGCGGCGCCAACAACGCCGGTGATGTTTATTCGCCTAGTGAAAATGGTGTCGGCAAACCCGATACCGCCGATTTCTATCTGCGCCGCGTGCGTCCATATTTGAAGGGCACTTTTGGTGATGGATTTCTTTTCCAGACCACTTTGGCTGCTGACAATGCTGGTAAAAATGGCTCGAATACCGTTAACGTAACGCTTTTCGATGCCTTTGTTGGCCGTAAATTCGTCGCCGGTGACCTGTCGCACACCATCGTTGCAGGTAAGAAGAATGCCTGGTTCTACACCGGAAACTTCAATCAGGCGACGGGCCTGCTGCCAAGCTTTCGTCCGACCGTGCCAGTGGGCGTGCCCAACAACGTCGGCGTAGCCTATCGCCTGGATGCACCAGTGATCCGCTTCGGCTTTGATGTCTTGAACAATACCGGAACTGGCTTCAGCAGCTCAACCGCCATGGGCGTGGCTGGTGACGATACCGCTAGTGCCACCACCAACGAAGGTGAAGGTCTGTGGTATTCCGGTCGTTTGGAACTCACCGGTGCGGGAGATTGGGGCAGCGCCTGGCAGGAAAGCTTTGCTGGCAAGCCTGGACATGGCTTTGTCATCGGCATCGAAGCCGCTGGCGACAACAAAGATCGTCTTGCCGACGTCGATGGTGCCACGGCTGGCGCTCAGGCGGGTCACGCCAGCGCGGCGATCTTCGGCTTTGAAGGCATGTTGCATGTCGATGACCTGACGGCGGTGATCGATTACCGCATCCAAAGAACGGCGTTTGTCGCTGATGCTGCCGCCAGCCCAGATGCGGTGCACTCGCATACCTTCACCATCCAGGCTGGTTACGCCATTCACACCGGCATGGCCTTGGTGCCGGTGCTCGAACCCGCGGTGCGTATTTCATCGATCGACAACAACACCGACAATACCAGCGAAGGTGCCAACTATGGCGCTGCCGATTATGGTGCCTCGGGCCGTCAGTTCGAAATTGGCATGAACGCTTTTTTCAACGGTCACAAGAACAAGCTCGCCCTCGAGTATATCAATTGGACCGGTGAAGAGGGTGCCGCTGCCCCTAATGACAACCGCCCAACCGCGCACATCCTGCGCTTGCAGCAGCAGTTGTGGTTCTGATCATCGCTAGCTACTAAGCTGCAAACTGAGTGAGCTTGAACATCCCCCACAGGTTACTGCGGGGGATGTTTTATTCATCGTTGGGTCTGCAATGTTTAGACGTCCACTCCTGGGGTTCCTCCCAAATTCAAGGGTCTAAACCGCATTCTATCGATTTGCGACTTTCGCATTCTTCACAAGTCGAGTTCGACTCAACT
>JAYVTR010000314.1:0-4498 GCA_043788625.1 Planctomycetota bacterium
GCCCCTGGCAGCCCGACCCAACCAGACGCAGCCACGGCTCCCGGATCCCCGGACACCACCGACCCCGCCAATCCTGACGCCGGAGATGAGATCGATGCCTACGCCGCGTAGAATCCTCGCCAGCGCTTTCGATCCCGAGTCCGCTCCCGAGCTCGCCCTCGGCGAGCCTGCGGAAACACGCCAGTCCGCTCCCGAGCTCGCCCCCGGCGAGCCTGCGGAAACAAGCCAGCCCGCCATCGTCGCCTTCGCCTGTACCCCCGAATGGCTCCTCGCCGAAGCCCCAGCGAGTGCCGTCCCATCCACCGTCCTGCCCTCGTCGCTGCCCCGTTTCCAGATGGTGGCATACACCGGTGGACCGATGCGCCTGGCGGGGTGGCGCTACCCGGTGGTAGTCGATCTGACGGGACTCAGCCTGCCAAGCCAACGGCGCCCGATCCGCCTCGGACATGATGCCGCGCTGGGCGTCGGCCATACCGATGCGATCCGCATCGACAGCGGCAAGCTGATCGCCACCGGGGTGATCTCACGTGACACCGCTGCCGCGCGTGAAGTGGTCGCTTCCAGCCGCAACGGCTTTCCCTGGCAGGCCTCCATCGGTTCGAGCGTTGATGAGCACGAATTCATCCACGAGGGCCACAGCGTGCTGGTCAATGGGCGTTCCTTGCCCGGGCCCTTAAACGTCGTGCGCCGTGCCACGCTGGGCGAGATCAGCTTTGTCGACCTCGGCGCTGACGGCAACACCTCAGCGCTGGTCACCGCCTCTATTCCATCCGACACCGCCTTCGGAGATCCGCCTGTGAAGACCACGCCCACTGCCACTGCCACTGCCACCGACCCGCAGAGCGCCACCGCTACGCCCGCCACTCCCGCCACTCCCGCCACCACGTCCGCCATGTCCGCTGCCGCCATGGCGACCCAAGGCTCTCCTCATACCGAGGCCATTTCCCAGACTCAGACCCAGACCAGTGAGGTACCCGCTCACATGCAAGCCAGCGCGATGGTGGCCGATGACCTCGTGCACCGCCTGCGGGCGGCGGCAGTGGCCGAGACCGAACGGATCACGGCGGTGCGCACGCTGTGCGCGAGCAAGCATCCGTTGATTGAAGCCAAGGCCCTCAGCGACGGCTGGGATGCCACCCGTACCGAATTAGAAGTGCTGCGTGCCGCTCGCCCGCATGGCCCCGCCATCCACGTAACCGACCAGGGGCTTACCGGCGAGGTCCTTGAAGCCGCCTGCCTGCTGACCGCCAAGCATACCGATCCCCTGCGCGTGGTGTCGGAAAAGGCGCTGACCCTGGCCGACCGCCGCTTCCGCGGTGGCATCGGCTTGCAGGAGTTGTTCCTCGAAGCCGCGTGGGCCAATGGCTACAGCGGTCGCACGTTCCGTGACACGCGCGCAGTGCTCGAAGCCGCGTTCGCCCGTGACCGCTTTGGCGACGGCGTCGTGCGCGCCGATGGCGGCGCATCGAACATCGACATTGGCGGCATCCTCTCCAACCTCACCAACAAATTCCTCCTTGAAGGCTTCAATGCCGTCGAGAAGACGTGGCGGAATATCGCGGTCGTCAGCCCGGTCACCGACTTCAAGGCAACCACCCGCTTCCGCCTGATCGGCAAAGATCAGTATGAAAAAGTCGCTCCCGGTGGCGAATTGAAGCACGGCACCCTGGACGAAATGAAATATCAGAACCAAGCCGATACCTACGGCTTGCTCTTAGGGATCGACCGCCGGGATCTGATCAACGACGACCTCGGCGCCATCACCACCGTCCCGAAAAAGCTCGGACGCGGTGCCGGCCTCAAGATCAATGATGTCTTCTGGGTGACCTTCCTCGGCCATCCGACGTTCTTCAGCGCGCTGAATGAGAACCTCCTCATCGGAGCTGATGGCGCGCTGACCATCGATGGCCTGACCAAGGCCGAGACGCTCTTCAACGAGCAGCTAGACCCCGATGGGAAGCCACTCGGCACTATGCCGAGCATCCTCCTGGTGCCGCCGAGCCTCAGCGCCCTGGGCAGCCAGTTGTTCAAATCGACGGAATTACGCGACACCACACCGGGAACCAAGTTCCCGGTCTCGACTCCCCACCAGGGAAAATTCCGGGTCGAGGTCAGCCGCTACCTATCGAATCCACACTTCCCCGGCAGCTCGCGCAAAGCGTGGTACCTGCTGGCGGACCCGGCGGACCTGCCGGTAATCGAGGTGGTGTTCCTCAACGGCCAGGAATCACCCACCATCGAAAGTGCGCAGGCGGATTTCAACACCCTCGGAGTGGTGATGCGTGGCTATCACGATTTCGGTGTCGGACTGCAGGAGCCGCGGGCAGGTCTGAAAGTGAAGGGCGAGGCCTGAGCTTCATCCCGTCTAATCCTGTCTCATCCCACTCCCCCGCTCGGAACCAACTCCATGACCGTGATCTACATCCAAGAGGGCGACGCCATCGATTATTTCGCCACCGCTGCCGTGCCGGCCGGCAGCGTCGTCGTGCAAGGGCAGCTCGTCGGCGTCTCGTCGCGCCCGATTCCGGCCGGCACGGTCGGCGGGCTGCTGGTGGAAGGCGTCTTCGACTTTCCCCTGGCGGCTGGAACAGCAACCGGAACAGCAACCGGTACGGCAGCAAACACCGGAACCCCGGTGTTCTGGAATCCGACGACCACCCTCGCCGGACTCGATGCCACGGTGCCGGGAGTCATCTATTGTGGCGTCACCATCCAGCCGCTGGCGAACAACGACAGCGCCATCCGCGTCCTGCTCAACCATCCCCGCTGAGCGATGGCCGGCGGCAGCGCATGACAGATCTCCTCGGGAATGGACTCGCCTGGCTAGAAATGCAGCGCGTGCGGCATCTCACCACGCCGGTCACGTACCGCCGTCCGGCGATGGGCAGTGGCGGAGGAAGTGGCGGAAGCACCGTCTGGGAGCTGACCGTCCCCGCTACGGTCGGTAGCACCACCTTCGAGGTCGTCAGCGCCGCCGGCGTCCTCGAACGCATCGAGAGCCGGGATTACCTGATCGGGGCTGCCGCCCTGGCCGCGTGCGGGCCACCGCAACGGGGCGACCAGGTGATTGAGGTCAGCGGCGGAGCGCGCCACACCGCCGAGGTCCTCGCCCCCGGACGTGAACCGCACTGGCGCTGGTCGGATGTCAACCGCAGCTGCTACCGCATCCACACCAAACACCTCCACTCGGAGATCCTGCCGTGATCGAAACCTGGTCGAAACTCATCATGGTCGGCTTACTCGCAGCGGCGACGCCCATCGATGCCGTCGAACCGGCGCTGTGGGCACAATGGGGCTTGGCAGGGGTGGTCGTCGGCTACGTCCTGTGGCGTGACTGGCAGCGCGAGAAGCGCCTGTCCGCGGCAATCGAAGCCCAGCAACGCTGGATCCGCGATACCCTGGTCCTGGCATTGGAGCGCAATGCCACCGCCATGGAGCGCATGGCTTCATGGCTCGAAAAAACCTGGCTCGCAGGAACCCGGCCTGCGTCAGATCGGGACACTGACCGCCATGCGCAGCACGGAAAACCGCTACATAGTGGCGGACGTCATCCATGAGCACGCTCATGGCCACCGGCGCGGACCTCGCGGCGGCGCTGGTCGCCGACCTCAACGCCACCGTGTTCTCGCGGCCGTTCATCGCCGTCCGCGCCTACCTCCCGCGCTTCGAGCTGGGAGAAATGGAGAACCTCCACGTCACCGTGGTGGTGGCCGGCCGCACTCTCCAGCCGGCCAGCCGGACGCTGCTGCAGGTCGATCATCGGCTCGACATCGCGGTGCAGCAGCGCTTGGCGGGCGAGGACGTGGCCGCCTGCGATCCGTTGCTGCTCCTGGTCGCCGAGATCGCCGATCACCTGGCGGGCCATCGCTTGCCGGCGGCCCCTGCTGCTACCTGGATCCGGAGCGAACACGAGCCGCTGATTGATGCCACCCACCTCAATGAATGGCGGCAGTTCACCTCGCTGCTGAGCGTGACCTACCGCACCTGGGAGCCGTGATGCATAACCTCATTCAACGCCGTATCGCGGTCACCCCCGATTGGCAGCCGCTGACGGCGGAATCCCTCGTCGCCAGCGTCGACCTGTCGTGCCCGCCGATGAACGCCGGAGTAGTGTTCTTCCACGGCGATGACGGCAGCGAGGTGCCATGGATCCCCGGCGAGTGGCATCAGTTCGCGCATGTCGACCTCGGCGCCATCCGCATCCGCGGGACGCCGGGTGACGCGGTCACCGTCATCGGCGGGACCTGGTGATGCCGTACACCGGAGCGTTGCCAACTAGCGGAACAAGTGGTGGAACAGGCGGCTCCAACCCGCCGCCCGTGTTCGGCTACCGCCACGCACAGCCGACGCCTGCCAGCGAGTGGGTGATCGAGCATAACCTCGGCTTCCGCCCGGCGGGCGTACACGTGACGGACGACAGCGGCGGTGATGTCCTCGGCGTCGTCACCCACTCCGATCTGAACACCACCGTGATCGCCTTCGCCCTGCCGCTGGCCGG
>JAYVTR010000315.1:0-16279 GCA_043788625.1 Planctomycetota bacterium
CCCTCGCCCGCTTGCGGGTCATAACGATAGCGTCTTATAAACGATGAAATCGCGGGCGAGGGCGCCCGCGCCCCCAGGGCGCCGCCGGTCATCCGGACGTCATCCGCCTTGCACTTCCAGACGTTGCTGGGCGCGGTTCCACAGCCACATATTAGCCAGGCGCAGAACCAGCGCCCAGCCGACGGCCAACAGCACCACGTGGGTGAATCCAGGGGCTTCGCTACCCCCGAGATGACCAACATAGGCCATGGTCGGATAATACGAAATCAGCGCGAAGGGCAGCCAAGTGGTGGCACCGGCGACCACCCGGGGCAAGAAGTGCAGCGGCACCAGCAGGCCGGACAGCAGCATCAGCAGATTGCGTTTCAGGCTCATCAAACCGGTGATGTCTTCAAGAAAGAAAGCAGCGGTACCGGTGAGCAGATTCAGCTCGGCGTTGATGAGGAAGGCAGCGATAAACAAGATCGGGAATTGCCACCAGCCATCACCAGCCGGCGGCAGGACACCGAATATCGGCGCCAGCACCAGCGCCATCGGAGCGGCGAAGAAGAGGATGCGGAAAGCCGTCTCGCCCGCCGCCTGCGCCAGCCATTGGCCGTGGAAGGACAGCGGTTTCAACAGATCGAGGGTAACGTCGCCGGTCTGGAATCGGCCGGCGATCTCGCTGTCGGTGTTGGTGAAATAGGCAGCGCGCGCGACATAGCCGACGGTGATGTAGGTGGTCAATTCAGGTAAGGACAGTCCATCCAAGCGAGCGCTGGGGACGAGGTCCTTGGCCGCCCACACGGCTTGCCAGATGGCAAACTGGCCGCCGACAAACACACCATAGGTGGCGATGCCGGTGAGGTAGCGCATGCGGTACGCCATCAGCTTGAGGAAGGTCAAGCGCATCAGCCAATAGTAGGGAGTCAGCGCCATCGCTGAGCATGATTGAGGTCTGTCAGCGGCAAGGAATGCGAAAGCCGGCGTGTAGCAACCTAATAATTCAAGGTCATTAGGACCATTGCGTTACAGCGAGATTGTCTACTGTTTACGTATTGGAAGCGCTTTCATAACACCCACCCCGCGCGTTTCCGGAGTCATCTTCATGTCCAGCAAGTCTTGGCGCGTCGGCACCATTGGTTACGGCGGCGCCTTCAACATGGGCAAGACCCATCTGCAGTCGCTCGCAAAAAATGAGGGCTTCATTCCAGCCGCCGTCTGCGACGCCGATGCTTCGCGGACCTTGGTCGCCGAGCAGGATTTCCCGGGCATCCAACGCTATACCAAGGTCGCCGATATGCTGGCCAAGGCCAAGCTCGACCTGGTGATCATCATCACTCCGCACGATTCGCACGCTGACTTGGCCGTACAGTGCCTCAACGCCGGCGTGGGTGTGGTGGTCGAAAAGCCGATGGCCATCACCACCGCCGAAGTGGCGCGCATGGTCGCCACCGCCAAGAAGAAGAAGCTCTTCTTGTCGACCTTCCACAACCGTCGCTGGGACGGCGATTACATGGCCCTGCAGAAGCTGCTCGCCGAAGGTATCATCGGTCGCGTCCATCGCATCGATGCTGGCTTTTTCGGTTATGGCGAACAAGGCACCTGGTGGCGTTCGAACAGGAAGATCTCTGGCGGTGCCCTGTACGATTGGGGTGCACATTTCACCGATTGGATCCTCGGCGTGGTGCCCAGCCCGGTGGTTTCAGTCAGCGGCTTCCAGCACAAGAATCCGGCGTGGAAGAAGTACGACAACGAAGACCATTCAGAAGCGCACTATCGTTTCAAGGATGGCACCTTCGCCACTTTGACGATCAGCAATCTGGCCATGGTCGAGCGTCCACGATGGACGATCCTCGGCGAAAAAGGCTCAATCGTGCACAACAACGGTTGGGACGAAAACGGCTTCTGGCTGGTCAAGACGGTCATCAACGGGCGCACCTATGAAACGAAGGCGCAATTCCAGAAATCAGATTGGGACGGCTATTATCGCAATGTCGCCGCGCACCTGACCAAGGGCGAGAAGCTCTCGGTGACCCCCGACAGCGCCGCCCGCGTCATCGCTGCCTTGCATGCGGCCGACGTTTCGGCGCATCAGGCCGGCAAGCCGGTGGTGCCGAAGTTCTGATTCTGATTAAGTGACGAACACGCCCATCGGCAGCGGATGACCTCCGCTGCCGATTGGCGTTATTTTTTACCCGGGGCGCCGCTGCGCTGCTGCCGCTGGCTCTGCGCGTGGTTCCACGCCACGCAGTCGGAATAGCGCACCAGGCTGCCGCCGAAGAGGTCGAGGGCGCTGCCATAGGTCAGGTCGACCCGCCCATGGCTGAGGCGGTCGACGTGCATGAGATCGCTGATCGCCTTGCCGCCACCGGCATAGACGCAGGGGATCGGACTGTGCATGCCGAGGTGCGCCACCAGCTCATCATCGATGCCGCGGCACAGGCCTTCGACATCGGCGGCATGGATCAGGAATTCGCTGCATGAAGCGGCGAGCAGGGCGAGGTTGGCGGCATCGACGGCAAAATCAGTGAGGCGCTGCCAGCGATCAATCGCCACCAGCCAAGCGCCGTCACGGCGGCGGCAGGACAGATCGATGACGATGCGTTCGCGACCGACCGCCTGCACCAGGGCGGCTACCCGCTCTGGCGCAAAGCGGCCCTCGGGAAACAGCCATGAGGTGACGATGACTTTCTGTGCGCCGGCGGCGATCCACTGGCCGGCATTGTCAGCCGAGATGCCGCCGCCCAGGTGCAGGCCATCCGGCCAGGCGGCCAGGGCTGCGCGGGCAGCATCGTCATTACCCGGCCCGAGTTTGATCACGTGGCCACCGCTCAAGCCGTCGGCATGATAACGGGCCGCGAAATAATCGGCGCCGTGCGGCGAGACGAAATTGGTGAGCGGCCCGGCGCCGTCATCGCGCAGGGTGCCGCCGACGATCTGCTTCACCTGCCCCTCGTGGAGGTCGATGCACGGACGGAAATACGTCACTTGGCTGCCGAGGCCTCGTCGGGATCGCTGTAGTCGGGGCCGCCGAGATTGCCGGTTTTACGCAGCTGATCGCGCAGTTGCTGACGCACCAGCTTCACGCCACTGACGAGGTCATCACCCTGTGTCGCCAGGCCGGTACGCGCCAGCCATTTGGCCAAGGCCTGATAGCCGTTGAGAGCATGCGGATGCAGGGCCATCTGCACTGCTTGGGGCTGCAGGGCCTGCGGCAGTACCTGCAGCAGCAGGGCCGCGAATTCCTGGCCGCTGAGATCCGGCAGGTAAGCGCGGATCGCCTGCGTCGACAGCTGTTCGAGCAGCGGCCCGAGCTGTTTGACCAGGCCCTGTGCCTGTGGCGACAAGGCGAGGAATTCCTCGCCCGTGGCGAAGGCTTCCCAATCGATGCTGATGGGCTCGGGCGCCGCGGCGGGGACCTCGCCGGCTTCGAGGGCTTCCATGGCGGCGAGTTCGGCGGCCTCCTCTTCACTGAGCGGCTCTTCGTCACCAAGGTCGGGCAGCGCCGGCGCTGGCGCTGGCGCTGGCGCCGCGGGGCGTGGCGGGGCCAGCGGCGCACGTGGGCCCTTGCCCAGCGGAGCGGCGGGTTTGGCGGGAGCTTTGACCGGGGCCGGAGCCGGCTTCGGCTCGACCGGCGCTTTGGGCAGGTGGTCGGCGAACACCGTGCGCCACGGGTCGGTCAGTTCGGTCGCCAGGTGGCGCGCCCGGCCGTGATCGGCGACTTCGCTGCTCAAGCGGTTGAGTTCGAAGCGGTCGCAGAAGCGGTCGCCATCGATGATGCGCTGCATCAGTTCGGCGAACTGCGGATGGCCCACGATGGCCAACGGGCGTGCGGCCTGTTCGGCCAGACCGGTGCCGCCGGATTTGGCCTTGGCGATTTCGGCGTCGATGCGTTCGACCAGCCACGGCACCAGGGCTGGCGACGCCTGGCCGTGAGCGGCGAGGATGGCCAGGGCTTGGTAGCCGTTTTGACGGGTATCCAAACGACCTTCGCTGATCGCCGGCAACAGGGCGGCCTCGCTGGGTAGGTGGCCAAGGGCCCAGCCGGCGATCAGGCCGGGCAGGCCGTCTTCACCGAGTTGGGTGATCAGTTCCGGGATCTGCTCCGGTGTCAGAGTATCAAGCTGGTCGAGAGTTAGCACGATGGGGCTCCTTCGCCGGCATGGATCTTGTCAATGCGTCGTTGATGGCGGGTTTCAAATGTGGTGGTGAGCCAGGTGTCGACCATCTGCACGCCGAGGGACTCATCGACGATGCGCGCACCGAATGCCAACACCTGCGGCTTGTTGTGGGCGGCGGTCATTTGCGCGGTGAACAGGTTGTGCACCAGTGCGCAGCGGATGCCGGGTACCTTGTTGGCAGCGATCGACATACCGATGCCGGTACCGCAGATGAGGATTCCACGCTCGTTGGTACCATTGGCCACTGAGCGTACCGCGGGATAGCCATGATCGGTATAATCGCAGGACACATCGGTGCTGGTGCCGAAGTCTTCGACTTGGTGGCCCAAGGTCGTGAGATGGGCGATGACGGCGTTTTTGTGGGCCACGGCGGCGTGGTCACAGGCAATGGCAATGCGCATAGGGAAATAAGAATAGCTCTTCCCGACGCCTTTCCAGCTACGAACGGCAGACTTCCCTTCTCGGTCATCAAAGGCGCCTTGCCTTCACATCTTCCTTCATTTTGCGGCACATTATGGTGCTCATGCTACTTATTTACTCCAGTGGGCAGCGCAGGTCGAGCCGGCCTTAGTCGTCTTGCGCATCGGGGCGTAGCGCGATTATGCGCGGACCATGACGTCTGCTCCTTCTGTTTCGCCCACTGCCTTGCTCGCCGCCCACGGCTCGCCGCTCTACGTCTACGATTTGGACGTGGTACGCGCGCGCGCCCAGCAGATGCGGGCGGCGATCACCTGGCCGAAATTCCAGCCGTTGTTTGCCATCAAGGCCAACCCCTGTCCGGCGATGGTGCGCGCCATCCTCGCTGAAGGCTATGGCATCGATGCGGTAAGCCCCGGCGAGGTCGCCATCGCTCTGCGTCTGGGCGTGCGACCGGACCTGGTGCTGTACACCGAAAACAACATGACTGACGAGGAAATGGCTGTGGCGGTAACGCAAGGCGTACTGGTCAATTGCGGCAGCCTCGATCGTCTGGAGCGGCTGGCGAAAACCGGTGCCAAACGTGCGAGCGTGCGCTTCAATCCTGAGTTCGGCGATGGTGCGCATGAGAAGATCTGCACCGCCGGGCCATTGACCAAGTTCGGTGTACATCAATCGCTGTTGGCCGAGGTGCGGCGGATCGAGCGCGACACCGGCATCCAGGTGGTCGGTTGCCACATGCATATCGGCTCGGGCTTTCTCGAGGCCACCGCTTTTACCAAAAGCTGCGAGGTCATCTTCGCCATTGCCGCGCAGTTGCCGAATCTGCAATTCGTCGATGTCGGCGGCGGCATCGGTATTCCCTATCGTGAAGGACAGGCGGCCTTGGACCTGCCGGCGATGGGCGCGGCGTTATCGGCGAGCTTTGCCACCTTCTGCAAGCGATATGGCCGAGATCTGGAACTGCGCGTCGAACCGGGGCGGTTCCTGGTGGCCGAATCCGGGACTTTGTACACCACGGTCACCAGCGTGAAGGCCAATCCAGATGGCCGTATTTTCGTCGGTTGTGACACCGGCTTCAATCACTTGGTGCGCGTTGCCATGTACGACGCTTACCACCGCATCAGCAACGTCACGCGGCCGCAGGCGGCTCTGCAGACCGTTGATGTCGTTGGCAATATCTGCGAAAGCGGCGACATCTTCGCCCGCCAGCGGGCCCTGCCGTCGCCGCAGCTCGGCGATATCCTCGCTTTGCACGACACCGGCGCCTACGGCATGGCCATGGCGAGCACTTATAATACCCGTCCATTGCCGGCGGAAATTGTTGTCGATGGAGCTGCTGTCGCGGTTGCTCGTCAGAGGCAGACGATAGAGGAGTTGTTGGAAACGTATGTGTGGTGAGGCGATCGCGCTGCTGGCAACCTGTCTCGCAGCTAGTCATCCTTAAGCTGATCGACAGCCAGTGCCAAAACCGTTAGATCGTCCGCCATTTGACCTCCACCCCAGGTCCGGCCTTCAGCGATCAGGCGTGACACCGCTTCGTCATAGGGTTTGTCGATAGCCGAAAGCAGGCAGCCCATGGCCCGCCAATCGCCATATTCTTCACCATCGTGATTGGCGGATTCAGTGAGGCCGTCGGTGTACACACACACCAAGTCGCCGGCGGTGAGGCTGATACTTTGCGGACGCAAGGCGTGGCGCAGGACGTCACCACTGACCAAGCCAATGGCCGGGCCGTATAGGCCAATGCGCTCCATCACTGCCGCCCGGGTGGTACAGGCACGCAGGGCGGCGTGATGGCCAGCGCACACGCAGGTCAAGGTTAAGGCTGGGGCGTCGAGGATGGCGGCGAACACGGTGATAAATTGTCCGCTGAGCAGGTCACTCTTCAGATCGTCGTTGAGACATGCCAGGACTTCTACCAGGTCCTGGGTTTGCTTGAGGATATGGCGCAGTGATTTGAGTGCAGCCACCACCACCATGGCCCCTTGCACACCATGGCCGGCAACATCGCCGATGGCGAACAGATAGCGCCCGCCGCCGAGGTGCAGACATTCGTAGAAATCACCGCCGATGGTGCTGTGCGGTTCGTAATGCACCATCACTCCATAGCCGGGTATGATCGGCATCGGCGAGAGCATTTTCTGGATGATGCTGTTGGCCTTGTTGAGGTCGGCCTCAGCCATGGTCGGGGCGGAAAAGGTGCGCGTGCTGCTGCTGTCGGCGACGCCCGAACGACGCACCGTGGCATGAGGAGCCCCTGAGGCATGACTGAGGTCGATGTCGTGACGTGCGGCTTCCTGATTTTTTTGTTCAACCTGCGGCATCAACTTGCTGGTCGGCAGCATGCTGGCCTTGGGTTTGCCGGCGACCGGACAGCGGCTCAAAATGACGGCCATATCCTTGATGCAGTCATCGGTCAGGCTGGTGTGCAAGCGTTGCAGGCGTTCCCATTGACCTGAAAATGGATTCAGCCAACGCCGATCTGCATGGAAGAGTTGCAGGCGGGTTTCGTCGGGCAACTGTTGGCGCAACCACGTCAACCAGCGTACCGCCAGCAGCTGTTCAATTGCCTTGAGCTTGGTCTTGCTCCACGGCTGAGTGTTGAGCAGGTGTTTGAGCGCCGGCTCAACATAGTCGAACGGGGCATCGATCACCGTCCCCGTATAAGGGCAGATCCATCCCAGCCCATCAACGGTCATGACCTGGAAAACAGGGTCTTTTTCCAGGGCCTGCTGTATTTTTCCGTACTGTTGCTGGCGGGCTAGGGCGGCACGTTCTTCGGCAGTCGGAGTAGTGGGCGGCGGCGGCGGTTTATTGAAGAACATAGCACTGTCTGTGATGCCCAACGTCCGCCTCCGATCAACCACCGACCGCGTCCATTCCTGACACGCTTTTAGAGCAGGGCCAGGCCGTCAGGATCTACCACCAGATGCTGCGTGGCGCCCTCGCAGGCGATGGTAATGCCGACCGTCGTGGAGGCGGTACCGACGACCCCGGCGACGCGGCCACGGTTGTCGGTAATGACGCGGCAGGCGCCATCCACTTGGGCGATGAGCCCGCCGTTGAGGCGCAGCTCGGCGGTGTGCAGTTGTTGATCGATTGCCATGTCACCGACATTGACGACATGGCGGCGGTAGAGGTGCTGGCGGCCATTGCTCAACGACCGGCAGTTCCACGCCAAGCCGCCGGCGTGGCGATGCACCCCATGCACGCGGGAGATGGCTTCGCTCTGGCGTAGTCGGCTGGGCGTGGATTCCACCAGCGGCGCGCTCAGCCACGTGAGCAGAAGTTCACTGGCGGCCGCCGGTTTTCCGGCCTGTTCGAGCCAGCGCGGCAGGTGCGGGGCCAGGGGGGAATCAAATTCGCGACAGCGTTGTAGCGGCGTGGCCAGATGACGTTGCCAGATGCGTTGCAAGGTCGGAGGATCAATGACCCCCGCTACCAACGGCAGCAGGGACAGGTGCCCGTCGCCGTCAGGGAAACCCGCTACGCCGGGTCGATAATAACGCTGCATCAGCGTCTGACGGGTCGCCTCCTGACGCTGTCGCCACCTGCTGGCGGCGTACGTATCGCCAAGCGCAGCCGCCAGGATGGCGAGGGCGCGTTGCGTGGCGTAGAGCGTACAGGCGGGGGCGAGCCCGGTGTGTGGCGCCAGCCGGATCGCATCGCGTAGGCCGGCTGCATAGGCCGCGCTCAGCAGGGCTGATTCCCGCGTACGTAGCCACACCTCATAGGCGATGGCAGCCAGCGGTAGGGCCGTAAACTCAGGGGGCGGGTCCGGCTGGCGCAACGCGGCCTGTACTGCCGCGAGCGCCATACCCGGAAGGATATCATCGGCCAGCAGATTGGCGGGCAGGTCGCTGTCGGTCATAAACCGCTCGCCGTGCCGCCAACCGACGGCGGTCCCCAGGCCATGTAGGGCGCGGTTCCACCGCCACTGCAGATCCCGATCATCGCAGGCGAAGGTCACGCTCATGGCGCAGAAGCATGCGTTGGAGGCTTTTTTGCGCTAGAAAATTGCCCATGCTGGCGCCTATGCCGGTTCTGCCTGTGCTCCCCGCGCTCTCCACTCTCTCCGCTCGCTCCACGCTCCGAGTGCGCACGGGTGCCCGTAGCCGGGCGGCAATTCCTCCGGACATCTTGCATGAACTCAATCACGGGCGTGATGAGACCCGCAATCTGTGTGAAGGATTGGCAATCGACCAAGCGGTTTTGGCGGCTGCGGTGTTGCCCGATTTGCTCGGTGCACGCGTCGCCAGGCCGGTGTTGGCGGCCGCCGCGGCGCTGAATGCTTCGGGGATGATGCAGCGGATGCGCGGCATCGGCATCGCCATGGCGGCGGTATCGCCTGACCGGTTGAAAAAAGTCGCTACTCATTGCAGCGATATGGTGCGCTGCTGGGCATGCGTAGCGACGTTGGCCAGGGCCGGACGCAGCTTGCCTGAACGCCTCGACGATACGCGTCCGTTTGCGGCCGACGGCCATTTCGCCGTGCGTGAACTGGCGTGGATGGAATTGCGTCCGCACCTGGTGGCCGATTTACCCACCGCCCTTGGACTGTTGCAGGCGTGGGCTGAGGATGCCGATG
Source organism: Planctomycetota bacterium (assembly GCA_043788625.1). GTDB lineage: Bacteria > Planctomycetota > UBA11346 > UBA11346 > UBA11346 > CAIUVD01. The sequence goes on from JAYVTR010000315.1 coordinate 9,172, forward strand.
CGAATATCCGCCGCTGTGCCTGCGAGGCGACGCGTCCACGCGGCGTATGGTGCGCCCATCTCAAGGCCCTGGTCGTCGATCCCACCCTGGCCGAGCCGCTGTTGACCAAGCTGTGCGCCGATCCGGCGCGCTATGTGCAATTGTCAGTGGGCAATTGGCTGAATGACGCCGGTAAAACCCATCCGGCCTGGATCATCGGGTTGGCGGCCCGCTGGCGTCGCCAAGCCCCCGGTGCGCCTACCGAAAAGATTCTGCGCCGGGGACTGCGTCGCCTGGCTTAGCAGGGTGAGGAAAAACCTCACCCTGCTAGTCGCGTCAGGATTCCCCGGGGCGCTGGCGCGCCGATTTTCCGGGAAATCCAGAGGCTCTTTACTCTTCAGTCAGGGGTCTGCGACCGCGGGTCGCAAGACCCCCGGAACCCCCGCAGGCGTTCCTCAGCCTGCTAGCCTTTTTTCTTTTCGTGCAGACGCTTGCGTTCGGCCTCGGCGGCGGTGGCGATGGTCTCGCGCTTGGCCTTCTGCTCCTCCTCGGCCTTGATGGCGTCGGCTTTCAATTTATCCCAATCGGCCTTAAGCGTGTTCTTGAGGCTGGTGTTCTTATCGGCGTCCACATAGAGACTCGGGTCCAAGCCCAAGGCATAGGTCATCAAACCTAGGACATTGTTGGTCTTCGACTTGATCGCCTCGTTATAGGCTACACGCGCATAGGTCTTTTCGCTGATCTGGCGGGCCAACAGGGTGAGGCCGAGATCAACTGTGGTATCGCGTACCGAGGTCAGGTTGAGGCCCACCCCGGAGCGGTATTCATAAATGACGATTTTGCGCTGAGCGGTGAAGTTGAGAACAATCTGACTGCCGACCACGTTGGCCTGCAAGGCGCCGGCCTTGGTGGCGTCGCCGACTTGCTGGGCATTGATGAAGGCTTGGATGTACGGCCCATCAAGCTTGGCGATACCGATATCCTTCAACTGTCCGGCATAGAGTTTGCCGAATTGCTCAAGGCCATCCTGATCGTGCGGCTTGGTTTGGTAGCCGGGGGCGATGAGGTCGACGCCCATGCTGCGTACGGAGGTCATGGCCACGGTCTGGCCTTTGATCTCATAGGCCCAGATCTTCTGATTGGCGGAATCGACGACCATGAACGCATCACCGATATTCGTACACCAGATCTCGCTTTTCGCTGCTGCCGCTACCGAGCCGTCCTCGCGTGCGTGCAAGGCGCCTTCGATGGCCTTTTTTTCGTCTTCGTCGAGTTTCCCCAATCCTTGTACCAGCTGGGCTGGATCAGGCGTCGATTTCCAGGCGCTGGGGACATACAGGAGTGGGCTGTATTGGCTCCAGCCGATCAGATCGAGCGATTCCTTGCCAGAATTCTGATAGAAGAGCACGGCGCGCGTCGATGGCACCACCAGCATGAGGTACTGCCCGCTGTAGGCGCCGCGGACGATGCCGTCGTATTTGTGCTCTTGTTCCCAAAAGGCTTTTTCAGCTTCGTAGACTTGCGAACGGAGGTCTTTCTGACCGGCGTCAGTTTGCGCCTTAGTTGCCTTATTGGGAAATATCTGAATGAACTCCTCGGGCACCGGCTTGATCGCAGGTGAGCCGACGCGCAATTCAGAATACATCACCCCATCACGCTCAGCAAAAGGCCGGCGCTGGCGTTGATCGAGATCCATCAGCCAATTGACGAATGCTTTGCGGGTGCTGCCGTTGCTGATGACTTCGATGGTGGTCAGGGTGCCCAGGCTGGGGTCGATGACGCCGGCATTGGTACCCGCCGGCAGGATCAACGGGGTGTCCATGGCCGGTGCGAATGTCGCCAACGCAAGCAGGCAGGCGGAAAAGACGAAACGGTTGGGGCACATGGTGGCATCCTCGTCCGGTGGTTCGATAGCAGGTGGTACGATTGAGTGTGTGATTCGCTGCCGCTTATTTTGCGGTCAGGTTCAGTGGCGGCTCAGCGCTTGGGGTCTGGCGGCAGTACGAAATCACCGTTTTGAGTACGGGTTTGCACGAACTCCACAAAGGCAGTGAAGGGACACAGCAAGGCGGCCAAAGTCAATTCAGGGCTGAGGGCGATTGGTGGGTAATGGATCTTCGCCAAGTACACCAGTCGTTCACGGGTAGTCTTATCGGCCAGTGCGGCTTGGTGGCGCGGATCTATTTCGGCAATGCTGACGCGTGCATAGATCTCGAACAATTGGACGATTTTTTGTGTCAGCATGGCGATACGGAAGGTTTTCTGCCGTTCCGGTTGGCCCTGCAGAAATACGAACATGTGTGGTGTATCGGCCAGGCTCTGCAGCCAGGAAAGCACGGTTGGAAGGGCTTCGGTTTCGCTCGGCTCGAATTGATCGGGCGAGAGGTATTCGAGAAACACCGACCGGTAGAAACGGCTGCGGATGCGGTCGCGGATCAAGAATGCCATGGCTTGGCCGCGTTCGGCTTCGGGCATCTGCATGACCTGTGCCTGGTCTTCGCGGGTGATGGTGGTCGCCGAATCCTCATCGTGCCAGGTGGTGTCGGGGCGGTCACCTTGGCGCAGGCTTTTGATGCTTTTCAGCGTCCGTTCAATGAATGACCGGGTATAGACCTGGGCTCCGCCGCTACGGCCAAAAACCATGGTTTGCGGGTCCAACAAGGTGCCAACGCCGGTCAGTGACATCTCGCGCAGCTCATCGAGCGTCGGCGCATCGTGCTGACGGGCGATGACCAGGACACGTACCGCACGATAGACGCCGATGGCGTGCATCTGCAAGGCGGCGACCTCGACATTGTTCTCTTCACGCAGCAGGCACAGGTATTCGGTGAGGGCCTGCTGCAGGGTCAGATCGCGATTGTGTTCATCATCGATAATGGTCTTCAATGTACATTGGATGCGGCGGATTTCACTATCGCTCGACAACTCTTCAATCATCGCCTTGAAGCGCTTGCCCTCGCCGTCGCCGGTGACGAAGGCTTCTGACAGGGTCTGTTCCATGTCGGTGACCAATGCACGGTGGCGCGCAATCAGGATCGGGCGTCGCGCCTCATTGATAAGATCGACGGTGGCAAAATCATCGCCGGTAGTCGCAGAGCGTTGTGCCTCGGTCATGGGCGGAATTTTGGTCAACGTCGGCTCAGTTGCCAGCCCCGGTTCTCAGACGTCGTCAACGGCGGCAGGCACAGCCGCAGCGGCCACCGCAGCCGTGGTCACCGCATTCACAAACGCCCGCATCAATGCCGCATCTTTGATCCCTGGAGAGCTTTCAACGCCGCTTGCAGCATCTACCGCAAATGGTCGCACCTGGCAGACCGCGGCCCCTACCGTCGTCGGCGACAGGCCGCCGGCGAGAATAAGCGGGACCCCCAAGGCAAACCCGACCAGCAGGCGGTGATCCCAGGCATGGCCGGTGCCGCCATGCGCGTCAGGCGTCCAGGCATCGAGCAGATAGGCATCCGCTGGATAGCCACGTAGTCGTTCGAGGTCAGCGGCACTGGCGATGCGCGCGGCTTTGATCACCGAGAAATCGCGTGCCAGGCTAGCGGCCAGTGCCGGCGGCTCATCGCCATGTAATTGCACGGTGGTGCAGTGGGTGGCCGCCATCACTGCACGGATCTCGGCCTCGCTGGCATCAACGAACAGCGCTACCGCCTGGACCATGGGTGGAATGGCCCGCACCAGCTGCGCCCCTACCTCGGTAGTGATGCGGCGTGGGCCACGTGCGAAATTGAGGCCGATGGCGTCGACACCAGCCGCCACCGCTGCCTCCACATCGGCGGCGCGAGTAAAGCCACACAGTTTGATTCGCGTCCGTGAGGCACTGGTCATGTGCAGATGATCAGGGCCGCCATGGCGCTGCCAAGCGTGGATGGCGTCAGCCCAGAAGACCATACATTCGCGGAATGCGTGTTCATTATATGCCGATATTGGTTGTATTAGCGATGGCGACCATGCTGTTGCTGAGCAGCTGCGGTGAGCCCCGTCCGTCGACCACCACGGCCAACCCGATGGACGGAATGCCGACTGATGCGCGGTCGCGAGCGGCCGAGGCCGCCATCATGGATTTAGAGCGGACCTTGGACGGCTTTCGCAGCCTGCCGCCTGCCGCGGGACTAGAGCAGCAACGCGCCAGCGGCCCACGGGTTGATGCGGTCGCCGACACCTGCGCCGGCACCCGCTTCGAAAACAAAGCTGTTTATTACCAGGCGCAATGGCATTTCAATTTCGACGATACCTGCACCGGCGTCGACGGTCTGCTCGATCGCCTCGACGCCTTGGAGAAACCGATCTTCAAGCAGAACGGCCGCGCCTTGCGGGTACAGCTTCAATTACGCCAAGGCCGGCTCATCACCGCTCGCGCCAGGGCCGAGGCCCTTGCCGCCGAACTGCCGGAGTTTGCCTTCCTGCTCGACCTGGTGCGCTGGCATGAGCGCATCGGCGGCATCGTCGAAGTCACCGGCGGCCCGGGCCTGGATGGCCAGCCCATCGATGCCAAGAACGCCAGTGAAGGCCACGTGCTGTTCTTGTTGTTGTCCGTGTGGAATGAGCAAGCCGCCTTCACTGTACAGCGCTACCAAGCGGCTCTGGCCACCAGCGGTGTCAATGATGTACGCTTGGTGCTGGTGATTGGCGATGGCGACCCACGGCGCATCCGCGAGGCGCTGGCGTTGATCGCCGCCGGGGCGCCGGTAAGCGTGGTTTTGGCACGTAGCCTCGAGGCGGCCCAGAGGCTCAACGACGCCTGGAAGCCACCGCTCGATAATTTCACCGTGCTCTTGGGACCATCGCGGCGTATTGTCGCCGTCGAGCTGCGCCCCGGCGATATTGCCAGGGTTTTGAGCAAATAATTTTGAGCAAATAGCTTTGAGCAAATACCTTTAAAAAAAGTCTGAAGAAATTACCGTCAATTCAGTGACGGCGCCGGCAAGCCGTGCGGTCCATGCCGCAGGCGCTCCCACAACTGGTCACCGTCGCTGCCGGTAGTGGGGTCGGTCACCAGCGCAAGTAAGTCGCTGTGGCCGGGACGAATCAGCCACGCCCCGGCGGTGATTTCGCGGTCCAGCTGGCCGGCCGTCCAACCGCTGTGGCCGAGGAACAGCCGCGGTCCGATGCGATCCGGGCCGCTGGCCCAGCGCGAGGCGATCTGCGGCAGATTACCGCCGATGAAAATGCCATGGCCCATCGGGGCGGTTTCAGCAATGCCCGGATGACGATGCAGCAAGAGGCCTTTATGCCGCTCGACCGGGCCGCCGTCGGCGGCGGCCTTGGCGTCGGCGAGGCCGCTCGGGCAATCATTCCACAGCTCGCCTAAAGTCAGTTCCAACGGGCGATTGATAATGAAGCCCAAGCTGCCTTCATTGGAATGTTCGACGAGGTAAACTATTGAACGCGAAAAATTCTCATCGGTCAGCTGCAGGTTGGCGACCAACAGCATGCCAGCGGCCAGATCAGGATGGGGGGCGGCAACGGACATGGCTGTATTATAAGAACCATTTCCCGCTGTCACGATGCCGATGTGCGGGGCTGAAAGGTGGCCGCGGAACAGGCGATACCCAGGCCGAGCCACATGCTGACCAGGCTAGAACCACCATAGCTGAAAAATGGCAAGGTGACGCCAGTAACCGGCATGAGACCGGTGGCGACGGCCAGGTTGATTGCCGCTTGGCCGCATACTAACGAGATGTAGCCAACCACCACATAACGCCCGCAGGCATCGCGGGCACAGCTGGCATTGGCCAAACCAATCCACGCAAATGACAGGAAGAGGCCGAGTACAGACACGGTTCCTAGCAGTCCGAATTCTTCACCGGTGACCGCGAAGATCAGGTCAGTGTGTTTTTCGGGAATCATGCCCAGGCGGTTTTGATCGCCCTGGCCCCACCCCTTGCCGGTCCATTGGCCCGAGCCGATGGCCCCGACCGAGCGCGCCGTCTGGTAGCCTTCGGTGAGGGCATACTGATCTGGATGCAACCACGCCTGGATGCGTTTGTATTGGTAGGCCTTGCTGCCTTCTTTCGGTAAGTTGGCAATGCCGGCGGTGGCGACGGTCAGGGTGATCAGGCCGAGGATGGCTAAGTGGCGCAAGCGTAGACCGGCGACGATGAGAATGCCGAAGGCCATCGGCACAAAGGTCAATGCGCTGCCCAAGTCTTCCTTGGCCAACAGCGCCGCCGGCAGGCCGGCGATCACCAGGGCCAGCAGGACGTGGGTGAAACGTCGCGCGTCAAAACCGGGCGCGGTCATCAGCAGCGAGGTCGCCAGCAAGGTGGCGAGCTTGATGAATTCTACCGGCTGCACGCGCAGCGGCCCGAGCACGATCCAATTGGTCTGGCCTTTGATTGGCGGCACCAGGCTGGTGCCGGCCAGCACCGCCATGGTAAGAATCACCAGCAACGCGGCGATATAACCGGGGATGGCTAGGTCGCGCCACCAAACGAATGGCACCCGCCAAGCGGCTAAGCATGCGCCAATGGCCACTGCCCACCACAGCATTTGCGCCCGTGCTTCGCTGGCCAGTCCGGGTTCAGACTCCCGGGCGGTAGCGCTGATCACCATCATGACGCCAACGGCCGTCAGCAGCCCGGCGCAGCCGAGAAAGCCCCAAGGCAAACGTCGTTGAGAAGAAAGCGTAGCCACGCCCGCAGACTAGGATGCGTTCGCGAATAGCGATCACGTTTACACGTTCCCAAAAGGGTGGGTTGGGGGGCCACGGCCCCCCGATTAAAAAGCACCGACGTCTGGATGTCGCGGAAAATGGTCGCTCATGCGACCCCGCGCCATCCTGACGCGGTCTAACCGGCTGCGCTTCGCAGCCGGTTAGACCGGGGTCATGCGTCCCAACGGCAGTGGCGGTGGCAGCTCGGCGGGCGGCAACGGATGCACCAGGTGTTCGAGCTGGCTACGCAACGCTGCGTAGCCGGGGTCGCGGACGATGTCGATGTCACGGCTGCGCGCGAAGTTGGTCGGCAAGATCGATACCAGGTGCCCGCCGGGATGGTGCTCATCCTGAGTTCCCAAAACCACGATGCGATCAGCCAGCAGGGTGGCTTCATCCAGGTCGTGGGTAATAAAGACGACGGTGATGTTGACGTTGCGCCAGATCTGCAGCAGGTGGCTCTGCATCTGT
>JAYVTR010000316.1:0-3332 GCA_043788625.1 Planctomycetota bacterium
ATGGCCCGCAATCGGTAGGGAATGAGCCAACCTTTACCGCCTGTTGTTCAGCTCCGGCCGATAAGGCGGTAGCGGCGAATTGGCCGACAAAGTACGCCCCCCATGGATAGACGCGGCGTTCGTCGCCACCGTTAGCGGCGAATTGCCATTCGCGGGCTTTCGGCAGGCGCACTTTCATGGACGTGGCCTGCGACAACCAGGCACAATAAGCTTCAGCATCGAGGCGCGTCACCTTGCCCATCGGCAACTGTCCATCCACCTTCGGGTTGATGCGAATGCCTGACAGCTGCCCCTCATCCTTGGCCGCGTGCCCCAATTCGAAGTACAATGGCGCAAAGGCGTCATCGCCGACCTGTACCGATGGCATGAATGGGAATGACAGCGGTTTGCCGCTATCGAACGACTCGCGAAAACGTTTACCGATGGCGGCAAACACCACCGGACTGCGCAAAAATTCAAGGTATTGACTGGCCGTGATCTCACTGACCCCGAGCATGAATGCCTTCTGTTCGCCGTTAGCCGGCACATACGCCAAGGGCACACCGGTGATGGTCGGCAAGATGCCTGGCCACACCACGGTCCGATTCTGGCCGCTGGCGATGACCACCGACAAACTCTGTGCGCCCGAAGTCACCCGATAGCTTCCGGCAGGCAAGGCCATGGGCACCCCTACTGTCAGCGGCAACGCCTCGCCCACGGGCACCAAGCGCGTATCGGCACCATCTTCAAGCAGGTGCGCTGCCATCGCCGCCGTTGGCGCACCTGACATCGTCAGTTGACCTTGATTATCAAGATCACGTTTGAATGAGCCATCAGGATCAAAACGGCGGATGAGATTCGTGAAGGCGTTGATCTCAGAGAGGCTGCGGGTTTTGCGCGCCTCACGTAAACGTGACAGATACAACTGACATAAAACTTTGCGCACCTCGCTGGCCTTGGCGTCAGCGGGAAACTCTATCAGCGCCGCTAAGGCACTGTTGGCTTTGCCTTCGGCTAAGGCCCAGTGTTCGGCCATTGCCGTACGTGCGGCTTTCTGTTCATTGACAGCAGCAAAGAGCGGGCCTTTTTCGGCGATCGAAGCACGTCCCAGCTGGTGATCCAACTGCACGATGCGGGCGGTGGTCTCGTTCACCTGACGATAAGCATCAGCGATGATCTTCTGCTCCTGATTGACGCTGAGCAAGGCAGCTTCAGCCAGGGCCACTGCCGCCAGACGTCGAACATCCTGTTCGGCATGCTGTTTCTCGCCCACCACCTGATTGCGCAGCGCCAGAGCCTTGCCGTCACCCGGCATGAAAGTCAAAGCCACGGCGATCCGTGCCAAAGCCTCGTCAAACTTACCTGATTTCTCGAAGCCGACCGCCATTTCCAAAGCCTGATCAGCGTCCTTGCGCGCTTTGAGATTGGCCTGCTGATCCTGAAACCGCGTCTCCGCCGTTACCAGTTCATCATTCAGCGTCACCAGCTCTTTGTCTTCCGGGGTCTTGCCACGTGCCTGCTCAAGCGCCGCCCGTGCCACCTCGTACTGCGACGCCGTCAAGGCTTCGCGCACAGCTTTCTTCAAAGGTACGGCTTCCACCACCAAGCGCCGGTGATTACGCGCCTGCTCGGCACTGACACGCAAAGCGCTATAGCGCTGGATCTGCTCTTGGGTGCCAAGCACCGGTGGCAAGGTTTCAAGTTGATCGAAAGCCGTTTTCGCCGTGTCGAGCAACGCCACCACCTGTGCATCATCAGGCGGTAGTTGTCCAACCGTGACCAGGGCGGCATCTGCTTGAGCGCGCAGATCGCGCGCCTGCTGCGTGCGCTGACGGAGCCGACGATCACTGAGCAACTTGCGCACCTCGTCGCGGGTCTTGAGGAAATCCGCATTCAACGGGTCGAGACGCAAGGCGGCGTTGATGTTGGTTTCGGCGTCCTCGTAGTGTTCTTCGGCGGCCAGCTTGAGCGCTTCGTCATACGACAGTTTGGCAGAAATCTGCGCCGCTTGACGCTTCTGCTCCTCATCCTGACGCCGTTGCGCATCTTTCAGCGACTGATTGATCGCCTCACGCAGCTCGGGAATGCGCTGATCGTCAGGAATGAATTCGCTGGCGGTGGCGAGGATCTGCTTTGCTTCGCGGTAATCGTCCAGCACCTCAGATTTCTGTGCGGCCGCATAACGCATCTGCGCTTCAGCCAACTTGGCGCCGCCGGCCTGCACCGTCGCATGATGCAGATAACTTGCCGTGCCGGCGATGGTGGCGGCCATCAATACCATGCCGCCTGCCCCCACCTGAACCTGGCGCTTATGGGCAGCGACCCAGGCGCCGATCAACTCGATGACATTACGTTGGCGGGCCAGCACCGCCTGTCCGGACAGGAAACGCTGAATGTCAGCGGCAAAAGCCGTGCAATCAGCATAGCGACGGGCCGGATCAAGAGCCATCGCCCGATGCACGATCGCCACCAGGTCTTTATGCAAAGTCGGCAGTGCTCGGTCGAGGGACAGCCAATCGCCGGTGGTGATGACGGCCATGGCCTCGGCCAGAGATTTGGCTTCAAAACAACGGTGCAAAGCCAATAGCTCGTACAGGGTCGCGCCGAGAGCATAGATGTCGCTGCGCCCATCGAGTCGATGGAGTTCGCCACAGGCCTGTTCAGGCGGCATGTAGAACAGCGTGCCCATGGCCGAGCCGGTCATCGTCGCGCTGATCGCATGCTCATCGCGCAAGGATACTACTTCGCGCTCGATCTTGCGCACAAAGTCGCACTCGCGATCGGCCTTTTTCAAGACCTTGGCGATACCCCAGTCGACTACCAGCACTTCACCATGCGCACCGAGCATGATGTTGTCGGGCTTGATATCACGGTGCACCACCCCGCGGCTGTGGGCGAAACCCACGCCATCGAGGACCTTGAGAAACATCAGCAAAGTAGTTTCGTGACTGAAACGCGCGGCAATCTCAGCGCCTTTGCTGAGATCAGCTGCATAATCAGCTTCGATCTGTTCGCGGCTCTTGCGGACATCGGCACTCTTGGCCGCCTCTTTCTTTGTTTTTTCGGCAATATAACCGTCACGCGTCAGCAGCCCGTGATGGATGCGCTGCAACTTCACCACATCGCCCAATGACAGGCCTTCGATCAACTTCATGGTAAAGTAGAGCGAGCCGTCCGGCATCACGCCCATGTCGTGGATCGGCACGATATTGGGGTGTTCGAGCTGGGCGGTGACTTGCGCTTCGGCTAAAAATCGCTCGAGAGCCTGCGGATCGTCGGTGAAGCGCCCATGCATCACCTTCATCGCCGCGCCGCGTCGGAAGTCATTATCCTGGATGTCGAGCACGGCTCCC
>JAYVTR010000317.1:0-6821 GCA_043788625.1 Planctomycetota bacterium
CAATCTCTCGGACTTCAACCACCGTTTGGTCATCACCTTGGTGTTTACGCACCGCATACTGACGCAGGCCACATGCTGCTACCTGAGGTGTATGAGTCACAACCAAGACGGTACGATCCTGCCCCAGTCGCGCAAGTTTGGCTCCGATGATCGCCCCGAGTCGACCACCAACCCCACTATCCACCTCGTCAAAGACTATGAGCGGGATGCGATCTGAAGTGGCCAAGGCGGCTGACAATGCCAGCATCAAGCGCGAAGCCTCACCACCAGAAGCAATATCACGAATCGATCCGGGCTTTTGTCCCGGATTTGTGCATACATGCAACTCTTGACGAAGCGTACCCAGCAAAGTCGGTTCACTGGCATCAGAAGCATGCGACTCAACCAATTGAATTGACGCCCGTGGCATGCCAAGTTCGCCAAGCAAGGCATGCACCGCTTCGGCCAGACGTGCGAAGGCAACGCGACGCGACTGCGCCAGTCGATCACCCAGCGCCGCCCGTTCAGTAATGGCGGCGGCAACCTGAGTCGCCAATTGGCTGCGCCGGTCATCCAATCCGGCAAGCTCGGCTAAGCGCGCCGAGATGGCTTCCCTGGCAGCGAACATCGCGTCCTCATCAGGACCGTGTTTACGCAGTACGTCATTCCACAAATCGAGTCGCTCTTCAACCCGCGCCAGTTCGGCAGGATCGGCGCTGATCGATTCGGCGGCTTCATTGGCATGCACGGCTGCATCGCGCAGATGCTCAAGGGCAGCCACCAGGGCTTCATGACTCGCTCGTAGACGCGGATCCGGGGCACCGTCCAAGCGCCGTACCAGACGCCCGACGACGGTCACCAAGGCATCGTCACGCTCACTTAAAACCTGCGCCGCATGCTCAGCCTGATCACGCCAAGTACCGGCGGCCGACAACAGGGCGTGGCGACGCTCAAGTTCGCTGAATTCGCCATGTTCGGGTGCCAGCTGATTAAAAGCAGCCGCTTGAAAAGTAAGATAATCCTGTTCCTTAAGGCTTTCGCGTTCACCGCCATCAATGGCAGCCAATTCCCGGCTGAGACGCGTGACCAGCCCATGTGCCATGCGATAAGCCGTAACCAGCTCGTCGTGTCCCGCAAAGGAATCAATCAAATCCAGTTGCACAGCGGGATCGGCGAGACGGATCGGTTCATGTTGGGCATGCAGATCGATCAATTGATCGGCAGCCAGACGCAAGGTTGCGACAGTGACTGGAATATCATTGATCCAGGCTTGCGAGCGACCGTTATCCGTGATGCGCCGGCGCAGAATGATTTGGCCATCGCTGACCGGTACCTGGGTCAGCTCGGCAATCCGTTCAGCGCGTAGCGAGGTCACCTGAAAAACGGCACTGACGGTGGCTGCGTCGGCCCAGCGTCCGACTAAGCCGGCCCGCACCCGTGAGCCAGAGACAATGTCAATGGCATCCAAGAGCAGGCTTTTGCCGGCTCCGGTTTCGCCACTGATCACTACCAGACCCTCTCCCGGACGGAGATGGGCCCGTTCAACAATGATAAGGTTTTGAACTGTTAATTCCGCCAGCATGGCGGTCACCTGTAGCAGATAGGGTCTGTTTGACCACTATTATTTTTATTACTGAGCAGGGGCCGCAGCTGGCAGTGGCTCGGCAGCTGGGAGCGGATCGGCGGCGGGAATGGTCTCTGGTACCGGTTGTGCCGGCAAATTCGGATCAGCAACTGGGATTTCTGGCGCCGGAGCCACCACCGGAGCAGCGACTGGTTCTGGAACCACCTGAGCAGCGATAGGAGCCGCTGCCGGGGTCGGCGCTGGACGTACCGGCGTGGCCGTTGTCTGTGTAGCTGCAGGTTGTCCTGCCATGGGCAGTAACTTACTCAGCTGCGCTGCGCCAGCGGTGTCACCGAGCGCGGTCAATTTTTCTACCGCCATCTTGGCATCATCGAGATGATTCAAGGTCACACTGAGCAGACCCAAGGCAGACCAAGCGCTCACCAGATGATCATTCATCTGCACTGCTGCCCGGTAACGTGCCAAGGCCAACTCGACGGTGGCTGGCTGACGGACAGAACCGACCTGAATTTCAGCACCGGCTTTAGCGCCAGCTTCCAACACTTGCCCCGACAGCACGAGGATCTCGGCATCGCCTGGATTTAAGCGCAAAGTAATATCATATTCACGCAAGGCCGTTGACAGATCCTGACCGGCCGACGGGCCGCCCTTCAGGCCGCGATGATAATAGGCACTGGCGATGGCGCGGTGAATGCGGTAATCCTTAGGCGTCAAATCGATGGATTTTTTCAATGCATCGATGGCTTCATCACTTCGCCCCTGCTGATCAAGAATACGCCCCAGGTACCAGCGCACTTCTGCGTCAGCCGGGCGCAAACGCACTGCGTTGTCGCAATGACGACGGGCTTCATCAAACTGGCCGAGACCTGCCAAGCTGATGCCGAGTACGGCATAGGCTTCGCCATTGGCCGGATCGAAAGCCAACGCCTTACGCGCATTATCGACCGCGGCTTGACGTTGGGTGCCATCGCTACGTTCGGCCAATTCGCTCTGCGCTTTGGCCAACAAGGCGTACAGCTGAGCACGATCTGCATTCAGCATGAGGCTGTCATTCGCAGCCTTGCCCACCGCACTGCTGAGGACGGTAGCCGCGTCGGCAAAACGACCGGCATCGATCAGGTTGCTGCCGCGCAGCGCAGAAATCTCAACCTGAGCCGGTAATGGCAGATCACCAGTGAGGGCGCTAGCGAAGTGCTCTTCGGCCAAATCACGTGCCCCATCAACAACCAACAACATGGCCTGTTCGACGTGATAAATCGCTACATCAGAGAACTGACCGCCCTTGACCGGGCGGATCTCAAGGACCTCGATTTGCGGCACACCTTCGACAACGTCCTTGACAATACCGGCAATTTCGAGCTGTTGATATTTTTTCAGGCTGGTCGAACGCGTCGGCGTAATCCGGTCCTTAGGAATGAAAACCGTGGTCACCACATCGGCGCGCACTTCCGGCTGCCACAACTTAGCACGATCATCCCAAATGGCGATCGCCGCAAAACGCTCGGGGCGAAAACTGGTACGTTGAAAATCGAAGAGATCGGTGACGGCAGCAAAGGTGCACCGAAACTTCACCTTCGCATCCCGCAACGAATCAGGCTTCGATAAGATAGTCGTGAGTTCTACCGGAAATAGTCCATCGCCATCCACCTTTGGCGCATCTGATGCCGCCAAGGGAAAAGACATTGCTAAGACGAGAGCCAGCATTCCGCCGAGAGGACGATGAAGACGCACAGGAATCTCCTTCCGCAGCAACACGTGCCGGACGGGGTTGGCTGCGATGCTAACCCCCGTCCCCGCATACTACAAGAGGCGCCAGACAGCCCACCCGCCGTGTCTGCGACACGCTCGAGTGCGCTCCAGGTGGGAGTCGCCGCCGCCGCGGTCAGGATCCTTGAAATTACCCGCGCTTGGCGCGCAGCAACAAATCGACGAGGAACTCATCCAGCGGCTTTTCGTGGATACGGTACTTCTTCACTTGAGCACAAGCGTAGATGACGTTGGTGTGGCCGGCATCGAATTCCCGACCAACTGCCGCGTATGATCCGCCAGTAGCGAGTTTCATCACGTACATGGCCACATGACGTGCCGTCGACAACGGGCCAGCCCGGCCTTTACCTAAAAGTTCTTTGACGTCGACACCATAGTGATCGGCGACCTCGCGTAAAACGATCTGGGTGAGGGTTTCGCCGGGATTGCGTTCAATCAGATCTGCCAGCGCTTGCCGGGCCAACGCCGGATCAATGTCGCGACGAAAACTGCGCGCATAAGAAACGAGTTTATTGACCGCGCCTTCGAGCTCACGCACATTATCGGTGATGTGTTCGACCACATAATCGATCACCTCATCGGGCACCAACATACCTTGCGAGGTAGCTTTGGCGCGCACCACTTCACGGCGCAAGGCAGCATCGGGCTTTTGCAGCTCGACAACCAAACCACCGATGAAGCGACCCACGAAGCTGGCCTCAAGATACTTGATATCGCGCGGGCTCGCATCGGAGGTGAAGACAACCTTGCGGCCCTGCTCACTCAAAGCATTGAAAGTAGCGAACAATTCATTGGTGGTGTTGGGTTTGGCGCCTTGGCTGAGAAAGTGGATATCATCAAGCAACAATAAATCGGCGTGACGCATCTTGACGCGGAAGGCATTGATCGCCTTGGGCCCGCCGCCCAACGCCAACAACCATTCATTGGTGAATTGCTCGCAACGCAGGTACTGGACTTTGGCACTTGGATAGCGCTCTTTGAATGCCAGGGCCAAGCCCTGGGCCAAATGCGTTTTGCCCAGTCCCGATTTACCGTGGATAAATACTGGATTGACGCTGGCGTCCGGCTGGTCGAGCACTTGCCGCATAGCGTCATAGGCTTGCCTGTTGGCCGTGCCGACGACAAAAGTGTCGAGCAGCTTGAAACCCTGCCCCCAAGTGACAGCGGCCCGCGTGGTACGCTCGGCTACCGTCGAAACGGTGCTTGCCGGCAGGGCCTCGGCAGGCGTGACCTGCGCCTCACGCTTACGACGTTCGTGTTCACGCAAGGCGGTGCCGGTGACATGCCCACGTACTTGCAGCACTGCCACACCCATCAATTCGCTGGCCGCGGCGATGATCGCCGGCGCCAAACGATTGCTGACGGTATAGCTGAACAGTGGATTTGGGCACTCGAGCACCAGCGTGCCGTCGATGAGATCGATGGGCTGGACCTTCACCGGGTCCAACCACACATCGACCGCCTTGCCATGCGCGGGGCGCAAGCGCTCCAACACCATCGGCCACAGAGCAATAATTTCAGGAGTAGAAACAGGCATCGTTGGTGGGTTTAGCTCAGCGCTCTGCAGATGGGGTGGTAGACAATGACCGGGGATTTTTTCGCATTCCCCCTTTATCATGGCTGACTTACCCGGCCGCATCGCGGAGAAAGAGGACGGCTTGCTCACGCGTCGGCGATTCAGCGGTACGCACGTAATGACCGCTGGTGGCGCCACCGATCTGCAAGCATTGCGCCGGCGCAATCCCCAGCATCAGACCGGTCAAGAAACCGGCATTGAAATGATCACCGGCGCCGGTGGTGATCTTGGGCTTGGCGACCCAGAAGCCGTCAGCACTGGCGGAGCCAGAACCAGCCGCTACGGCAGCCGAATCCGCAGTGAGCCATGCCACCGCCGACGAACGCACTAGATGACACATCACATACGACAGCTTGAGACGTTCGCGGATATGCATGCAAGCTTGCTCGGCGGCTTCCCACTCATTGGCCGCAGTCGGCCAAGCAAGCCCCAAAACCTCGCTGATCTGCCGACATTCGGCTTCGTTCAAACCGAGCACGACATCGGCGAACTGCTGTAACTTACCAAGCGCAGCCAGAGCATCCGTGATATCGCTACGCGTGCGTTTGGCGGGATCAGCGAGATCAATGAACCACAACGGGCGATCGGCACGTAAGCCCGGTAGGATCTCGACAGCAAGATGTTCCCAGATGGCAGTCAGTTCGAGGGTCATGGTCCAATTGACGGTAGCGATGGCACGCGGCTCACGCAGCAGGTCCTTCAAACCAGCAACCCCTCCGACCGCTGCCAGCAGGCGCGGATAGGTAACCGCATCCAATGGAAATAATTTGCCGAGCATCAATTTGCCATCGCCGAATTCGAGCGCGTCGGTGACCGCCGGCGCTCCCAGCGAAATCACTTTGACCGCGCGTTCGGCAAGTACCGAGAAGACCGGATCGATGACCGGCGCGCCGAGGATGCCGACCGCCGTTACCTGACAGCCGTGGCTGCACAAGGCATTCGCCATGATCGGCCCATTGCCGCCAATCTTACTGTGCTTGGTGACCAATTCAAAATTGGCGCTCTTGCCGGCTGCCGCACTAACCTTCGCTCCGAACTCAGCGATGGTAGGTGTCGACGAGTACACCGTGCGGCTTTCGCGGGTGGCTACGACATCGATGATGTGATCAATAAACCCGTCAAAACCAACCATAGCGCGCGGTTGCGTGCTCGCCGGTACGGCCTCCAGCGCGGCGGCAGCCATACGGCAAAGGTCAGCATAACGATGGGCCATGGTCGCTTCTCCAGCATCTCTGCACAATGGCAGTCGTGGGAGGGGCGACAGTACCCGCTCGACCTCTTCCGCAAGAAGGAGTTCATGCCGCATCAATCAGCGATGCGCCACTGCCGTCTGCGAAGGTAATCAGCACTTGACGACGACGTCCCCGCTCCCTTTTGACGCACTCTGTGATGCGCGTCAAACCGATGGCCTCACAGCTGTCGCACGCCTGCCGAGCGCGACAGCAACCATACCCGACTCAGCCATTCGACGGCTTCCAGGTGTCGACCAGCGGCGGCTGGCGTACGTCCCCAGGCATAGACGCCATGACCTCGCACCATGATCGCCGGCGCCCACGCATCTTCGGCTTTGACGACGGCCACGGCGGCAATGGCGCGGGCGGCGAGCTCGGCCATATCTTGGCTGTTGTCAATCACCGCTAAACGCGTTGTACAGTCGTGCGTGACAGTACCGGTGAAGGCCTTCTGCATTTCGATACCGCGAAAAGCCACCATCGCTTCAGCGTCCAGGCTCAAGGCCACTGCATGCACGGGGTGGCCATGCAACACGGCGCCGCATCCGGTATGTTGATAGAGTGCGACGTGCAGCATGGTCTCGTCTGAAGGCTTGCGCCCATCACCAGCCGATGGCTTGCCATCGACGCCAACGCGGATGAATGATTCAGGTGTCAGCGCTGTTTTATCTACGCCTGAGGG
>JAYVTR010000318.1:0-7620 GCA_043788625.1 Planctomycetota bacterium
ATCGCCGCCGAATTCCTCAAGGAGATGGCCAAAAAATACGAATACGAAATCGCCGATGTGCGCAGCCTGTGGAAAGAGCAATTGAAACGCACCCACGAGTCGCCCAAAGAGTACCTCCTCGATCAGATCCATCTCAATCCGCGCGGTTCGCAATTGCTCTATGATGCCTTACTGCCGCATCTGCGCCGCAATGAACAAGCCTCAAACCGCTGGCAGAAACAGGTCTTTGAACTGGCATTGGCAGCCAGCGAACGAGCCGTCGCCTATGGCGCCACCGATGCCAGCCTGCACGACGGCCGTCTCATCACCAATCGCGATGGTGTAGTCAAAGTCACGTTCACCGGCAACCGCCTCGACCTGACCGTGCAACCCGTAGCCGGTGAGCCGGGAGCCGGAGCGTCAAAAGCCACCCTCGAGTTCATCCTCGATGGTAAAAAGCCAACCGCCCTGGCGAGCAGCTACGCCGTCACCAGACCGACCTTGGCACCCACCGCCTGGTGGCCGTCGATCAACCAGATCAGCCTCGGCACGCACGTTGTCGCCCAGGACTACCGCTTGGTATTCTCGGACATCAGTCCCGACGGGAAAAGCTATGCTTTCAAGGCCATTGGCAGCGTGAGCGGTGACGAGGGCAGCGGTACCGCCAAGGTCGATTTCACCAGCCGTTCCGGAGCCATCAGCATCAAGGCCGAGGACGTCAACTTGTCCGGCGTTAAAGATGTCTCAGGCAAAGACCTGCCCAAAGAGTTCACCGCCGCTTTCAAAGTCTATGCCATGAATCTCGATCACTTGGCGGTAGAGACGACCGGCAGCGAAACCGCTGCCGATGCCGCCACCACCGTCATCCAATGTCGCGATGACAAGCCACATACCCTCGAAATCCGTACCCGCGGCGGACGGGCGGGAATCACCGTCATTCGTGTCTATTCACCATCGGCAGGCAATACCATCGACTGGTCGAATAGATGAACTGATAAGCCAGTGTCAGTCCGCATTGCGAACATCACTGACGCTGGCAAGCGATGGCACCTGGCGCTTGTCCGCCGGGTACACGGTCATGAACAAGGGGCCGTCAATCGGCTCATCGGCGCCTGAAGTGATGGTGCGTCCCAGCGTGTGGTGGAATTTCCGTTCAACGACCAGGCGCACCTCACTGGTCATATAATGCAGGGCAATGGCCCGCCGTGGCCGCCCACTGCGGTTGGCGTGCGAACCATGCCAGGTATAGGGATGATGCAGGTGCAGACTGCCGGCCCGTACCGGGGTGCGCACGACGTGGACTTCGTGCCCGTTGTACTGTTCAGGCACCTTGTGGAAATCACTCAACTTGAACAAGTCCTCGATGGCATCGCCCCATAGATGGCTGCCTGGGACCATCGACATGCAGCCATTGTCATCGTCGACGTCATCCAGTGCCAACCAGGCAGTGATCTGCGTATCAGCGGGGGTCAGGGGCTTCCAGTACGGATGGTCCTGATGCCAGCTATTGATGCCGCCGTTATGCGCCGGCTTATATTGGATCTGATCATGCCACAGGCGCAGGCCACTGGCTCCGGTCGCCTGCTGCACCGCGTCGACGATCAATGGATGGTGCACCAGATCACGAAAAGCCTCGCTGGCCTGCCAGATGTTGACGATCTGCCACACCGGTTGCTGCTCATTTGCGCCCATATTGACAAGGGAAAACGGCTGCGGCTTGCTCGTATCCTGGTGATCACGCATCACCCGCTCCATCTCGGCACATAACTGCTCGACCTCGACTTTGTTTAAGACTTGGCCGGCATTGACGAAGCCGTTACGCTGGTAGAGCGCAATTTGTTCTGGAGTAAGCGTATGTTTCAGCGTCGGCTGAACCTCATTCTGCTTTTTTTCCAGAGCTTTTTCTACAACAACCATGGTGGATCTCCAGATTTTATTGTCCAAGAAGATTCGTAAGCGCCATACACTGGCATAAGTTCAACCTGGACTAGAATAAGATTTTATGCAGCTCATCCAGCCGGCCGCCTTCAATCCCGTGGTGCGTATCGCCAACCATCATCCGGTGAATCCCGGACAATCCTGGGGACCACGCACCATTTCCGATATGCAATTCATCTGTCCACTGCGCGGCACCATCTATGTACGCCACAACAGTGGTGAATACCGCGCTGATCCAGGCCAGGTGTTATGCATTCTTCCGCATATCCGACATACCGTCGGCATGGTGAATCAGGATCAGACCGGTGATATGTGCGGCATGCATCTGGAACTCATTCCAGATGCACAGTGGGCGGCCGACGACTATCGCTGCGACCCCCTACCGCCACCGGTGTCGACACCCGACCAAGCGCCAGCAGTGCAGTCGGCCTTCATCCGCGCTGCCGAAGTTTTTCTCGGTTATGGCACCTACCGCGCCGCGCTGCTGTCAGCGATCGCCAATGAGGCGTTGATCCGCCTCGCCGCTGGCTGGGCGCCGCGCGCCACCCCACGTGCCAGCTCAAAGGTCGCGGCGATGGTCGCCTATATCCGCAACCATGCGGTAGCCGGCGTTGATCGCCATGTCCTGGCCCGGGTATTTGCATTGACGCCCGAACACATCAACGCTCTCTTTCACCATGAATTGGGCCTGACGCCGCGGGCGGTGCTCAACCATGAGCGCTGCCGCATCGCCTATCGTCTGATGCACGAGGAAGGGCTCTCGGTCGCCCTCGCTGCCACCCGCGCCGGCTATCAGGATGCCTATTATTTTTCACGTGTGTTCAAATCGATCTACGGCCTGCCTCCCTCGCGAGCGAGCTAGTCTCCTGGCTGGTTCGTCTGGTCCATCTGGTCCGTCTGGTCTTGCAGGCCAGGCAACTCAGACCGGGCGCTCTTGGCTTTGCCCTGACGCGTGCTCCAACGGTGGTCCGGGCCTGGCACCACCAAGCCATCCAGCCAACCGGCGCTGGCGCCGGGTAGGCTATCATAGCTCGGGATGTACGGCTTGAGATCGAGCACCGGCGTGCCATCGAGCAGATCGTGGCCGCTGATGTCGATACGCACCCCATAGATATCGACGATGCGCACCACCGACAAGCCGATTGGATTGGGCCGATCGGGCGCGCGGGTGGCGAACAAGCCGCGCTTGACGTTGTCGCGCGGCGGTACGAGTTGCGGTTTCCAACCATGACTGTGATGAAACCAGAACAGCACCACCAGATGACTGAAAGAGGCCAAGTCTTTCAGCATGTTCTGCGTCCCGGTGGGCTTGCCATTGGCCCCCGGCAAGGTCCGCCGCAAAATGATCGTGCCGGTGACCGGAGCACCGATGCCTGGCTGACGGGGTGCGTCTTCGCGCATGATGAAGGGCGAACGCACCACGCCGATGGGGCGCATGGTGAGATTCATATCTTCCGGCAAATCGCAGCCTGGATCACGCTCAAGGCGCGGCGGCTTGCCCGAACCCGCCGGCCGGGCCAATGGCTTGGCGGCTGGCCCAGGCGGACGCGCGTCGGTCATCGACGCGGCGCCGGAGGATCACGGCGGCCCAATAGATCGTGGATGGCGCGCATGTCTTTCAGCACCGCCAGAAGTTCCTTCGCCGGCACCACGTTCGGGCCATCACTGAGGGCATTGGCCGGATCATCATGGGTCTCCATGAACAACCCTTCGACGCCCACCGCCATCGCCGCCCGCATCATCATCGGCGCAAAATGCCCGGCCCCGCCGGAAGCCGTGCCCAGGCCGCCCGGTGCCTGCACCGAATGCGTGCCGTCGAAAATCACTGGCACGCCCAAGCCGCGCATGATCGCCAGACTACGGAAGTCGGTGACCAAGGTATTATAACCAAACGAAGTGCCGCGCTCGATCAACACCAAGCGATGTTTAGCGGTGCCCTTGGGCACGGGCACCGAGTTGAACTTGGCGACGATGTTGCCGCAATCCTGCGGCGCCAGGAACTGGCCCTTCTTGATGCTGGTCGGCTTACCGCTGCGGGCGCAGGCCTCGACCAGATCTGATTGTCGACAGAGCAGGGCCGGCACCTGGATGAGGTCGACGACGGCAGCAACCGCCGCTACCTGCCCAGATTCATGGACATCGGTGGTAACCGGCAGCCCCAGCTCATCACGGATGCGCTTGAGGATGCGCAGACCATCGATGAGGCCGCCGCCGCGATAGCTCGCATGGCTGGTGCGATTGGCCTTGTCGAAACTGGCTTTGAAAATCACCGGCAGCTGGGCCTTGGCGGCAATCGCCTTGACCAGCTTGGCCATGTGAAAGGCATGCTCTTCACTCTCGATGACGCATGGGCCGGCGATGATCACCGGCAGCTCACCACCGATAGCCACGCCACGCACCATCACCGGGGGAATCGCCACTGCCTCATACGCCGGCGACGGCGTGCTTACGGCCTGGGGAGCTGCCTGACGGGCTGCGGGCCGGGCGGTTGGTTGAGCTGTTGGTTGAGCTGTTGGTTGAGCTGCCGGTTGAGCTGTTGGCCGCGAGGCAGGCCGGGAAAGTGAACGAGCAGGTGAAGCTTTTTTCGCGGTCATGCGGCCATTCTGCGGCTCATGCGCCGCGCTCCAGTGCCTGCTTGTGACCTGCGTCAAAGGTCCACCATGCTGGGATGTCCGCAACGCGGCGTATCTTACGCGATCGAACCGATTTCAAGCAGGTGACCACCTTGCTGGTGGTGGGTGGCGTCGTGCTTGCCTGTATCGCTGGAATCACCGCTTTTGCGCTGTCTTTCCGCCCGTCGCGGTTCCGCCTCGAACCCGGCACGGTATTGATCTACCATGTGGTGACGACCACCACGGAAATCAGCAACGACAACCGTGAAGGTCGACCGTTCAGCGATGAACGAACCATAGCCATGGTTGGCATCGGCGCTGAAAACGAAGTCGCCTTGCTTGCCGAAGAAGCGCGTGGACGCGACCGCATCAGCCTGCATCGCATCGACAGCGACGGCACCGCCACCCTGCTCGATGCCGCCGCCCGGCCGGTGGGCGGATCGCGGGCCATCGGCCTGTTCGACCTCAACCTCTTGGCACTGCCGCCCTCGGCGACCGAACAAAGCTGGGATGTGCAGCTGACCTATGCCGTGATGCCGCCGGCCAAGCAGCTGGTGCAGGCCCGCGCCAAGCGCAGCAAGTCGAGTTCGAACCCCGAATTCCAGCTCAAGCTACCTGCTCTCGAATGGCTCGATGCCGGCAACGCTGGCAACGGCAACGGCGCTGGCAACGGCAACGGCACAGGTGCTGGGGGCTACAAGCAGATCAAAGACATGGTGGTCACCTACCGCTTTCGCAATTCGCAACATGCGGTCGATCAGGTACGCCTGCAGGCCACCTATGCCATCGAGCAGCCCGAGCCTGCCGCCAAGCGCCGCTTTCGCATCGTCACCACTTTGGAACTGATCGACCGTGACGTGCTCGATGAAGATCCACAGCACTTGCGCGCCGCTGCGCTCGCCTGTGCCGCCGCCAGCGAGGCCCTCACTGATCCCGGCATCGGCAGCGAACGACGCCGCTCTTTGGCGGCTGACCTGCGTGGCGCCGATACCGCCGTCGCCCGTCTGCGCCAACTCACCGATCGCCTGGCTGGTGAAGTGCTCCGCCAACCGCTGGCCAATAAACTCACGCCAACCCGCGTGTCACAGCACTACGCCCTGCAGGTCGCCATCGGGCCTGAGACCCAAAAAGCGCAAGCCGAACAATATGCCCGCACCTTGATCGCCAGCGGCTTCACCGCCCGCGTCGAGCCGGCCAATGCCGGTAACCTGCGCGTCATGGTCGGCCCGTTCGCTGACAAGAATGCCGAAGTCCTCGAGCGACTGCAGCGTGCTTTTCCCTACCTCAAACCCCTGTGGATCGAGGTCAGACCATGACCTGTTCATTCTTCTCACGCTGCCTGGCGATCCTCATCGTCAGCATGAGCGGCGTCAGCAGCAACCGCCTGCAGGCGGCGAGCATCGATTACGAAGCCATCGCCAACCCCCAGGCCATCGATTTGCCTGATCGCGGCGCGGCGGCGCGGTGGCAGGCGTTGTTCCAGGTTGAGCCCGATTGGATCAGCCGGCAGATCACCTACCTCACCGAGCGCCAAAGCGAGCGCATGCCAACGCTGTTTGCTGCGCGCCTGCTCTATCGTGGTGATCCGTGGGTACGCCGCGCCGGCGACCAGACCAACAGCAAGCGTTGGAAGTCGAGCGACCGCGATACCAAGTTGGCTCTGCTGCGTGAACTTCGGGCGGTGCGCGAACCGCAGCTCGCCGACGTGGTGAAGCACTTCATCTCCATCGAAACCGATGCGGAATTGCTGGCCTCGTCCTTGGGCACCTTGTGGTTCCTCGCCCCCAAAGAGGCTTCGGATTTCGCGGTACGCCTGGCTGATCCACGGCCAACGACGCACTTGCCGGGTGCCGCCAACGCGGCGGTGCGCCAAGACGCGCTGCGCTTCCTCTTGGGCGTCAACGGCTGCGAAGCCGCCGAGACCCGCCGTGCTCTCGACTGGGCCCTGCTGCAGGCCAAGAGCGGTGAACGCAATCACGCCCTGGCCATGCTCAAGCGCGGCGAGGTGCCCGACCTGTTGAAGGCCGCCATCCTGCGCCTCGACGGCGAACGCGCCAAAGGCGAACTCGACGACGACGGCGCCACCGGCCTGGCCATCGCCTGCAGCCGCCTCGGCCTGGACATCGACACCGAACTAGCCGCAGCGCTGGTCGCCATCGCCGTCGGCGGCTCACGCGAAATAGCCGCCCCGGCCGCCACCTCGCTGGCCAGCAATGTCGCATGGACAGCCACCGTGCCGGTGAATGAAATCGCCAAGCGCGCCACCACTGACCCCGATCCGGTGGTGCGCCATGCGCTGCTCAATTTATTGCTGCGGGTGAATACCAATGCCGGGGCGATCGATGTGCCGGGGAGCCCGTGGAATGCGTTGTCGAGCCATCGGGAGCGGTTGAGTCGGTGGGAGTGGGAGCAGTACGTGAGGTGAAGTGGGATGGTGGAACGGCTTGATGGGCTGGACGGATCGAACACGCACATGGAAAAGTTTCACCATGACCAGCACCGATCGCCTGACACTGGTGCTATCCTGGTGGCTTGCCCTGCCGCTCGGCCTGGCGCTCATCCTGATGTCGTTGAGGAAATCGGGTCATTTCAATATGGTTGTGAACGTCTCGCCATCGACGATCCCCTCCTATTCGCCATGGGTGTTGGACTGCTTGGCGTGACCGCAGTCGGAAGCTGTCGAGTTGGGACAGCGTGGGCAAAGCGGAATGGCGATGGCAGATAATCAGTTGATGAGCGCGCGCGTTGTGCGGATGGGAAGGCGTGCGATTCGGCTATCGCCAAGGGCGAGCATTATGTCGTCCTAATCTGCGGCATTATGATCATTGCGGCGACCTGCGGGGGCTGCTTCGGCATTCGCCACCTGGTTACTGAAAATGTGGCGTTTCTACTTTTGCTGTAATGGGATAAGGAATTAACCGAGGGCCATTGCGGTGTTGTGCGCAGTCGTCCACGGAAAAATAACGGCGGAGGTGTCGCCATAGAGTGACTAACAAGTCATGACGGTACGTTCGCCTAGGAGCGTGTCGGAGATAGATGACCGAGGATGCCGAAGGTATCGTACGGCAAATCCTTGGGGTGAGCGCGGGGG
>JAYVTR010000319.1:0-3816 GCA_043788625.1 Planctomycetota bacterium
GGGGTACGCCGTTTCCTGGGGGACTTGCCCCATTTGCCCCCAGCGCAGCAGCGCGAAGCCCTGCAACGGCTGGTCAAGGTGGCCCGTTTCGACTTGTCCCACCCCGAGCAGCCACTGCTGCGCCTGGAGCTGTTCATCCCCGAAATAAACGAACCCGGCACCTGTAAAGGTGCCGGGTTCGTACAGTCTTCTGTTTTGGTACTCCCATGGGGATTTGAACCCCAGTTCGCGGACTGAGAATCCACTGTCCTAGGCCACTAGACGATGGGAGCATCGTGGCAGGCGGCGGATCATGGTTCGGTCGGCGGTTTGTCAAGCTGGCCGTCGGCATCGGGCAGATAGGGCAGGGCAGCGGTGAGGCGTTGCAGGGTTCGTTGGCTTTTGCGGGTGTTTAGCGGATCGCGGCCAGCGTCGAGCAAGGCACGCTGCAGCAGCGGTAGCAGCGCTCGCGCCGTTTCGCGCTCGTCGCAGATGACGTAGCGCACGCCAGCCCGCTCAAGGATGTCGATCTGCGCCTCGTAGGGCGCGCGGGCGACGATCACCAAGCTTGGATCCATCTCGCGCAACCGGCCGGCGATCAACGCTGAGGTGTCGGCGATCGGATAGGTCAACACCACCAGACTCGGACGATGGCCGAGAGTCGGCAACCAGTCGTCCATGTCTTCGATGCGGCCCTTATAGCAGCGGATGCCTTCGGCCCCCTGCCATGGCGTCAGCAGATGCTCGTTGCGATCGACCAGCATCAGCGGCAGGCCCTGCGCCCGCAGGGTCTGCACCACCGTGTTGCCCACGGGGCCGAGGCCGGCGATGACCACGGTTTCGCCGTAATCTTCGATCAGCTGGTTGCGCGGCCGCGGTAGAAAACGTCCGGCCAGCCAGGTGATGCCGGGCATGCCGAGGAAACTCAAGACGCAGGTGGTCATGATCAGCTGGTGCAGCTCGATCAGAGCCGGATCAGTGGTGCCGTTAAATAGGTTGCCGGCGAGAATGATCGAGAATTCACCGACATTTCCCACGAGCAGGCCGCAACCGATGGCCGAGCGCATCGGCATGCCGACCACCCGTAGGGCGAGGCCGGCGATGGCCGATTTGATCAAGATGGTACCCAGCAGCATGCCGACGACGGTGAACGGATGCCCGGTAACGAAGGTCGGCGAAAACAGCAGGCCGGTGGCGGCAAAGAAGAAGATCGCGGTCAGGCCCTGCAACGGCTCCACTGCCGGCGCTACCGATTGCCGGTCGCGGCCGAAGGCCAGACCGGCGCAGAATGCGCCGACGGCTTCGCCAAGGCCGACGGCATGGGTGGCCCACGCCGCGCCCAAGGCCACGCCTACGGCCAAGGCCACCTGCAACTCGGCGACCTGCGCTTGGCGTACGCGCGCCAATACCACTGGGACCAACACCAGGCGCAGCAGCACCGTGCCCGCCAACAAACCGACGATGTCCACGCTCATCAGCCACAACGGCGGGCGCGGGCCCAGCGGCAAGATGAACGACAAACCGATCAGCAGCGGGCCGAGCGCGACGTCCTGAGCCAATGAAATGCCCAAGGCGATCTGGCCTTCTTCTTTTTCGCGCAAACGGTGCTCATCGAGCGCGCGCAGGATCAACAACGATGAGCTCATCGCCAGGCAGGCGCCCAGGGCCAGGCCTTGGGCGCCGGGCATGCCGAACGCCATGGCCATCAATGCCACGACAATGATGGTGAGGCTCACCTGGATGGCGCTGGCGATGCCAACCGTGCGCAGGCGCCGGCCCATGGCCGCCAAGTCCATGTCCAAGCCCAAGGCGAACAAGAGCAGCGCTGCACCGACGGAAGCCAGATGGGCGACCTGTTTTTCATCGATCAAGGCGAGGAATCCCGGGCCACACGCTGCGCCGGCGATCAGATACGCCGGCAAAGCGCCAAGACCCAAACGCGTCGTCGCCACCGCCAGCGCGGAGCCGATCAGCAACAACAACACGATTGGTCCGAAATCACCGTCCATGCCGCGACCATGACCAACAACCGGCTGATCGCAACCTCGGGTCAGGCGCACTTGGCCGCTGGCTTTTGCCCTGCCCCTTGGCCCCGGCCGTAGGTGCCAGACGATGCGCCTATGACCCAGCCAACGCTCATCGACTTGGTGCAGAAATCGGCGGCATGGCTGCAGACCAAAGGACTGCCCAATCACCGCCGCGAAGCCGAGTGGATTTTCTCTGAGACGCTTGGCCTCAGCCGCCTCGAACTCTATACCCGGTTTGACATGCCGCTGGACGACAGCGACGTGATCCGTCTACGCGAACGCGTCGCCCGCCGTGGTAAGCGTGAGCCGTTGGCCTATGTCCTGGGCACCCAGCCGTTTCGTGCTTTGAAACTGGCCGTGTCGCCGGCGGTGCTGGTGCCGCGGCCAGAAACCGAGGAACTCGTCGATCTCATCCTGCGCGAGCTGCCGAGTGAGCCGTGTCGCATTCTCGATGTCGGTACCGGCTCTGGCGCCCTGGCCCTGGCCTTGAAGCAAAGCCGCCCCGACTGCATCGTAGAAGCTACCGATGTCTCGGCCGAGGCCCTGGTCGTCGCTCGCGCCAATGCCGCCAGTCACCAGCTGGAAGTGATTTTCCATCAGGGTCATCTCGCCGCGCACTTGGCCGGACCTTACGCCGTGGTGGTTGCCAATCTGCCGTACATCGCCGAGCATGAACGCGGACTCTGCGATCCGGAATTGGGCTATGAGCCGGCCATGGCTTTGTTCGCCGGTACCGACGGTCTGGATCTGATCCGGCCATTGATCGCCGATGCAAAACGCCTGTGCCCCAATGGCACGCTGTGGCTTGAACACGGCTGGCAGCAAGGCGAGGCGATTACCGCCTTCGCCACGGACCTCGGCCTGACTTGTACCATCATCGCCGACAGCGCCGATAAAGGCCGCTTTGCGCGCATCCACGCATGAACGAGCGCTGGTGGTTTGCGCTCGCCATCGTGGCGGTGCTTGGCATGGGCGCTTATAGCCACCGCTGGCCGTCTGCACCGGCGCCGTCAAAGCGTGAGCCATGCACCGCCGAAGCGTGGATGATCGATGCCTTACCCGGTATCGGAAGCATACGTCTTAGCGGAGCGCTGGCAGCGGTGCGCTCCAGGCACTTCACTGCACTGCCGGCACCCGCACGGGTATGTGCCGAAAAGGTATTCGCGGCACGGATACCTGGCGAAAAATCAAGCCCGTAGCGAAAAACCAGGCTCGCTTGCACGGCGCACGAATTCACGGCAACACCGTTCTACCTGCGCAAATACGGCTTCGAATTCGGGCAGGCCATCATGATACGGATCGGGCACTTCCGAGGCGCCCAACGGATCATAATCGCCCAGCAGACGGACTTCGGCGTGCACCTCCGTGTCGAGCGGACGGACCAAGGACAAGTTTAATAAGTTGCTGCGGTCCATGGCAAAAATGACATCGAAGCTTGAAAAATCCGCCGCCGTCACTTGCCGTCCACGGTGCGTGGTGGCCAGCCCATGGCGCCGCAAAATGGTCAGGGTACGGGAATCGGGCAGCTGCCCTACGTGCCACGCACCGGTGCCGGCACTGTCGACCGTCCACGTCGGCACTAGCGAGGCCAACACCGTCTCGGCCATGGGTGAACGGCAGATGTTTCCTAGACAGAGCATAAGCACGCGCATCGCCATACCGTGCCCTGAATACAAATTTGACAACTGACACCCGCTTACATACTGCTACGGACCAGGACGCGGGATAGAGCAGTCTGGTAGCTCGTCGGGCTCATAACCCGAAGGTCGGAGGTTCAAATCCTCCTCCCGCAACCAAGAGAAACCCACGG
>JAYVTR010000320.1:0-12110 GCA_043788625.1 Planctomycetota bacterium
GGGGTACGCCGTTTCCTGGGGGACTTGCCCCATTTGCCCCCAGCGCAGCAGCGCGAAGCCCTGCAACGGCTGGTCAAGGTGGCCCGTTTCGACTTGTCCAACCCCGAGCAGCCAATGCTGCGCCTGGAGCTGTTCATCCCCGAAATAAACGAACCCGGCACCTGTAAAGGTGCCGGGTTCGTACAGTCTTCTGTTTTGGTACTCCCAACGGGATTTGAACCCGTGTCGCCGGAATGAAAATCCGGTGTCCTAGGCCTCTAGACGATGGGAGCGCCAGATGGTTTGCCGTTAGGACGCGGAACACGTTAGGCCGAAATCTTCCAGGGCAAGAGCCGGTGTGCTCGGTATAGGATCCCCAGAGTTTGAAATAAAAAGGTTTATGCCACTTCTTACGAAACCGCCTGCAGCCATGCCGAGCGGTAGCCGGCGAGGTGCGCCAATGGCGGCCGGCCGACGGGCTGCATGTCGATGGTGATGCGCGCCGCCAAGTCACGCGGCGTGCAGTTGCCCAACAAGGCCTGACCCAACAGCGCCGCACCGGCGGCGCTGGCCTGTGCCAGATTGGTGCAGCAGATGGGATTGTGCGGAAACAGCGCCGCCAAAACCGCGAGGAAGGTCGGATTGTTACGGAAGCCGCCTTCGACAAAAATGGTCGTCGCTTCATTGATGTCGGTGCGGCGCAAGGCGACCTCGGTTTGCAGTGCCAGGCTGATGTTTAGCAGGTCATGGCCCAGCTGCGGATCCTTGAACCAACCGGGGACGCGGCCGGCTTGCAAATCGGCGACGCTGACCGCGGCGTAGCCGTCGCGCAGGCCGCCACGAACATTGGGAAACTGACTGGGGAAAGCTCCCGGCAAAACGAGGCGACCGGTATTGGCCAGGGCTGTATCGACCCGCTGAGCGTCGAATGTGGGATCGGTGCCGCCGATGATCCCGTGATACAAGCCGTAGTCCTGACCGCCCATGAGGAAGCTGGTCTTGGTCAGGCCGCCGAGCGCATCGATGTTGAAGATGACTTTCTGTCCGAGCTCATCCGGACGATAGCGCACATGTTGTACGCGGTGCATGGCTACGCACCACGTGCCGGTAGAATTAACGACGAAATCCCGATCGTGGAATTTGACCAGGTATGGCAGCAGGGCGCTATTGGAGTCGTGGATACCCACCGTCACCGGCAATGCGGGCAGACCGAGTTCGGCTTGCAGCGCCGGGGTCAGGGTGCCCAGTAAGGCCCATGGATCGGCAAAGGTGAAGTCGAGCATCGCAGCTACGCCCAGGGCGTGCGCGGCGGTACTCGGGCGACGGTTACGGATGTCGAAGAGAAAACTGTGGTTGGCGCTGTAAGTCGCCTCGGCAGCCAACTTGCCAGTAAGCAGATGACCCCAGAATTGCGGGTAATTGACGATTTTTTTTGCTGTCGCCCAGCCTGCAGCATAACGTTGCTGGGCGAACAGCACCATCTTCGCGGGATTGACCAGCAAGGGCAGATCACAAGTGCCGGTTTCAGCCTGCAGCTCGGCAAGGCGGCCGCAGCGGGAAAAAAAATCACGATCCAGGTCGCGTTGGCCGGTCTCGCCCAGATCGTGTTCATAGGCAATCACTGGCAGCGCCAAATCACCGCTGTCGGTGAGGGCTGCCCAGGCGGCGCCGTGCGTGGTGATGCTGAGGGCCGCAAACGGATGCTGGCGATATAAGTCAGTTAGCTGTGCCTTGAGCCAAGTCCAGATGGCAGTGGTTTGCTCAACCAAAATGCCGCCCTCGTCCAGTTGCGCAGGGAAGGGCGCTTGGACGTGGGCGACCTGCTGCAGATTCTCGTCAAACAGGGCAACCTTCTTGTTGGTTTTACCGATGTCGATGACTGCGACCAGGTTCACGCGACACCGCCACCGGCGAGGCGCAGCAATTCTTCTTCGGCGGCTTTGGTCCAACAGCCGTTGAGCAGGGTCGGACGGATGCTGGGGTACATGGCCACCAATTCGTCGAGCTCCATCAGCGGGAAATCATCGAGTTGCGGATAGACCACGATCTTGCCGGCGATGGTGCGGTTGTTCACCGCGTTGAGGCCGTCGATGGCGCCGGCCATGC
Source organism: Planctomycetota bacterium (assembly GCA_043788625.1). Taxonomy (GTDB): domain Bacteria; phylum Planctomycetota; class UBA11346; order UBA11346; family UBA11346; genus CAIUVD01. Next base: position 2,086 of record JAYVTR010000320.1, read on the forward strand.
CGGTGACCGCGCCCACCGACAGGTTGGTGTCGAGGGTGTCGTTGATGACTTTGTCCAAGACCACGCGCATGTCCTCCATGGTCGAGCCGCTGGTGCCGATGAAGTACAGTCGCTTGGTGGCAATGGCGTCGAGGTCGACCGGCACCGGGGTTTCAGCGCTGATGCCGGCAAAGACGTTGATGATGCCACGTTCGGCGGCATCGCGTACGGCGTGCTGCACCAGCTCGACCACCGGTGCCATCAAAAAGCAGTAATCCACCGCGCCTTGAGGCGGTTCGACCTCGGGATTGAACAGCCGCACCTGCACCGATCGCGCGTTAGCAAAGGGCGTCACGCGCTCGCGCAAGGCGGTGGCGCGTTCGGGATTGCGCACGCCGCCTTCGACGATGGCACCGGCGCGCGAGCTGGCGATGGCGCGTACCATGGCCATGACGCCCATCGGGCCACCGGCGCCGACCACGTTCACGTGGTCGCCCGGTCGCAACTCGCCATTGGCGGGGATCGCCGCCAGGGCCGTTGCTGGCGTGGCGGCGGTAGTCGCGGCCAGACGCATATTACCATAATGCACGCGGCCGATGGGCGCGATTACCGGTCGTCCGAAGCGGCCACCAGCGGTGGCCAGCAACAACAAGCTGTGGTTGGCCAACAGCGGAAAGAGCGCTTCGAGCGCGGCGGCATCGCTGCCCACATACACGAGGTCGTCAATCGAGCGTGGAACAAGCTCAGGCAGGGGCATCGCCGTGAAGCCCGCCGGCGGATGCGCACCGAGGCCGGAATCCAGCCACAGCTTGCGGCCGCTGCGCTCAACTGACAAGCCGCTGAGATCGACGTTTGCCCCAACGACCAACAGGGTTCCGCCTGCTTTGAATTGCTGGCGTTCAACGGTGCGGAAGGCGTCTTCGACGCACGCCCATGGCTCAACCAGGGCCAGCTGGCTGGCGCTGCGATCGTCCGGCACCGGCAACAGATAACTGTCGCCATTTGCGGCTACCGTCACGCGTTCATCGAGCAGCACGTACTGCTGCAAGCCACCCTCAAAGTTGTAGCCGAAGGCACCGTTGGAATTGGCCGTCTTCAGGTCGCGGAAGTCGGCCTGCACCAGATAGCGACCGCCGACGCGTACCGACTGCACCTCGGCCCCGATGTCGAGCACCCGCAACACGGCCTCATGTCCAGGTACAGTAGACTGTTGCTCGGGCACATAGCTGGCAATTCCACCAAGCACGTCGGCGGCCAAGTGTGCCAACACCGGGGACTTGCGCGGATGGCCTTGGAACTGGTGCAGGAGCTTCATATCCGAAAAGCAGAGGCCGACGCACTCGACGCGTGCCAGCATCTGGGTGGGACCTGGCTTGGGGGTAATCTTTGCACGGTTAAGTTGCAGACGATCGGCCCCGATGAGCTGAACGGCGGTGTGCTGGGCAGGGGTGTCGCTTGGCATTATTTCTTAAGAATGCGTCTTTCAATACGAATGCAAACGGGTCAGTGAGTGGTTTGCGGCGCTTCCCCCCGCCCGTCGTTGACGTCGTAAAGTGCTACCCTAGGGTTGGCCTGCGACTCTCTGGAGGACCGGCTCGTATGGCCAAGATCATTGTTATGTTCGGCTCCAATGTTGAGGCCGAGTACACCCTCGAAAAGGCTGAGTCGAAAATCGGCCGGTCGATGGACTGCGATATCGTCGTCGACAACCTCGGCGTATCGCGGCATCACTGCTCGATCGTCAAGGATGGCGATGGCTGGGCACTGGTGGATGGAGGGTCGAATAACGGTACCTTCATCAACGGCCAGAAAATCAATCGCCATGTGCTCAAGACCAACGATAAAATTGTCTTGGGTAAACACTCTTTAGTGTTTGACGGCGCTGGTTTTGCGAATGCCAATGGGGGCAAGTCGAAAAAAGCCAGCATGGGCGGCGAGATGACCATGTTCGTTGATCAGGCGGCTTTGGCCAAAGCCATGAGTGGCGATGGCAAGCGCATGGTCATCGCCCTTGAGCAGGGCGGTCGTGAAGTCTTGGCGCAGTTGATGCGCGAAGAGACCACTATCGGCACCACCGCAGATATCCCTGCCAAGGGCTTTCTGGTGAAGCCGGTGCAGGCGAAAATCCTCAAATCTTCGGCCGGTCACAAGATCATGACCATGGGCGGCTGGCGCGCCGTGCGCGTCAATGGCGCCAAAGTGATTGGTGACCGTGACCTGCGAGCTGGCGATGTGATTCTCATCGGCAGCGCCAAGCTGACCTACAAACAGGCATGACATGAGGCTGGTGGTGGTGCTGGCGGCAGTTTTTCTGCTGGCAGGCTGTGAAAGCACGCGTGAAGGCGAAGCCACTGCCGACCACTCGGTGGCCACCCATCGCCCAGTGGCGTACCACCCTGAGCAATTTCCTGATATTCCGTTCGAGCGCTTGGTCGGTTATCGGCTTACCGCCGAAGATCAGCAGATCGCCATCGCTACCGCTGGCGGTAGCCTGCGCCATTTGTCGGTGACCTTCATCTCGAAGGTCGGCGACGAACCGCGTCAGCCAGTCGCTGAAGCCGATCGGATTGCCGGTGGTTTGAGTGCTTTCGGCTGGAAGCCACGGATAGCAAATGCCGATAGCAAAAATACCCCTGACGATCATCGCGATTTCTATGTCAAGAATGACGAGACGTTGAGCGTACACGCCTACACCGATGGCTCTGCAACTGCCATCGCTTTTCTTATTGAACCACGCGCGCATCTTTAAGCGCCCGCTTACCACCTGAATTAAGTAGCAGTTTCCCATGGCAGACGAACTAGGCACCACCACCAGCTATTCCGATCCGTTCTATGATCGGTTAGAAGCCTTCGCTAATGTCCTGAAACGGGCATGGCCGTTGGTGTTGTTGGTGCTCATCCTGTCGGTGGCCGGGGTTTTCGCCCTCACGTGGATGATGCAGCGTCACCCTGATGCCGGTAGCGCCGCGCGCTTCATCTCCGCCCGCGATGAACAGGATGCCGCCAAACGCACCGCCGCTTACCAAGCGCTGATTGCCGATACCGGCGTCACCGAGGTTTTCCGTGCGCGTGCGGGCATTGAAGTGGTCAATGACCTGTTGGCAAAAGGTGACACCGCCAATGCCGCGCCGGTGGCGGCCAAGGCGAGTGTCGATGCGGCAGCTGCGGGCGACGTCGAAGTCCAGCTGACCGCTAAACTGACGGTGGCAGCGGTGCATCAACAGGCCGGCGAACTCGAGCAGGCGGCAACAGCCTATGGCGATGCTAAACGCGTTGCCGGGGTCAAGTATCCCGCCTCACGTCTCACCGCCGAGCTCGGCTTGGCGCAGGTGTTGATGGCCCAGGGCAAACGCGAAGAAGCCGTCGCCGTGCTTGAGCCGGTGATAGCGCGCAATGACAACGGTGCCGAAAACCTGCAATCCATCGCCAAGGCGATGTATTGGGATCTCAAGCGCACCTTGGCTGAGGCGACGGCTGCGCCAGCTACAGCCGCCGTGTTGCCGGCTATCCCGCCAGTGGCTGTGACCCCATCGGCCGTGACGCCAGTGGCGGTGACCCCAGTGGCTGTGCCAGCGGCGGCTTCGCCAGTCGTTCCCGCTCCGGCGAAGTAGACGAAATAAGCGGTCGCGATCATGCAGTCGCTTGCCGTACTGCTGACCCGCCTCGCCCGTCGCCATCGTTTGCAGGGTGTACTGACGCAGATGGCCCCGCCCTTGGTGGTCAGCGCCGTTGTGGCTGCCGTGGCGGTGGCGGCGGTTCGCTGGGCCATGCCCGAAGCGGCGTGGCTGGTGTCGGCGTTGGTAATCGGCGGACTCGGCGCGCCCCTGGTGTGGTTACCGTCGGCGTGGCAGATGTCGGTTAGCGCCAGCCGTCTGGCGGCCGAATTGGACTCCCTGGCTGAGGCTCAAGGTCTCGTCATGGCCTATGCTGAATGCCATGATCCGGCATGGCACGAACACTGTCAGGCGGTGTTGATGCGGGTCACATTGCCGCGTTTGCCGTGGCGTCCGCTGCTGCCAGGTATAGCGGCAGTGCTGCTATTGCTGGGTGCAATAGCCCTGCCGCAGGCGGTGGTGCTGCCAGCAATGGTTGGTCCGGCCGATGCACTGGTGAAACCACTACGTGAACAGCTCGCTGAGTTGGCTGCCACCGGCGTCTTGACGCACGAAGAACATGACGAGATGAATAAGCGTCTGGCGGATCTGGTGGCGCGTAGCCAGGGCGGGGTGCTGGATCAAGCCACCTGGGAAGGCATTGATCGGGTGCAGACCCAGGCCGCCGCCCAGGCCACCGCTGCCGGCGAGAAACTGGCCGCCGCTCTCACCAGTGCCACGGCCAGCGCAGCAACTGTCAGCGCCGCCACTGTCAGCGCCGCCACGTCGGAGTTGCCCACGCCAGCTGCCAGTGACCCCGCGGCTGCCAATGCTCTGGCGGCGCAGGTGGCGGTGGATCTGGCGCGCTTGGCCGAACAGGCACCGGGTTTGGCCAGTCTCGATCTCGCTGATCCGCACGCCCGCGCCGCCCTCGCTGCCGCTCTCGAAAGCGCCCAGCAAAAGGGCTTATTGAGCAAGGCCCAGGTGGCGGCCTTACAGCGGGCAGGCCTGACGTCGGGTAAGGCTTCCGAGTCTGGCACGGCAGCGCCAACCGCCGCCCAATCACGGGCCTTGGCGCAGCAGCTGGCCGATGAGTTGGATAAACGTAAAAAACAGCTCGGCAGCTCGGCGCGCACCGCCGCGGAGGCTTTTTTAGCACGTCTCGCCGCCCAGCAGGCGGGTAGCGGTGCGCCAACACCCGGCCCTGGCGAAGCCCCGATCGAGCAACTGGCGCGCCTGCGTACCGCCGGTGGCGAGCAAGCGCCGCTAGCGCCGGGGGTAACTTTGAATCCTGACGGCTCGGTAACGATTGCCGCCCATGCACGTGATGCCCAGCTTGATGGCGCCGCACGGGCTGATCTGCAACGAGCCGCGGCGCGGGCCTTCGACCCGACTGCCGCCGACAGTCGCCGAGCACATGTCGCTCCGCGTCATCGGGCGGCGGTGGCGGCATATTTCAGCGAGCCTGCGAAATAAGCCGGCGGACCTTGCAGCGGCCGACCGGCTACCGAGGTTGAGATGTCATTTTGCGTGTGCGCTCATATTTCGAGAAAGCTTCCGTCTTTATGCTTGCTCCGTCCGACCTCGCGCGGCATCAACGCCTTGCCCTTAATCTTCTAGCCGCCCTCGATGCGACGGTATTGGGCCAGCACGATCTGACCCGCCTGGTGCTTACCGGACTGTTGGCGGGCGGGCACGTGCTGCTTGAGGGTCTGCCCGGCCTGGGCAAGACCGAACTGGTCAAGGCTTTGGCGGCGGCTTCTGGCCTGGCGCACAAGCGCATCCAGTTCACCCCCGATCTTTTGCCGAGTGACATCACCGGCACCTTGGTCTTGGCTGAATCCGCGGCCGGGCGTCAGCTGACTTTTCGTGCTGGTCCTCTGTTTGCTCAAGTGGTTCTTGCGGATGAGATCAATCGCGCCTCGCCCAAGACCCAATCGGCCCTGCTGCAAGCCATGCAAGAGCGTCAAGTCACCGTGTTTGATCAGACGCACGATCTGCCGCGGCCATTTTTTGTACTGGCAACACAAAACCCCATCGAGCTGGACGGCACCTATCCGCTGCCCGAGGCCCAGCTCGATCGCTTCGCCTTGAAGGCGGCGGTGCGTGGCGTGTCGACCGCAACCTTGACCCAGGTGTTGCGCGAGCGGCCAGACGGGCGGGCGCCCGTGGTGGCGAGCGTCGCCGACAGTGAGAGCCTGCTCGCCTTGTTGGCAGCGGTGCGTGAGGTCGCCTTGCCCGAAGCCGTGGCGCATTACATCGCCCGCCTGGTCAATGCCACGCGCCCGGAAATGCCGGGAGTCACCGATGCCGTGGCCCTGCAAGTGCGTTGGGGCGCCAGTCCACGCGCGGCCTTGGCCTTGGCCAGCTGTGCCCGCGCCAGTGCCTTGCTCGCCGGGCGTCCGGCAGTCGGCTTTGCCGACGTTAAAGCCTTGGCGGTGTCGGTGATCGCCCATCGCTTGGTGTTAACGCATGAAGCCGGCCTGGCCGGAGCCACAGCCATGACCGTGGTCGAGGGCTTAGTGCAATCCCTGCCGGAACTGGCATGAGGATGCGTCTTGTTTGTCTGCTGAGCTTGTGGCTGGTGAACCAATGGCTGTGTGCGTTGAGCGTCGCTGCCCAGGTCGAGGTCACCGCCACTTGTCCATGGCAAGATTACGACGGTTATACGCCGATCATTATCACCTTGCGCACCGATGTTCTGACCACGGTTGAATTGGAGGGTAAACTCGACGCTGGGCACGCGCGTCTCACGGTTGAGGTGCCAGCAGGGCAAACCCTGCGGCGGACCCTGCTGGTGCCCGCTGCTGGCCGTGGTTGGTCGTCGTCGCTGACGCTGACCTGGCGTGCCCCTGGACAAAATCCGGTTGAGCAATCTTTGCCGGGGCATCGCCATCGTGATTTTGACGTGGTGGTGCTCGACCCGGCCGAAACATTCGGAGTGAAAGCGTTGCGCGATGCGGCAACTGCCAAGCTCGGCAACCCACCTGATGGGGACAATGGCTATCGCAGCAGCGGTACGGAAGAATACCCTGAATCCCGTTTTACGCGGTGGGCGCCTGATTCATTGCCTGACCGTTGGCAGGGCTTTCCCGCTTGGCTGACCCTGGTGGTGACACCGGCGGGCGAACGCGGACTGACCGAGAGCCAACGTGCCGCGATCAGCACCTGGACCACCGCTGGTGGCGCGTTGTTGGTGACCTCGGACGAACAGCTTGCCGCATGGCAGTCACGTGGGGCGCAGGTACAGGTGGTTTCGGCCATCGTGCTCAACCGGCGCATCGCCGCGGTGTGGAGCCGAGCGGCGCGCACCGTGGACCTGGTGGCGGTGCCAGGCACCAAGCAAGTGCCGGTGTATGGTTTCGTCAGCATTGCCATCTTGTTCGCCCTGGTGGTGGGGCCGCTCAATATTTGGTGGTGTGCTCGCCGTGGACGTCGGCATCTGCTACTGGTGACCACGCCGTTGCTGAGTCTCGGTGCGAGCCTGATCTTATTAACCTATGGGGTGCTCGCTGATGGTTTCGCTCTGCGACGCTCGGCGGTGCAGGTTCTGGCACTCGATCAACTCACTGGCCGCGCCAGCGCATGGACGGGCATGACTTTGTTCGCAGGTCTTCCGCCGGCAAAGTTGACGTTGGATAGTGAGGCAATGCTGGTGCTCTTGATGCCGTCCGAACGCCGCCTCAACGAGGTACCAGTGGTGGAGTTGACGTGGTCTGATGCGCAGCAGATCGCCAGCGGAGGTTGGATACCGGCACGCGCCAACCGACAAATGAGCGTAGGCCTGGCTGGTGCTGACAAACGCCGTTTGGCATTTACCCGTACGGGGGAGGGATGGTCGGTCGCCAATGGTTTTGATCGTCCACTAACAACCCTGTCGTGGAGTGATCCAGACCGTACTTTGTGGCATCTTGAACGCGCGCTGGATCCAGGCCAATCTGCGGCGCTCTTACCTGGCGCGGCGCTCGTACCGGACACGGCGCTCGTACCAGACACGGCGCATGCGGACGCGCTGCCCTTGCGCCGCCTGCCGATCGCTGGCGAGCAGGCCGTCAACGCTTTATGGCCAACCGGCGAGTTGATGCCCGGTAGTTTCTATGTTGCCATTTTCGATGGTGCCCTGGTGCCAATCCCCGGCCCCACGGTCGTCGATGTGACGCCATTGCGCACTTGGGTCGTTGGTCGGGTCGGTAAGTCGTCGGCTCCGTCGTCCTCAGGTTTTTAAGGCAGGCCATGGCATTTGTTGAAGTCAATCGCTTGTCGCGCTCCTTCGGTATCGAGCCGCAGGTGGTCCACGCCGTGCGTGACATCAGCTTTCATTTTGAGCGCGGCGATATCTTCGGCTTCATCGGCCCCAACGGCGCCGGCAAATCGACGGCGATGCGTATTCTCGCGACCCTCGATCTGCCGTCCTCGGGCGACTGCACGGTGGCCGGTTTATCGACTGTCGATGATGCCGATCAGGTGCGTCGCCTGATCGGCTATATGCCGGATAGCTTTGGCACGTATCCCAATATGAACGTGTGGGAATACCTCGACTTTTTTGCGCGAGCCTACGCCTTGCCTGCCGAGCGCCGGCGGCGGGCGGTGGCCGACGTACTCGAATTCTGCCAATTGGGCGGGATCCGCGACAAGGCCATCACCGCCCTATCGAAGGGTATGAAGCAACGCCTGTGTTTAGGGCGCTGCCTGATTCACGACCCGCAACTCTTGATTCTTGATGAGCCCAGTGCCGGGCTCGATCCGCGCGCGCGCATTGAATTCCGCGACCTGCTGCGGGTCTTAGCCGGCCAGGGCAAGGCGATTTTCATCTCCTCGCACATCCTCGCCGAACTGGAAGAGCTGTGCACCAGCGTTGCAATCATTGAGCAGGGTCGCCTGATCGCCAGCGGTCGAGTAGCCGAGCTGAAGGCCAGTATGAACGCTAGTGCGCATGCGATTGCTGCACCATCAGCGGCTGCCCATGCCGCTGTGCCTTCGTCAACCATCGAAATCCGCTTGGCGGCCGACGTGGCGCAGCTCGCGGTTCGTTTGGCCGAAGAGCCGTGCATGTCGCTGGTGCAGATCGATCACCTGCTGATCACTGCGCAGGTCGCGGGCAATCATCTCGAACATGCGGCTTTGCTAGCACGTCTGATTGCAGCGGGTTTACCGATCTGTCATTTCGCAACTCGTGGACGTAATCTTGAAGATCTGTTTCTGCACGTCACTGAAGGTCGCGTTCAATAGCCTGGCGGGTCATCACTGATTAATGATTTCAAAGAGTTCATCGCCGAGTTCATTGCCGGTGTGGTCGCGTATCCGCGGAGGCACGAACGTTACCGCTCGGGCCTCCTGAAGTTGGTCTGGGTTGCCGGTGGCGACGATCTTGCTGGTGACGCCTTCATAGTCGCGTACGCCATCGTAAGCGATGAGGGCGAACTTCCATGATAAGCCGCTGAAGCAGTGGATGAGGATGTCATCCTGCTTATTGCGTGGTTCCCCAAGCTTCTCGAAGCGGCTCAGCTCACTGGCAATGAAAGCATGGATCTGTTCGATCAGCGCCGTCGTTGCCGCTATCTTAATGTCGCTCTGTGCGCTTCCTTTGCGCGATAGCAAGATGCCCGGAATCAACAGCGGTTCGCCATTGCCGATACGCAAGCAGGCGTCGGGGATGATCTCTCCTGGGCGATGCAGAGCGGCCATTTGCTGGGCGTACTGCGTCGGTTGATAACCACGCGTGATGCCAGCCGGATAGAGGCTCACGGAGATATTCGTTGGCGGATCAAGAGGTTTGGTTGGTATACCGCTGGGGCCTTGCGTGGTCGGCAGCAAGGCGGCGATTGATTTATCTGCCGACGAGAACTTGGTCGTCATCATGAAAAACAACAGCAGCAACATGATGCAGTCGATCATCGGCACCAGGTCGAGTCGATCGCTATCAGTGGAAGTGGTCGCCATGCCTGTACTCCTGGGTATTCAGGATCAACGCGCTCAGCGGGATGATGTTCATGGCGCCGTCAGCAAACGCAGCAACCCGAGCCATAGGCCCGGGTTGCGGTGGTGATCAGCGGAGCGATCGGCGATTCACTTGGTGTGAATGATCTCGTAGAGCTCGTTGCCCAGTTCGTTGGCGGTATAGTCGCGGATGCGCGGCGGCGAAAAAGTCACCGCGCGAGCTTCGAGTAATTGCGCCGGATCGCCGGTGTACTTGATGTTGCCGGTCTTGCCTTCGTAAGCGCGCACCCCGTCATAAACGATCAGCGGGAACTTCCACGACAGGCCGCTGAAGCAGTTGATGAGGATGTCATTCTGCTTGTTGCGCGGTTGGCCGGCTTTTTCAAAGGTGCTCAGCTCATCGGCGATATAGGTATGGATCTGGTCGATCAGGCGCTGCATCTCAACCGCATCGGGGCCACCTTTGGCGGCCAACTTGCGGCCAGGAATAGTGATTGGCTCCCGATTGCCGATGCG
>JAYVTR010000321.1:0-7495 GCA_043788625.1 Planctomycetota bacterium
CCGTTATCGGCTGGGGTCGCAGGTTGCCAGCCGCACCGTCCCTTTGATCAGGACAGTGCCGACATGGCTTTGTACAATCGAGGCTTAGACGCCTTCGACCTTACATTCAGCGCCAACGTCCTTGAACTTCTTGACCAGTTCGTCGGCGGCGGCTTTGTCGACGCCTTCCTTGACCAGCTTCGGAGCGCCTTCAACGAAGGCCTTGGCTTCGGCGAGGCCGAGGCCGAGGACTTCACGGACCACTTTGATGACGGGGATCTTGTTAGGACCGCCGACGGTCAGGGTGACCTTGAACGAGGTTGGTGCTTCTTCGACAGCGGCGGCAGCTGGGCCGCCGGTAGAGGCGACGGCGGCAGCCGAGACGCCGAATTCTTTTTCGAGGGCGTGGACGAGGTCCGACAGCTCGATAACGGTGAGAGCCTTAACGGTCTCGATGATCTGGGCCAGCTTAGGGTTGGCGGCAGCGTCGCTCATGGAATATTCCTTCAATTCGCCGCGTCACGTGGACGGCGGCATGGGTAGTTTAGTTAAAGACGATCAAACAGCAGGTGCAGCGCCATCGGCCGCTGCAGGAGCAGAGGCTTCGGCGGCTGCGGGAGCAGCTTCCGTAGCTTCGGCTGATTCCGCTGGAGCAGCTGAGCCGCCCTGCTTCTTGTGGATCTCGGAGATCACGCGGGCGAAGCCGGCGATTGGCGCCTGCAACACGTTGACCAACATGCCGAGCAGCTGTTGCTTGCTTGGCAGCTCACTGATGCGCTTGATGGTGGCGATGTCGAGCGTAGCGCCGTCCATCAATCCACCGCGCAGGGTGACCTTGTCTTCCTTGACCAAGGCAGCGACCACCTTGGCGGCGGCAACCATGTCGGTAGCCAGGACGACGCCGACCGAGCCCTTGGACTTCTCGATGATCTTGGCCGCGGACGCAGGGATTGCGCGACGCAGCAAACGGACCTTCGAGACCTTCAATTGCGCGCCAACCTTTTTCAGGTCGAGACGCAGTTTGATGGTTTCCTCGGACTTGAGGCGACTGTGATCAACCAGGATCATCGAGGTGGCGTTAGCGGCCACACCCGAGAGTTCCTTGAGCATCAGTTCGTTGATGAAGCTCGGCATGATCAGGCCTCCTTGACGGCGAATGCCAGCTTAACGCCAGGTCCCATGGTCGATGAAACGGTGATGTTCTTGATGAACTCACCCTTCACTGACGATGGGCGGTGCTCAGCCACGTGGGCGAGGAACGCATTGATGTTGTCAGCGAGCTTCGAATCGTCGAACGTCACGTTGCCAACGCTGACCTGGACATTGCCAGCTGCGTCAGAACGGTATTCGATCTTGCCATTCTTGAACTCGTTGACGGCCGTGGCGATATCGTCAGTGACGGTACCGGACTTCGGCGATGGCATCAGACCGCGAGGTCCGAGCACCTTACCGAGCTTACCGACGAAGCGCATCATCTTCGGGGTGGCGATGGCCACGTCGAAGTCCATGAACCCAGCGGCAACGGCTTCGACCAGGTCTTCACCACCAGCGCGGACGGCGCCGTTGGCGAGAGCGCCGTTGATCTTGTCGCCGTCATCGACGAACGCGACCACGCGCACAGCGCGACCAGTGCCGTGTGGCAACGAGAAGTTGCCGCGGAACTGCTGATCAGCTTTTTTGGTGTCGAGGTGCAAATGGATCGAGAGATCCACGCTTTCCTTGAACTTGGCCTTGGAAAGTTTCTTGATCCAACCGATGCCGGCGGCAACGGGTTGGGGGGTCGTGAGGTCGACGCCGGCTTTGGTAGCCGACTCGACGAGCGCACGATAGCGCTTGCTTCGTTTCTGCATGTGCTCTCCGTAGTGCGAGCGGCCGGGACACGGCCTCCCACGGGTGTGATTCGAAAAGGATTACTTAGCTTACTTGGCGCTTATTTAGCGATCGTGACGCCCATCGAGCGTGCGGTACCGCGCACAGAGCGCATCGCAGCTTCGATGGAACCAGCGGTCATTTCCGAGATCTTCTTCTCGGCGATGACCTTGACGTCAGCTTCGGTGATCTGCGCGATCGAGGTCAGTGGGCCGGCGTTGCCAGCACCCTTCTCGATCTTGGCAGCCTTGCGAATCTGCGCCGAAACCGGCGGCTGCTTGAGGATGAAGCTGAAGGTCTTGTCTTTGTAGACCGAGATCACCACGGGGATGATTTCGCCCTTCAACTTCGCCGTAGCGTCGTTGAACTGCTTGACGAAGGCGGCGATATTGACGCCCTTGGCACCCAACGCTGGACCGACCGGTGGCGCTGGCGTCGCGCCTGCGCCTGGGATCACCAGGTTGATCGTACCAATAATTTCCTTGGCCTTGGCCATGACTCTCTCAACTCTCTCAACAAGGACGACGCGAGCGCCGTCAGAAAAGCGGGGCGGGAATGTTGTGCCCCAGATGGGGATTGCAAGAGGGAGTTCATCCCCCTGCACGAACACAGCACTGGCGAGCGCTAGCGGTCAGCTCTCAAGCCAAGGGGCCACCAGGCCCCCTCCGATTTTAGACTGCAGACTCGACTTGCCAAACTTCGAGCTCAACCGGTGTTTGCCGGCCGAAAACGGTGATGAGCACCTTAAGAATGCCCTTGCTGGCATTGATCTCGCCAACAATGCCTTCCATGCCGGCGAACGTGCCCTCTTTGACTTTGACCCGGTCATCGAGCTTGTACGGCACCTGGACCAGCTCTTTACGCTGCTCGTCTGGGGTTGGCGCGGTGGCGATGCGGATGATGCGCTCGGACTCGTCGTTGGTCAGCGGATCCGGATTGCGCGGATCAGCGCCCAGGAAGCCGGTGACGCCATCGACGTCATTGATGGTTTCGATGAGGTCGTTGTTGAGCTCCATCTCGACGTAGATGTACCCGGGGTACAGCTTGCGCTCGGTGGTGACCTTCTTGCCACGCTTCAACTCGGTGACGCGCTCAGCGGGGATCAGCATCTGACCGACCAGCGAGGTGAGGCTTTTGACGCGCAACTGCACCATGATCTGATCACGGATGCTATTTTCACGGCCGGAAACAGCCTTCAGAACGTACCAGCGCATCAGAAATGTCCTCCAAGTTTACGTAGATGATCAAGGAGCCACAGGATCAAGACATCCATACCGAAGATGATCGCAGACAACACCACGATGGTGATGGCGATAACCACGGTGCTCTTCCACAAAGTGTCGGTCTTCGGCCATTCGACACGGACCATCTCATGCTCGACTTCGATCAGGAAATCGACGGCCTTCTTATGAAAGCCGATGGCCACCAAAGCACTGAGCATGGCTACCAGCGAGAGCACGGCGAAGACGATGGCGATGGCCAATTGGCGGGTGCTGGCCTCGCCGCCCTGGCGGTATGCTTCAAAACGCGCGTAACCACCATTAAAGGCCAGATCAGCACCGATGACGGCAGCCAAAATCAGCGAAATAATGCGGATAACCCGCCCCTGCGGCCATTTGTACATACTGCAATCCAACTGGGGTCGCCCCCGCGGTTATGAACCACAACCGAAAGGTCCAGCCACCTTCGATGATCCCTTTAAGAGGATTCGAACGTGACCGGACCTTGCAATCGCGGCTCGAAATGTGGCACGGGAGGAGGGATTTGAACCCCCGACCGGCGGATTTGGAATCCACTGCTCTACCAGCTGAGCTACCCCCGTATGTCGCCGGCGTAAGCTCGGCTGCAGCGCATCCTACGTCACCGCTGCACGTACCTTGTGGTGTGCAACGGCGCCGTAGGAGGTGCGACTCTTACTTACGCTTCTTCTCTTTGTGCAAGGTGTGCTTGCGCAGCTTCGGGTTGTACTTTTTCAGTTCCAGCTTGGGCGAGGTCTTCGCACGGCTGGTGAAATAGTTGATGTCGCCCGACTCCGAGCAGACCATCATCACGTATTCGCGTTTATCCTTGGCCATGGGGCATTCCTTTTACAAACAGTTGAAGCTGTGAGCTACTGTTGAACTAAACTGTGAACTGAACTAAAACCTAAACCGGCGTAAATTGCGCCCGAATTTCCAGAGACGGAAAAACCGGCCCGGGTTTACCCAGGGCCGGTTCCTCCGTTTAGATCACTGGAGGATCTTGGTAACGACGCCGGAACCAACCGTATGGCCACCCTCACGGATAGCGAAGCGCAGCTTCTCTTCCATGGCGATCTTGCAGATCAAGGTGACGGTCAGGCGGACATTGTCGCCCGGCATGACGACTTCCTTGTCGGCTGGCAGTTCGACCGAACCGGTCACGTCCGTGGTACGGAAGTAGAACTGCGGGCGGTAGCCCTTGACGAAAGGAGTCTTGCGACCGCCTTCGTCCGCCTTCAAGATGTACACTTCGCACTCGAACTTGATGTGCGTGCTGACCGACTTCGGCTTCACGATCACCATGCCGCGCTCGATCGACTCTTTGTCGATGCCGCGCAGGAGCAGACCACAGTTGTCACCAGCGACGGTCTCGGTCATTTCCTTGCGGAACATCTCGATACCGGTGACGACCGAGGTCATCGCTTCTTCGCGCAGGCCGATGATTTCGACTGGATCGCCGATCTTGGCGGTGCCGCGTTCGACACGACCCGTAGCGACGGTGCCACGACCCGAGATCGAGAACACGTCTTCGACCGGCAGGAGGAATGGCTTGTCGGCTTCACGGACTGGAACCGGAATGAAGGTGTCGATCGCGTCGAGCAGGTCATTGATGCACTTGCAAGCCGGATCGTCCTTGCTCTTGGCATCCTTGGCAAGGTCAGCGCGGCCGTGGATCACGGGCGTCTTGTCGCCTGGGAAGCCGTACTTCTTGAGCAGGTCGCGAATTTCTTCTTCGACCAGGCCGAGGAGATCCGGATCGTCAACGAGGTCGACCTTGTTCAGGAAGACAACGATGTGTTCGACGCCGACCTGACGAGCAAGGAGAACGTGCTCCTTGGTCTGAGGCATCGGGCCGTCGCCAGCGGACACGACCAGGATCGCGCCGTCCATCTGCGCGGCGCCGGTGATCATGTTCTTGACGAAGTCGGCGTGTCCTGGGCAGTCAACGTGCGCGTAGTGACGGCCGTCGCTGGCGTACTCGACGTGCGAGGCAGCGATGGTGACGGTCTTGTTCGCGTCACGGACGGTGCCGCCCTTCGTGATCTCGGCGTAGCTGCGCATCTCAGCGAGGCCGCGCAGAGCTGACACGTTGACCAGTGCTGCCGTAAGGGTGGACTTGCCATGGTCGATATGACCGATGGTGCCGACGTTTACGTGCGGCTTGTTACGAACAAATTTCTCTTTGGCCATGTTGAGGCTCCGAGCGGAAGGCACCACCGAGGTGGTACCGGTTAGACTGGGTGCGGGAGGAGATTGGAGCTACCTTTGGGATTTGAACCCAAGACCTCGTCCTTACCAAGGACGCGCTCTACCAGCTGAGCTAAGGCAGCATCGAACCGCCCGTTCCAGGGAGGGATGATGAAGAATAAAAACGATCGTCGCATGGAGCGGGTGAAGGGAATCGAACCCTCGCATTCAGCTTGGAAGGCTGCTGCTCTACCGTTGAGCTACACCCGCGTTTTAAGGCGTTTGCACGACTACGGCACAGGGCTCATTTCTGACGGCACATGGTAAGACATGCCTTCAGGTCGGAGTATGGTGGGCAGAGAAGGACTCGAACCTTCGAAGTCGTAAAGACAACAGATTTACAGTCTGTCCCGTTTGGCCACTTCGGTATCTGCCCAAGTCACCCGACTCATGCGCCCGTGCGCGACGATCTCAATTGTCTAAAGAGCGGACTATCTAGCTAACCACGAACCTGACTAACCAAGAACCACCAGGTGCCATTTGGAGCCACCTGCCGGAGTCGAACCGGCGACCTACGGTTTACAAAACCGTAGCTCTACCAACTGAGCTAAGGTGGCACAGCTGGACACGACAACCCCCCTACCGGTTTCGGAAGGGACGGGGAAGATAGAAACGACCCCCTGGGTGTCAACAGGTTAACGAGATTTCTCTAATCCAGGCAGGTGGCGGTTGTGCTGGAACGTTGTAAGCCCCTTGCACAACCGCCCCGGCTCTCACTGCCCCAATTGGCCGATTGGCGGCAGCGTGCCGACCAATGGCGTGAGGTACGGCACCAGCTCATCAGTGACGACATCGTTGCCGGCTGCATTGAGATACTCACGGGGCATCGGACGCGTGTCCTTGGCTACTGTCGGCAAAGGAGTAACGAACGTCTCGATGGCATAGTTCGCTCCCGGCAGCCGACGGAAGGCGATCGATCCCGAGCGCGTGCCGGAGACCGCCGCCGCAACCGCAGCGGTGCCCGCCAGACGGGCTTCAGCAGCATCGGACTCGCTGACCACGCCAGGGAAACAACGCTGCAGATATCCGAAGGTATCGGCACGTACACGGTGCTTCTTGCCTGCCCACGCCGTGGCCAGGTGCTTTTTGAGCACGTCAGCCAGGAAATCGCCCAAAGCCCCTGAGCCCGACAGCTGGGCATTGCCATGGCTATCGACTTCGCGCTCCTTGCCGGTGGCGCTGTAGTCCATGACATCGGCGCCGCCCGGGCCGTGGATGCCCTCGGAAATGGCCACCACACAGCGCCCCAGCTTGCGATAGATGGCTTCGACATCGGCACAGAACGCGCTCAACGAGAAGTCGACTTCCGGGCAGTAGATGAGATGCGGACCATCGCCGGGGAACTGCCGCGCGAGCACTGAAGCCGCCGTCAACCAGCCGGCATTACGACCCATGACGATGTTGATTTTGATCCCCGCTAAAGAGCGGTTATCCAGATTATCGCCCATGAAAGCCTGGGTCACGAACTTCGCCGCCGAGCCGAAACCGGGGCAGTGATCGGTGACGCGCAGATCATTGTCGATGGTCTTGGGACAGTGGAAGCAGGTCAGGTCGTATTTTTCCGCAATCGCCAATTCATTGATGATATTGGTGGTTTCAGCGGTGTCGTTGCCACCGATGTAGAAAAAATAACGCACGCCCAGTTCTTTGAAGCGGACGAAAATACGCTTGCCGTCTTCGGCCGTGGCCTTGTGCCGCACCGACTTCAACGCTGCCGACGGCGTGCCCGCCACCAGCTCGAGATTGGCTTGGCTTTCCTTGGCGAAATCGAGGAAATTTCCATCCATGATACCCTGGATGCCGTGCACCGCCCCGAGCACCTTGGTGAATACCAAAGGTTGCGCCAGGCACGCCTGTACGACACCGATAAGGGTTTGGTTGATGACCGCGGTTGGGCCACCGGACTGACCGATGATGACAGCACCTGGAACAGACATGGGAACTCCTTCGTGAGCGCCTGACGGTGGCGCTGAGCACGCATCGTCAACTACTTGCTGGCGGGGCTGCCGTCCTGTTCCGTGCCGTAACCCGCCAACTCGACGTAGCCAACCCCCGCGACGGTCCCTGTAACCGCCACCGCCCCCTCCCAATAACGCACGCTGAGGTTCAATTCCTGATTGGCCAGACGCGGGGTGATGCGCAGGTCGAGATCCGCGACC
>JAYVTR010000322.1:0-5392 GCA_043788625.1 Planctomycetota bacterium
AACGTGCAGCGCAATCCACTGCGCGTGGTGATGGTGAGATGCTGTCGCCGACGACGACCACGACGGGCAGGCGGACGTAGGATGAGTTCGATGAATCCACAGCGCATCCGGGTATCATCGTAAACTCACATAGGTCGATAGGGGTGGGTGTAGGACGGATACTTAGCGGCAATACCGAATTGGATGAATGATAACTGGAGCAGGCTGCTCGCGCTGCCATGGAATGATCAACCGCGGTTCATTTGGAAAGTTGCCGCCCCTCAAGCTGTGCCTTCGAGGTGAAAGCCCAGTCTTTCCACTCAGGCTCCTGGCTGCGTTCAATAATGCTGGCCAGCAGTTCCAAGGTTTTGTCATTGGTCTGATTGGAAGTGATTTGGATGAAGGCAAGCGTTTGTATCGCAGGCAAATGTCCTGGTTGCACTTCGATGGCGGACTGTGCGGCTTCGATCGCATCGCTGTGCTTGAGGGCGGCTTCGAACGCGATTGCCAGATTCACGCGCGGATCAGGATGACCGGGAAGAAGTTTCCGTGCCCATTCGAATTCGCGGGCTGCTTCGTACAGGTCGCCTTTGGCCAGCAGCAGAACCCCGAGATTATTGTGAGCCTGGCCATTATAGAGGTCTTCATCGATCGCTTCGCGCAGATAGATTTCGGCCTTTTGCGGATCCGAGGTCAGGTAGGGCTTCGCCTGTGTGAAGGAATCGGCACTCGCCGTCGTATCGCGTAGGACAGCGGACTTTTCCTTTTTCGTAGGATCTTCCGTGCGGCTCTCACAACCGCTCATGAGCGTCATGCCGAGCATGAAGACGAAAAGCATCCAGAGTCGTGCGTTCATGGTATTCCTACCGCGAGATGGCGAGGAGAATGGTGGCGTCAAGATTGGCATTGGCAGGAAACGTGGGTGTCGAGACGGTTTGTGGAGTGAGCGTGACTTCTTCGGCTTTCCATGGATGACCATGCGCACGGAATGCCTCATACCACTTGACGATGCTGCCGGCGGTAAGGCCGGAGAGGCGCACTTCGACCTTGCGTGCCCCACCTGAACCGCGGTTGCGGAGCGACGTCAAGGACGATGACGCTGCCCCTGCCGCCGATAGTGCCGCATGGATCAAAGGTATAAGATCGGTTTCGTTTGCCGTTGTCGGGGCTCCCTTGCCGACTAAGCGGGCGAGTCGTTCCGTTTCCGTGCACGCCTTGAGGGCTTCTGACAGATCGCTCTCACGTTGCGCAATGCGTGCGCTCGTCACCGCCCAGCTGGCGAGAGAGAAGCAGAGGCCGGCCATGGCTATGAGCCAGAGTTGGCGGTTCATCGCGTTCTCCCGGTCGGCGGAGGTTGCCAGGTGAGGACGAGCGTCGCCTCTGCGCCGGTAAGTGCGGGCAGATCGGGTGGATTAAGCCGCCAGGGCTGTTCGCCGGACATGCCGGGAATTGTCGACAAGGGCGTCATGAGTGCCGACAATTCGGTATTCGCGGGCAGGCTTATCTTTACTGCAATCTGGCGCGGACCGGCTGAGACGTCACGCAGGCGTACCAGCGGTTGTGCCGGCCACACGGCCCATAGGTGGTCGAGCAGGATCATTTGATCGGTGATGACCTGTGTTTCACCGCCACGGCCCTGACTTTGCCGCAGGGCCTGTTGCAGGCGTGCCTCGGGCGGCAATTGCTGGCCGCTGACGGCGGCAGGCGCGGCCCTTTCGGCGATCTGCCGGCGCTCGTCATCCACGGAAGCGCGCACGCGGTCGATGGCGGCGATCCGCAGCTGTCCTCCGACGAGAAGCAGAATGCCAGCCATGGCGCAGCCGGCCAGCCAACAGCCGATGAGCCTGCCCCGTAGGCGGCGTAGAGGACGAGAAATATATCCTCCAGAGAACAGGTTGAGCGTGGCGGTGGAGGTAGGGGGAACGTTCTGGGCGATGAGGAACTGTGGGATTCGGTTCGGCGAAAGCGTCCAGGCAGTGAGCGATTGCGGGTCGGATAAACGGCTTTGCACGGCAGCGTCTGAAACCCCGACGGCGAGTATGCGGCCATCGGCAAGACGCGTGTAAGCACAGGCCAGGTCTTCGACCGGGAAGGGCAGGACCTGCTCGAAACGATAGGCCCATTGTTCGGGGCCATGATTGACCTCGGTCTCGAAAAGACCCCACCAGGCACGTTCACCATCGACATGCAGGGTTTCAGTCATTGCCTGATTCCGATGGGTTTTTTCGTTCGACCACTAGCCCACGAGTTCGGCGTCCAATGCTGACCGGCGACCACCATCGTGAATCCATGTGGTAAGAGGACCTGGTTAAGCATCGACCAGGTCTCTGGCGGAAAAGGTTTCGGCATACTTCGAGACAGACGGTTCCGGTGAACCTTTGGGGATTATAGTGGATTGAGACCCCGACCATTGCGCCGATCCGGCCGACGAGTTGCGCCATTTCAATCTGCGGTGGCAGAGTGAGTCCCTGACGAGACATATCTGCCCCTAAGAGAGCGCCTATTCCGGTAAACAGAACGACGCCTAATAGAAATCGACAGGGCCAACTGAGGCGAATGATTATAGGGTGCATTTGAAGACTGATTGTCAGCCGGGATTACGTACGCAACAGGCGTTTGGGAAAAGGGATGAAAAAATAATCCACAGACATCCACGGATTTTCCACTTGTGCGGGAGGGCGCAGTTCTATTACTATAGAACATAATATGATAATTATAATGTTTGTTGTATTGGCGTAGAACTACTATGCCTAATTTATCATATATCGAGTATCTACCGAAGCCGTCAGACGAGTGTGATTCCCTCGCAAGTGGTTGAGGGAGATCACGCGGGTGACGTCAAGCCGTTTCAATCTATATGTCTACGATGGTAATAAACATAGTGATATAATAATTAAATCCGCTCCCTGACGCCGCTGCCGGGACAGAACGCACCGGCTACCGCTGTCGATCCGTTAGTGAAGACGGAAATGCGCCGTATCGGCTCCACTCCACCCATTAACAAGCGCCGGGGGCAGTGCAGGTGATAAAAAATAGAAACGCTGCCCAATGTGGTGGCTCCTTTGATATCAATTCCGATGTGTGCCAATCGCGGGTGAGGTCAACAAAAAGATTCCCGATCCTTTGATGTGGTCGTCAATGATTGTAGAAATCGCAATAGATGTCAGACGGCTTGCCGTAGCCCGCGTGCCTCTAAAAAAGCAATCAACCACTGGAAATTTCAGTGATTTACGAATGATACGACTCCATCCAGTTAACCAGAAAACAGACTGAATGCTGTAAACCCGGTCAACTGCATGAGGTCCTTATGCTGGGTAAGCTTCCTAACGAGGCGCAACAGGTCATGTGGAGCCCGCCCCTGGAATTGATGCTCAATCCAGACCATCAGCTGGTGCAATTGGCGAAGTAATTGCCGTGGGATAGATTGGAGGCGGAGTTCGCCGGTCTCTACGCTGAGCTGAGAGTGATCGCCCGTCTATTCCGCTGCGGGTCATGGTATCCTTGCTGATCTTGCAGCACATGTTCGATGTCGGCGACGAAGTCGCCGTAAAGCAATGGCTGCAGAATCTATATTGGCAACACCTCAGCGGCATGACGTCCTTTCAGTGGAAAATCCCTTGGGATCCGACGGAGCTGATCAAATTCCGCCAACACATCGGGCTTGCCTGTGCCGAGAAGCTGCTCGCCTGGACCATCGCCTGTCATCAGCAGGCGGGCACGGTGCAGGCGGCAACCATGATCATCGATTCCACTGTCCAAGAGAAGAACGTCACCACCCCACGGGATCACAAACTTTATCGTCGCATCGCTGAAAGTTTGTTGGCTTTGGCTGGCAGTACGGCGATGTGCTGCGACGGAGTTATCGACGTACCATCCGCAAGCAGGTGATGCAGTTGCGGACCTCGAACTTTCCCCGCGCCAAGCGTCAGGCACGGCGAGCCGAGCGTCGCCTGCGCACCATTGCGGGCGCACTCCTGCGCGACGTAAAGCGAAAATTATCAGCGGATGAACTGGCGGAACATGCGCAGCTTTTTGCCACCATGCAGCAGATTTTCACCCAGGGAGGTGGTGGCCCTGAGCACACCTATTCGCTGTATGAGCCGCAGACGTATTGCATCGGCAAAGGCAAGGATCGGGCGAAATACGAATTCGGCACCAAGGTCACGATCGCCATCGATTCGCATAGCGGCGTGATCGTGGCGGCATGAACCATCAGCAGAATGTGTACGATGGCCATGTCACCACGCAGGTACGTGATCAGATCGCTGATTTCACGGGTATGACGCCGACGGTTATGATCGGCGATCATGGTTATCGCGGCACGGAAGAAGTCGCTGTCTTGGCAGAATACGGCACCGAAGTCATCATCCCCGTCAATCTACGCCGGGTTGAGAAGGGCAGTCGCGCACATCGCCGTGTGCGGCGATTCCTGCGTCAACTGGCGCGGGTTGAAGCGGTCATTGGCCATCTGAAAGCCGAACATCGTTTGTCGTGCAATTTCCTGCACGGTGTTCTGGGTGATGAGATGAATGTAATTCTCGCCACCGTGGGCTAAAACCTCAGAAAGCTGCTCCGCTTTCTTTGGCGCTTGTCGCAGGATGCGATCAGAGCTCAGATTCGTCTTTCAGGCGGTGCGATGGATGTTCACGCCGAGGCAGGCATAATTGGGGAGGGCTTTTCAGGGTCAACGAAAGCTTCACCGGTCACGGTCGCCGCCTTGGGCGCGGACTTGAATCGCAGTTTCGTCCGCCGCCACGGCGCCACGTAATCCGGCAGGTTGATGCGGATCGATTCCCATTGCCCACCCTGCAGTGCCTCATGCAGATGCTCCGCGAGAAAATTGTCGGGTTCTTCGGCATTGAATTGGAAGTTCGGTACTGACAGGTCTTCCCAGAACTGCGCTACATCGGAATTCTCAGCAACGACTTTCAAGAAGACTGCGCTGCCGGTCCGCAGCATCTCGAAACGGGTCTCCTGCT
Source organism: Planctomycetota bacterium (assembly GCA_043788625.1). Lineage (GTDB taxonomy): Bacteria > Planctomycetota > UBA11346 > UBA11346 > UBA11346 > CAIUVD01. The sequence goes on from JAYVTR010000322.1 coordinate 4,959, forward strand.
CACAAGCAACGAAGGGGAACACGTCGACCGGGTATTTGACCAATTTCATCATGCCCCATTCTTGGAAGATGTGCGATCGGCTCGTGCCGTGAATTAGGGCCGCACTCAGCGTGCAAGAGGTAGTGTTGAAGAAATTACCCAATTGATGGCGAGGTGATAGCCTCGCTGGTAGTGCTGGCCATAGGCTTTGATGAAATCGCTCAGTGCATCGAAAAGCTTGCTGCAATGCCACCACGACCAGATTACATTCAATGCTCAATTCCTCCAAAATCTTATCCTCGTGCTTGGTGAACTGAGCTGTTCCCAACGGCGATCCCAATTTATATCTCCGACCAGGCCGACCTGTTGCGCCACCTCGATCAGGGGAGGTGGGTTGAGTCCTGGATTAGCACTTTCGCCCGCGCTCTAGAACTGAGCGGCATAATCGATAACGG
>JAYVTR010000323.1:0-8638 GCA_043788625.1 Planctomycetota bacterium
GCATGCGACGCCGAGTGCAGTGACGGCCGTCAACGAAGCCGCTGACGATCTGGGTGTCACCGGGGCGGTCACGGCCAATGCGCCGAATGTCAGCGACACAGCCGGTCTGATCGAGACCTCGATATTTGCGACCGTGGGGACGATTGGCGGATTCTGCACTGAGCGGCGGATCCAGCAGGGTGAGTCTGGTCCACCCCAAGTTGTGACCGCACACGCTTATCTGCAGCATACGGGAAATTGATCGTGAGCAGCGTTACAATCGAATCGATGGCAATGGAAATGATGCAGCATTTAACAAAAAGCTTCGGGCCTTGGCTGCGAGCGATATCAATGAATCCAAGCCAGCGTTGGTATGTAGTCATGTTGCTCGGCATGATCCTCGGCTGCGCAACAGCAGTCGAATCACCGCCCGTTTTTTCTTTGGGCTCTTATACCTTTGGTCCAATTGCAGCGACGACCTACACAACAACCATTCAGGCAACGAGTCCTCAAGGGAGTGCTATTTCCTATAATTGGAGCCCGGTGCTACCTCCTCCTCCGGCCCCTCCAGGCCCGGTGGGAAGTGCAGTGGTCAATTCCGTGACCGGAAACTCTGTGGTGACCTTTAATGCAATAGGTTCCAACGTATTCCGTGTGACGGCGACAAATGCCGGCGGATCGACATCCGTCAATGCGTCTTTCAATGTAGTCAGTGTCGTAAATTCAATAACGGTATCCCCATCGGTGGTGTCTGTCACAGCAAATGGAACGCAGCAATTTTCCGCCTCAGGAGTGAATCAGTTCGGTCGGACGGTAGCTGTTTCACCAGCCCCCAGTTGGTCGGTAAATGGCGGGGGCGTCATTTCGGCGAATGGCTTGTTGACCGCAAATTCAGCCACAGGCAGCTATTTGGTGACGGGGACTTCAGGAGCAATTTCAGGTACTGCTTCCTTTGCGGTCAACAATGCCGCACCATTGGTGGTGTCCGGAATCCTCGCAAATCCAAATCCGGTTACCGGATCAACGGTACAGTTGTCAGTGTTAGGATCTGATGACGGCGGTGAATCAAATCTGACTTATACATGGGACTGCAGCGATGGTGTAAGTCCTCCGATGTCATTATCGCAAATTCCAGGTATTTTCTCGAATGGCACGAATGCGGCTAAGACAATTCTTGTCGATCTGACATTTCCGCCCTTGTCATCAATCACTCAGTTCATTTTCAAGGTGACTATTGCCGACCAGTATGGCAAGTCGGTACAGACATCTTTAACGGTCACCAAATCGGCTCCAGGTGTCTTTCATCATATTGCTCTCAGTGCCGCGTCCGCTCAGGTGAATCCAGGTGCCCAGATTGCTTATACGGCGTCCGCCGTCGATACCGCCAATGTGGCGATTGCTTCTCAGCCGACTTGGACGTGGTCGGTCAATGGCGGCGGAACTATCTCACAGAGCGGTATATTTACGGCAACAAACAATCCTGGTACCTATACTGTCACGGTGTCCGGTGGTGGAAAAACTGCGAGTATGCCGGTCACGGTTAATGTGGTTCCGGTGAACTCGCCACCGACCGTGGTGACAATCTCCACGACGATGAGCGGCTCGGGAACGACGGCAACGTTGTCAGTGCTGGGTGCCGATGACGCTGGCGAATCAGCTCTGACATATGTATGGTCAACCACCGGCACACCCCCGGCCGCCGTCGCCTTCAGCGCGACAGGCACCAATGCGGCAAAGAATGTCACCGCAACCTTTACAAAACTTGGCGATTACCCACTGCGGGCGACGATCACTGATGTCCAGGGTGCGACGGTGACGGTCGATAGTTTTGCGACGGTCACTCCGGTATCCACCACGATAACGGTGAGCCCCACCACAGCGACGGTGGTTCCCAATGGCACGACGACGTTTGCCGCCTTGGTAAAGGATCAATTCGGTGCGGTGATGACACCACAGCCAACCGTCGTATGGGGCGTTAGCGGCGCCTCATGGGTAGTTTTTAACGCAGGCGTTTTGCCTACCAATAACGGCCTTCTCCCAGGAACCTATACCATCGTAGCTGGCAGTGGCAACGTCTCTGGCACCTCGTCGTTACGCGTAAACGCTACCCCCATCGTGGCCACTGAAGCCACCGGGGTGGTAAGTGGTACGGGCACGACGGCAAGTTTGTCGGTACTGGGTACCGATGATGTGGCCGAATCTGGTTTGACCTATACTTGGTCGACTACGGGAACGCCTCCTGCTGCCGTCGCTTTCAGCGCAACGGGCATCAATGCGGCAAAGAATGTCACAGCAACCTTCACGAAGGTCGGCAGCTATACGCTGCGATCGACGATCACCGATGCTCAGGGTGCGATGGTTACCAGTGATGTACCTGTGACCGTCACCGCGATTACCGCCGCGGTAACGGTGAGTCCCCCCTCGACGGTAGTGGTTCCCAATGGTACGACGACGTTTACCTCCTCGGCAAAAGATCAATTCGGTGCTATGCTGCCCCTCACATGGAGTGTGACCGGCGGGCTCATCACCTCGGCAGGCGTGTTTACTGCCGGTACGATCATAGACACTTATACCGTAACCGCGACCGGAGCCGGCAAAACGGGCACCGCGTCGGTACGCGTAAACGCTACCCCGATCGTAGCCACGGTAGCCGCCGGGGTGGTGAGTAGTGCGGGCACATCGGCAAATTTGTCGGTGCTGGGTGCCGATGATGTGAATGAATCCGCTTTGACCTATGCCTGGTCGACCACAGGAACGCCCCCGGCTGCCGTCGCCTTCACTGAGACAGGCACCAATTCGGCAAAAAATGTTACGGCGACGTTCACGAAGCCCGGCAGCTATACCCTGCGAGCCACCATCACCGATGCCCAAGGTGCGACGGTTACCAGTGATGTGCCTCTGGTGGTTGAGCAAGTAACCACCACGGTAATGGTGAGTCCTGCCACGACAGCGGTGGTTCCCAACGGCACGACGACGTTTACTGCTGTGGCAAAGGATCAATTTGGTACCGTGGTTCTACCAATCACGTGGAGCGTGAGCGGCGGCGGGACCATCAGTTTGTCAGGCGTGTTTACTGCTTATGTGTCTCCAGGGACTTTTACGGTAACCGCAACCAATGGCGGCAAATCTGGTGCCGCATTGGTACGCGTGAACGCTCCCCCGACTGTGGCCACTGCTGCCACCGGAGTGGTGAGTGGTGCCGGCACGACGGCCGCGATGAAGGTGACGGGCGCCGATGATGCAGGTGAGCCCGCGCTGATCTATGCGTGGTCGACCATCAATACCCCGCCGGCGGCGGTCGTTTTCAATGCCACCGGCACGAATGCGGCAAAGAATGTCACGGCCACCTTCACGAATCCTGGCAGCTATACGCTGCGGTCGACCATCACCGACGCTCAGGGTGCGATAGTTACCAGTGATGTGTCTGTGACGGTGACGCTGGTATCGAGGCTGGTAGTCAGCCCCGTCACGACGGCAGTGGCCCCCGGCGGCACGATGACGTTTTCTGCCTTGGTAAAGGATCAGTTCGATACCGTGCAGGTATCGCAGCCAAGCGTCAACTGGAGCGTGAGCGGCGGCGGAACCATCACGACGGCAGGCGTGTTCACTGCTGGTACGACTACGGGCACTTATTCCATAACCGCGACCGGTGGCGGCAACTCGGGTACCGCGTCGGTACGCATAAATGCTATCCCGACCGTGGTCACTGCCGCCGCCGGGGTGGTGAGTGCTGCGGGCACAACGGCAAATTTGTCGGTGCTGGGCGCCGACGATGCTGGCGAACCCGCTTTGATGTATGCCTGGTCAACCTTTGGCACGTCACCGGCAGCCGTCTCCTTCAGTGCCACGGGCACCAATGCTGCAAAGATAGCTACGGTGACATTTACCCAGCTCGGTAGCTACACATTGCGAGCAACGATCACGGATGCGCAGGGGGGATCGATCAACAGTGATGTGATCGTGATTGTCACTCAGATTGCCGCCACTGTAGCGGTGAGCCCGGTTTCGTCGGCTGTAGTGCCAGGTGGATTTGCGACTTTCACCGCCTCGGCGAGCGATCAGTTCGGTGCCGCTATGATGGCACAGCCGACGTTTGTGTGGAGTGTGAGCGGCGGTGGAACGATCACAACCGCAGCCGTTTTCACTGCCGGCCCGACTCCTGGCACCTACACGATAACCGCGACTGCAGGCGGTAAGTTTGGTAGCGCGCCGGTGCGCGTGAATGCCACGCCGACTGTGGGCACCATTGCAGCGGCTTTGCCAGCAGTCGTAACCGGTACCACGACGACCTTGTCGGTGCTTGGTGCTGATGACGACCTCGCAGCAAATCTCAGTTATGCGTGGACCACCATCGGTACGCCGCCGGCGGCGGTTACCTTCAGTGTGAACGGCCTCAATGCGGCAAAGTCCACCCTGGCAACCTTCAGCAAGGCCGGCAGCTATACCCTCCAGGTGACGATCACCGACGCCCAGGGTGCGCAGGTGACCAGCGCGATCTCAGTGACAGTCAACCAGACCTTTGCCGGTGTCGCGGTGAGTCCGACCCCGGTGAATGTTACCGTGCTGACCACGCAGGCTTTTACCACCAGTACCAAGGACCAGTTCGGGCAGGCAATCACCGGTCAGCCCGCTCCGACCTGGAGCACCACCGGTGGTGCCATCACCAGCGCGGGCATCTACACGCCCGTCACCACACCGGCAACTTATACGGTGACGGCGACGATCAGCGGCATCGTTGGCGTGGCGAATGTCACGGTGACCCCTTTGCTGATGCCGGCCGCAAAAATCGCCATTCCTGCCAATACGACGGTGTATCGTAATGGCGATCAAACTGGTGCGATGACGAATGTAATGGCATATACCTGGCGCGGTACGACCAACCGCGTGGCAACAGTTATTACCACGGCGCCCGTGGTGACGACTGCGCAAAATGGATCTAATGTGGCAACCACCACCAGAGTGGCTTTTGACGGCTTCGGTCGTCCGCAGTGGACGCGCGATCAAGACGGCTATCTCACCTATATCGCTTATGATCAAGCCACGGGCAGTCCCATCACCACGATCATGGCGGTTGATACTACAAAGACGGCCGACTTCGCGAATCTGCCGAGCGGCTGGTCGTCGACGGGCACACCCCATTTGAAGACAGTATTGACGGTAGACGGCCTGGGCCGTCCGTTATCGATCATCGACCCGGCGGGTCAGGTGACGCGCATGGCGTACCGCGATGCGCAATTCGAAGTACGTACCTATCGTGGTTGGACCGGCACCCAAGGTACGGCGCCGACGGAAGTCGTGCGTGAAGATCGCGCGAATAACTACCGCGAACGGCTCACCACGCGTACGTTGCCCGCACTCACAGGCGGTGTTCCGAATGGCACAGAGGTAGTTTTGAATACCGATGTGCAATCCATGGAGCGTGAAATACTCGATGATAACTTCCGCGTACAATTTCATGACCGGTATCTGAGTCTGAATGGCTATGCTTACAACACTACCAGTATGGAAGTGGGCGTCATTGGTACGACTTTTGAACGTTCTATCATAAATTACGATAGTCGCGGTCGCGCCGAACGCCTGGTGGATGCCACGGGCACGATCACGCGGACGATTTACGACGCGATGTCACGTCCGGAGAGTACTTGGAGCGGCATCGGCAGCGCCGATAGCGGATGGACGTCGACCAACCATATGGCCATGGTGCAGCGGTCGGGGCTGATTTATGACAATAGTGGTATCGGTAATGGTGTGATCACGCAGTCAGACATCTATGCAGCTACATCGACCATTTATTCAACTTACGTAACCTACGACTTCCGTGATCGCGTCGTCACCACACGTGCCCCAGATGCCGTGTTGACCATGCGCACCTATGACCATCTCGGTCGGGTAACCATGTCGGAGACCTATGCCAATGGCGGAATCGATGGCAGTGTAGCTGCTGCTAATTTGCGTGGCCGAAGTCTGGCTGCTTTTGATGAGCGCGGACAGGTCTATCAATCCACTACCAGCGAAGTGGATCCTGTCACCGGTGCTAGCGGCACCATGATGTCTACGATGTCATGGTACAATGCGCGTGGGTTGCCGGTCAAAGTCCGTTCACCAAGTGGTTTGCTGACGAAGACGACTTACGACGGCGCCGGGCGAGCCACGAACGTCAATCTCGCAACAGATGCGAGCGAGGTGACTTATGTCGATGCGTTGAGCAGCAGTAATGATGCCGTGATTGAGACAACAAAACGGTATTACGATTTAGCCAGTCGGCCGGTAATGACTGCGAACTTCAAACGCAAAGACAATGATACAACGTCGCTGGGGGCACTTACCCCCGCGAATGCCTTTCGGCAGATCCAGGTTTCTTGGTACGACCGCGCCAATCGACCAATTGCGAGTGTGAATTATGGGCAGGACAACGGTACGACACGGTATGTGTACAACACCAGCAACGCGTTGATCGCGACCAACGGCATCCCCACCGTCGCGGTGAATGCGCCGCCAGCGGCTTCGGCAACCAACCCGGATATGCAGGTCATAGCGATGGCGTATGACCTTGCCGGCAGCGGTGTGGTTGCGACCCGCATGCGCATCACGGATGCGTTGACTCGGGTCAGTGAAACCCAGGTCGATCTTGCCGGTCGCACTCTGGCGACGATCGATAACTACGCGGATGGCTTGGTTGGAAACGCGGAATACGCCTTCGACCGCACCACGCAGTTCACCTACCGCGCAGGTGGTGTCCTGGCGACGCGCACAGCGCTGGCGCCCAACGGCACTGCTGTAGTGAGCCAAACGACCCAATACATCTCCGCTTCGACGGTGGATGCCCATTGGATCACCAGCACCATTTATCCCGATGCCCTTGGCGTGACCGTCAGCGGCACGACTGTCACCGGCGCGGATCAGGAATTGGTTGCCTATGACCGGCTTGGTCGGGTCATCAGTCGCACCGATCAGCGGGGTGTCATCCACAGCTATCTGTTCGATGCTGCTGGCCGGCCATTGGCGGATCAGGCCGTAACTATTCCCGCTGGTGTAGACGCGGCGGTGAAGCGCATCGAGCGGGGGTATGACGATCTCAGTCGGCTGCGCACCGTCTCAAGTTACAATGCCACAGCGTCCGGCACAGTCTTGGATCAGGTGAAATATACCTATGGCGGCTATGGCCAGGTGCTGACGTCGGCGCAAAGCCATAACGGGGACGCGATCAATGGGACACCGCAGGTGGCGTATACATATCAGACTAACGATGCCAACACGAGTACTGGTGCGGCTTCCTATCTACGTTTGGCGAGTACGACCTACCCCACGACCAATCGTGTGGTGTATCAGCAGTATCCTGCTGCTGACAGTATTGGCTATGCACTGAATCGGGCTGATGCCCTCAGTGATGATGCAGCCAATACGGTCAAGCACGCCCAGTATACCTATTTGGGTGCCGCCACCGTGTTGGGTGTGGTTGCTAATGGTCAGACATTCAACCTGGGAACAGGAGGGCTCAATACCCGTCTCGACCGATTTGGTCGCCAGACACGAGTGGCGTGGACGCAGGGGGCCGCCATCGCCTCGGGTTTTGATTATACCTATGATGTGGGTAGCCGTCCTCTGAGTCGAACGCAGATCAGCACCGGTCTGCCTGTGGCACAGGATGAAGCATATGTTTATGACGGCCTTGATCGTTTGGCGACAGTAAATCATGGAACGGTCGTGAATGGTAAAATCGCCGATGCCGCATCCACCTGGCAGCAGAAGTGGACGCTCGGGGCAACCAATACCTGGAATCAATTCACGTTTGACGCTGATGGCGATGCTGGAGCCGCGGTGGCCTTGACGCAAAACCGCGTTTCGAATGCGGCCAATGAGATCGATGTCGACAATGATCATGCGAACGCCGCCGGCGCCAGCATCACGGGCACGGGCATGGCTTGGCCAGCACCGACGTACACGGCTGCCGGCGATCTCAAGTCAGGCCCTGTACCGACCGCGCCGACGACGCGTCAGCATTATGTCTATGATGCCTGGGGTCGGATGACGACGGTTTTTGCCGATAATGCTACCATTCCTGGCACGCTTGGCGTGCAGATTGCAGCATACCGGTATGACGGCCTCAATCGGCGGATCTGCACGGCGTTCACAGCGGGCCTCACGACAACCGACGACAGTTATTACAATGAGTCCTATCAAGAGCTCGAAGTCCGGCGTAATAGTGCGACTTCGGCGTATGAACAATACGTCTACGATCTGCGGTTTATCGACGCACCGCTCAAGCGCTACCGTTCGACGGCCAACAATGGCACGCTCGATGAGACGATTGGCTATCTCAATGATGGGCGATGGAATGTCACGGCGGTCACGGATGCCACGGGTACCGTATTGGAACGGTATCGGTACGACTCATACGGTCTGCGTACGGCGCTGGCGCCGGATGGCACCACGGTACGGACGCTATCAAGTTATGATAACCGTATCGGATTTACCGGCCGGAAGGTCGATGTGCTGACCGGTCTGTGGTATTTCCGGGCGCGCTACTTCGATTCGGCCCTCGGGCAGTTTATCTCGCGTGATCCGATGGGGTATGTCGATGGGAGTTCGCTGTATTGTGGGTATTTTGTGGGCAATGGGTATGATCCGTTTGGATTGTGTGCAGATGAATCGTGGTTCG
>JAYVTR010000324.1:0-3338 GCA_043788625.1 Planctomycetota bacterium
CAACGCCGCAGATGCCCCGCTAGCGTCGTTTTTAGGCGCGGCGGCGATAGGCGAGGGTGAGTGCTCCGAGGATGAGGGCGATGCCGCCACCGGCGCCGCAGCCTCCACCGCTACTGACTGGCGAGCTGTCAGGCACCACCGGCGCAGCGGTGATGGTTAGGCTGGCGGCGGTGCCAGCACTGATGCTGTAAACGGAGATGGCCGGAAAGCTGACCGTGAGCGCATAGCTGCCTACCGCCGTCGTGGCGTCGGCGGTGGCGCCCACGCCGGCATAAGTCGGGGTGCCGAGTGTGGCGACGGTATCACCGTTGACCAAGCCGGTGACGGTGAAGGAATTGGTGGGATTGGCGGCGCCGACGATCCGCGTCTGGTTGGCGACGGTGACGACGATGGCCTTGGGATTGATGGTGCCCAGAGCCAGGGTTGCCGTACCCGCTGGATTGCTGCTCGTCGCCGCCGACGTGGCGGTGACCGAGGCGCTGCCGACGCCGATGATGGTCGCCGTCGCACCACTGATGGGGATGGCGACCACTGCCGTATTGGTGGTGGTCCAGGTAATGGCCGCACTTGGTGTCGCCGTTGCCACCAGGGCATCGCCATAGGTGAAGCCACCGGCGGGCGTGGTAATGGCGACGGTGGCCGGAGCGGCGATGGCGATGGTCGACGAACTCAACGGCATGGCGTTATCATAATTGCCGGTGCTGGCGGCATGGGCGGTGATGACAATGTTCTCGCCGACCGATCCGGGGTGCAACTGGGCGCGCACGTTCGGTCCTGTGCTGGCGATGATCGTCGAGGTCGATGCTCCACCACTGGCCAGGGCCACAGTGTAGGTGACATAGCTCGTGCTGCTGCTGGCATCCGACATCGCCATCAGATCGAGGTTCGCACCATTGATCGCCTGGGCAGTGATGGTCTGCGACCAGGTGATGGTTTGCAGGTCACGCAAAAAGGAAAAATTATAGGTGCGCGAAGCGAGCACGAAGTCGTTGGAGAAATTAGTGGTGCCGGTGAAGGTGGTGAAATTACCGATCATATTCGACTGAACGAGATTGAAGAGGGTGACGGTATCGCCGACAGAAGGGAAATAAGTGCTCGGACGCGTCAGGGCCAACGTGCCAGCCAGGTGCACGGAATACGGCGACAGGAAGGCGCTGAGCGAATTGCCGTTGAGGGTCCAGTTGAGAAGGCCGCCCGCGGTTTGCGTGAAATCCGAATAGGTATTCGAATCATAGATGAGATTCGCGCCACTGCCCAGATTGAGCGTGCCGCTATTGGTGAGATTGATGCCGTCATTGAGGCTGAGCGTACCGCTGGGGATCGTCATCGTGGCGCCGCTGCCGATGGTCACGACTGCGGACAGCGTGGTGCCATCGGCGGCGGTGACTTGATCTAAGACCCAGGCGGTGCCGGCGACCGTGATGGTCCCGCCCAACGTCAACGCCGCATTATCCTGCACCATGATACCATTGCTGCCGGTAGAGAATGTGCTGTTACCAAATGTCAGCGAGCCTGTCCCGGTGATTTGTGGAGCGCCATTGGTGAAGACGATCTGTGCCATGACCCCGTTGAGGGCGCCGCCAGCGGTCATCTGACCATTGACGGTCAAATTGGTGGCGATGGTCAGTTCGACGGCATCGGTGGTCGTGCCACTGGTGAGATTCAGAGCGCCGCCGGTGGCGACGGTTATGGAGTTCGCAGCAATGGCCATGGGCGTGGTGGTGATCGCCAGGGTCACTGTTTTTCCGGTACCTATGGTCACATCTTCAGTCAGCAGTGGTGCATGATTAAGCGACCAGTTAGAGCCGAGGTTCCAGTCGCCAGCGGTGGGGGTGAAATCATTGGTCGCTCCCCATGCCACTACCGAGGCGACGCTGAGGGCACACACACTACGAGCACACGTAGACAAAGTTGAAAAAAACATGAGTGGGATCCGCAAGAGGGGGAAGGAGACGATAGGGGAGTTTACCCGAGAAAACAGCGTCCGCAGGCGAGTAGTTTTATGGTGCAATCAATTCAACCCGATCATCGGCTTCGATGCTGGGTAGGCGGGAGCCGTCACTGATCAGGCAGCGCCCCAGGTGATGCACCGGTTGGCCACCGAGCATGGTGAAGTCGCCGCCGATCCACAGGCTAGCATCGTGAAAGAGCAGGCTGCGGACTTCCAGATTGGCATCGGCCCGCCATGGCGTCACGGCGCCGGTGGTGGCATCGACAAGGCCCACGCGCGCCCGTGGCTGGCCAGCAAGGGTCATGAATCCGCCGCCGATGGCGATGCGCTTGGCGCTCGCAGAAAGGGCAAAAACCGGCCCATCCGTTGCCGCTTGCCACGGTGTCGCTGCTCCTGTGGTGCTCATGATAGCCGCACAATTGGCCGCCGCCGTGCTGTTGAGCGTGGTGAAGCGACCACCGACCACCACCGTCTGCTCGCTGTTGGCGAGCAGGGCATAGGCGGCGCCCGGACCACTGCCATCAATCAGATCAGCGCTGAAGCTGCTATCGACGTGACCATCAGCGGTGAGACGGGCGAGTCCGCGATGGGCAACGTCGTCGAGGTGTTCGAAAGTGCCGCCAATGACCATGCCGCCGGCGCTTGGCAGCAGGGCGTAGACCGGGCCATCGCTGGCAAGGTTCCACTCGCTGACCGTGCCAGTGGCGAGAATGGTACGCGCCAGATGGAGGTGCTTGGCGCCGCCGAGAGTGGTGAAGTCGCCGCCGATCAGCAGCGTGTCGCCCATCAGCGCCAGACTACGCACCGGGCCATTGGCATCGCAACGCCATTGGGTGTCGAGTTCACCGGTGGCCACCTTGATGCGCGCCAGATTCACCCGTGGCTGATGGTCGATCATGGTGAAATCGCCACCGAGGTAGCGGTAGCCGCCCGCGACCAGGCTGCACAAGACATGAATGTGTGAGCCGTCGAGGGTGAACTGGCGTGGTGCCAAGGCCCCGGCCGGTGTCGCGACCGCCAGTCCATCATGTTTGGCACCATCGATCGCCGTGCCGGCTACGGCCAAGACCTCCCCGGCAAGAGCCATGCCATGCACCGCACTGATGGGGGCTGCCGGAACCCAGGTTGCAAGTGTACCGCTAGCCGCTGATACCACCGCCAAGCCGGCGCGTTCACTGCCGTTGATGCTGGTGAATTGGCCAGCGAGATAAAGACGATCGGCATCAGCCTCGACGATGGCGGTGACGCTTTCGTCGGCATCGGCGGTCCATGCATCGGGGTGCCCGTCACGGTAGGTGAGACGAGCGCAATTGGCGTGCGCTTGGCTGGCGATGGTGGCAAAGGCACCGCCAACATACACCTGATCATAGGCGGCCGACAGGCTCAT
>JAYVTR010000325.1:0-6949 GCA_043788625.1 Planctomycetota bacterium
AGAATCAGGTTACGTCTTATCGATGGGAGATAACAACGGGGTTGTCTATTCTGACTACCCTGCACTCAATGGCCCCCCGAAGGATCAGTCGACGAGGTCCCTGATGGCGTTGTCGAGCTACCAGTAGGGCTAGGGGAATTGGAAGGATTCCAGGTGTTTGAATTGGAACCGCTGCGGGTCGTGGAATTGGGGGTACCGGTGGTATCGGTGCTCATATCCGGAACGCTGCCGGGTGCGCGGCTACCGCTAGTTCCATTTGGCGTACCTGAGCCATTAGGAGTCGTAGTAGTGTTTTTTCGCTCGCCATACGGCTGGGAATGGTCTGCTGACGAGGGCTGATTATGCGAGGTGGGCGCAGAAGGATTCGTCTCGCCGCAGGCAGTAAGGGTGAGGAGTACACCGCTGATGGCGGAGATATGAGTGATGACGGTTTTCATGTGTGGATCTCGGTTGAATGATTGGTTGGAGCGGTCGCTTCACTAGCACTTGAGATGTCTTGGGCTTTAGCGTCTTTGAATGACTTTTTAATCTCGTCGACACGCTGTGAGTTCACGGCGTGCACCGATATGAGAATCCGACCTTCACGGACTTTCCCTTCGTAGCGTTTGGCTTCGAACTCAGGAATCCCCATGCCGATCAGGGCCCCGGTGATGCCACCGACCGTGGCGCCGAGCGCTGCGCCACTTAAAGCGGCCATGATGGGACCGGCAGCGATGAACGGGCCGACGCCGGGAATTGCCAGCGTCCCGATGCCGGCGAGCCACCCGAGAGCGCCGCCGAGCAAGCCACCGGTGACGACCCCAGCGGTGGTACCTTCGGGGGCCTTGGTGTGTTTTTCGTAAGCGAAATCTTTGGTTGTCTGGCGGTCAGGAAATAAAATTGAAATATCATCTGCCGCACTGCCTCGGCTGCGCAGTTGTTTAACGATCATATCTGCTTGGGTGGTGCTTTCGGCGAGACAGTAGACGGAAGTGTTCATGGCAGACCTCGGTTGAAAGTGACGACGAGGACACCGGCGGTATGCATCACGTATGCCAAATGCGCGACGTGGCCACGCAACGATTTATTGCACCACGCAACAACGGAACCTGTGAACGCTGCGATTTGCCCATGGCAGGCGCATCATTTCATTGGCTCAGTCCGACGCGCAGTCGAGGAATCAACGGCAAGAGCTCGCGCGCCAGGAAGCCCAAGTGCCCTTGGTGACGAGCTAGAACTTCTCCACAGCGGCCATGCACATGCGTCGCCCACACCGCGGCCTGCAATGACGTCGCACCTTGGGCCAACAGTCCGGCTACCATGCCCGCCAGCACATCACCCGATCCGGCAGTACCTAAGCCGAGACAACCCGCGTCGCTCACCCACAAGCCACCCTCGGGACTAGTGATCCAGGTGCGTGCACCTTTTAGCATGACCACTGCTGAGTATTTCTCAGCAAGCAGTCGCGCCGCAGTGGCTGGATGAGCGAGCACCTCGCTTTTACTGCAATCAAGCAAAGCCGCCATTTCACCAGCATGCGGCGTGAGAACAAAATTTTCTGGCGAGCGTTCGGGCCAGGAAGCGGCGGCGAACATGGCGAAAGCATCGAGAACGACCGGCGCTTGCCAGGGGTGTTTGGCCAGCGTCGAGACTACGGTCTGAGCTTGGGACTGATTGGCCAGACCGGGGCCGATGACCACTGCTTGGCAGGTGTGTTCGGCAGCATTAAAATGCTCGTCGAAATGGCTGACCCACGCCTCAGGGAAGCATACCGCTAGCGCCGTCACCAACGCTGAATCGGTGAGGATCCGCACTCTCCCGGCTCCAATGCGCAAGGCGGCTTCGGCAGTCAGCAGGACGGATCCAGGCATGTGCGCCGAACCACCGGCGACTAGCACGCTACCACGTATTTCTTTGCCGCCCGTGGGATCGAGTTGTGGCAGCGGCCACTGGCGCAGCAGCGCATCAGTGACGGGAATAGCGGTGGGTTCGGTCATGGTTTCTCACTGGTGAGGCCACCTGGTTTTATTTTTTCGCTGTGGTCCGCATGAGGTTTCGACTGGCGATCAGGGTCGTTGCCGGTGACCAGACTGGCACTGCGATTCCAATGCACATAGGCCCACGCCCATTGGATGAGCACCAAAAGCCGATTTTCAAAATTGATGAGTTTTATCAGATGCAGCCCAAGCCAGGTCAGCCAAGCGCTGCGTCCACGCAGGTGCCACCTGCCTATATCAGCGACGGCCAGTCGCTTACCAATGGTCGCCATGTTGCCGCGCTGGTGATAGGAAAAAGGCGGCGGCGGTGGCCGCCCAGCAATCTGTGCAGTCAGTACCCGTGCCACATAATCTCCCTGCTGCACGGCGACCTGGGCAGTCCCCGGCAGCGGCCGATCCTGCTGCAGGGCATGCGCCATATCACCAAGGACAAATATCTCGGGATGGCCAGCCAGACTGCAATCTCCTTGTATCGGTATTCGCCCGCCCGGTCCGGGGGAAATGCCGCTAGCGGCGGCTAACCGGGCAGCGAGCGGTGTGGCTCTGACCCCAGCCCCCCACAGAATAGTGGCGGCGGCGATTTCTTCACGTTGACCGTTGGCCTCGAGCACGACGCCTTGTTCGGTAACCTCGATCAAGCGCGTGGATAACCGCACGTCGATGCCGAGCTGGCGCAAGGCGCGCAGGGCTTCTTGAGAGGAGGCCGTGGAAAAAGAACTCAAGAGGCTGCCATCGGCCTCGACGAGCAGGATCCGCGCGCGCTCATGCGCCAATTCATGATAGCCAGCAGTGGAGACTCTACTGGCGATTTCAGCCACCGCTCCGGCGAGTTCGACACTGGTCGGACCGCCACCGACGATGACGAAGCACAATTGGCGTTGGCGTGCGACGGAGTCAGGTTCACGGTCGGCACGTTCCAAGGCCAGAAAGATGCGCCCACGGATATCTTCTGCGTCTTCGAGGCTCTTGAGCCCGGGTGCGCGCGCCTCCCATTGAGGATGGCCAAAATAGTGGTGACGTGCACCGCAGGCGATGACCAAATGATCATAGGCGACGACACCATCGCTGAGCAGCAGGTTTTTCGCGATCAGATCGAAGCCAGCGGCTTCGCCCAGGACGACGACGGCATTGAGCTGCTTAGAGAATAAGGGCCGCAGGGGGGTGGCAATGTTGGCTGGCGACAACAAGCCGGTGGCCACCTGATACAAGAGAGGCTGAAAGAGCGTAAAATTTCGCCGGTCGACGACAATCACCGAGCAGCGGGCCTTGCGTAGCCCACGTGCCACTTGCAGGCCGGCAAAACCGCAACCCACCACGACCACCCGTGGTCTGACGCCCGCATCACCTGACTTGTTCATGATTCATGACGTTGGGTAGTACAGATTTCCTCAGACGGCGGTGCTTGTGGTTGCTTGAAAATCCACCACACGGCCTTGCACAGAAAGAGCATCACGGCGATGGCAGCGATGATCGCGGCACTCATCAACCAGCCGGAAAAAAGCATGATGGTGGCAATGGTCACCAGCACCACTAACATGAGGCTGAACGGTGCATAGCGACGGCGGCAGACCATGGGCATGATGGGATTCCCTTGAAAAACACTCGGCTTGTGAGTGGTCAGTTAACTTGAGAGTGGTCAGTTAAATTGTGGCGGTGAGATAGCCCCAATCGATGAGTGTTTGCCGCTCATGTTTGATGAACGCGTCGCCAATATCATTGCGATAGCGCATGTTGGGGATGATCACCCGCTTGGCCCGTGCGTAGGCGGCGGCTTGGGCGGCGGCGGCATTGATGCCGGTTCCAGTAACCACCATCGGATACCCGATCTGCCCGGCACAGCGCAAGGTGCCGTTCTGCAGGGCCACTTCCGCGAAATGGAAATGCTCAAGGTCATTGAGGTGCGGCTCAAGGATGGTGATCGGCGTGCCCTTGCCCAGGTGTTCATAACCATACGGATAGGGGTATGGTGGCACGGTGATGACGACCCCCAGTGCATATTCCTTGCTGACCGCGAAATCGCGGGCATCGGGATCCAACAGACAGCGGAAGATGTCAGCCCATCCATCAGGATGCAGAGCATCAAGTATGGCAAAGCCGGGATAGCCGAAGCGAGAGGTAAACTCGAGCGGCCAGATGCCCTCCGCATCGATGATGGTATTAAGGTTGATGTATCCGACATAGCCGGCTGCAGCCAGACGCGGAGCGAAGCGCGCGAGGGTCAACTCAAATAAATGTTCAGAACCCCGATAGGTCACCAGCGTACCCATCTCGCCGGTAATCTCGCCTAGGTCGCCTGAGAAAAAACGTTTATGTTCCCAATCGAGGCAGATGGGGCCCAAGAAGCGGCGGCCATTGAAATAACCTCCGATTCCGATCTCGATGCCGCGGCGGTGATGGGTGAGCAAGATGGGATTGTCGCCGGTAGTTTTGCAGCGCGAAAGCATGGCCGCGACGTCTTCACCCCCGGCCGCCTGGCCCACGTAAGTGGAGCAAGTAACCGCGCGCGTATCATTGAACTTGGCGACATAGCGGCGCGGATTGGCGGAGATGAAGTCGATAGCATCGGCGGCATGGATAAACGTCCACGAGGGCAGGATGGTCATGCCGGCCTCGCGTAGTTCCTCTTGAGCAAAACCCCGATTATTCTCCAAGCGATCACCATATGCGCAGCCGCCGATCACCTGATAGCCGGCCGCACGCAGTTCGTCCTGGATCTGACCATGATGAGCGGTTTCGAATACCACGACGCCATCGGTTCCGGCGTCGCGAATCCACTCGAGCTCATGGCGCCAATTGTCGACCCGCGTCAGCATGCCGCTGAGAATATCATATGCGTCCGGATCTTCGATGAAGACGCGCACTTCGTGACCTTCACGCTGCAGTTGCAGGTAAAGATCACCCAAATCATTCCAGTCGCCGATGCCGAGGATGCGCATGGTTTCAGACCGGCAGTAGGGCTAAGAGCATGTCAGTGCAGTGCATCAAGCATGCCAAGAGAAAAAGCAAAGGCTGTTACCGATTTCCCTGTATTTCGCACGACTATGGAATTTAACGACGCAGGAATTGCAGCGAAAAGGTGAGACCGGCTGCCTGTGCATGATCGTATATATTTTTCGACTCCTAAGGACGTTACTCTTCTTATGGAGATTTTGCATATTTTTTATCTTCCAATCGAGCTCTGCCGTCGGCGATGGAATAAAACATGCTAGCGATCTAAGACGAAACGATCGCTTCATCATGGAGATCCGATGCTCACTGAACTGCTTGCCAGCATTTCCCCTCATTGGCCGCAGCGTCTGATCGCCGATCATCTGGCGACGGTCGATATCGAACTGAATGGTCATCGCCCTTGGGATATCCGCGTCCATGACCCACGCCTGTATCGGCGTATTTTAATTGGCGGATCGTTGGCCTTGGGAGAAAGCTATGTCCAAGGGGCCTGGGACTGTTTGCAGCTCGATCAATTTTTCGTGCGTTTGCTGCGCGGGAAACTCGATGAGCGATGTTGGTCACCGGCCACCTGGTGGTTCGACCTGGCGGCCCGGTGGCACAATCGTCAATCTCCGACGCGGGCGCTGGAAGTCGCCCATCGCCATTATGATCTACATCCTGCATTGTATAAGGCGATGCTCGGAGAAATGCGCGTCTACAGCTGTGGCTATTGGCATAAAAAAGCAACCCTTGAAGAAGCGCAATTAGCGAAGATCGATTTGGTCTGTCGCAAGCTCGGCCTGCAGCCCGGCATGCGCGTCCTGGACATTGGCTGTGGCTGGGGCGCTGCCGCCCGCCATGCCGCTGAGCAGTATGGTGCGATCGTCGTGGGCATTACCATTTCCCATGAGCAGGCCGTAGTCGCACGTCAGCGCTGCCAGGGTTTGCCGGTCACCATCATCGAACAAGATTATCGAGCTGTGCAGGGATGCTTTGAGCGCATCTTTTCGATTGGCATGTTCGAGCATGTGGGCGCGGAGAACTACCGAAATTATTTTTTTGTGGTCAGGCGCTGTTTAACCGCCGACGGACTCTTTTTACTACATACCATTGGCAGCGAACAGGCCGCACGCACCATCGATCCGTGGTTGGATCGGTATATTTTCCCGAATGCTACCATTCCTTCAGCGAGCGGTTTAACAGCAGCATACACGGGACAATTTAATTTAGAAGATTGGCACAATTTTGGAGTCGATTACGATCGCACTTTAATGGCATGGCATGCGCGCCTTGAACAAGCTTCAGACGATATGCAGGTTCGGCGTGACGAGCGTGTCCAGCGTCTGTGGCGTTATTATTTATTGTCGTGTGCAGCGTCATTTCGCGTGCGTAAAAACCAACTGTGGCAGATCGTTTTTTCACCCACCAGCCGGCATTTCGGGTACGATTCCGTGCGCTGATGTCGTTGGTAAGCCAGTCTATTTTTTTAGCCCTCTCACCATGGAGCCATCATGACTTCGCGTCCACTCCGCCCACGTCCACGTCCACGTCCGCTTTCAGCTGCGCGTCCAGTACCTGCGCAACTGCTGCCTCCACTTCATGAACCACCTGAGGCGCCTCTTCTTCCAGAACAGATCCCTGCAGCGGATGAATTACTGCTCGAGTTGAGTGATAATCAGGCCGCTGAGGCGCTCGGGCTGGATGAACAGGTACTCCAGGAAGATGTTCGAGAAGAAGAACGCCAGCGTCATCCAGATGTACATAACGACGATGATAATTCAGCCAACGTCGAATCGTTAGCTGACGAATTTCACCGCCGTTTGGGTGATGCCTAGAGCGATTTTAATCAGTCGTTTAGCCGCGCTGCTGGGAGAAATCTCGGTTCCTCCCAGCAGCGCGTAAAAAATCAGAATTGAAACTGACGAATGAATGAGAAAAATTTGCGGCTCCTCGTCACTTGAAGTGGATTCCTCCAGCCGGAAAACGGCCCCATGGACCAGAAAGCGCTCTTCAAAACAGCCCTCGGGCTGGGGTCGGATTGG
>JAYVTR010000326.1:0-15335 GCA_043788625.1 Planctomycetota bacterium
GCCATCTCGGCGACCTGGGTGCTCGATACCGGGATCACCTCATCGACGATCGCCTGGTATAAGGTCACCGCCAACTCACGGCTGACCGCATCGAAGCCACCGACCAGCTTGGGGATCGTGCGGGTCGAGAATTGGCCGTTGCCTGGATCTTCACGCTCTGGACTGAAGGCGAGGTAGAGATCCTTGCCGACGGTGCAGGTCGAGCCGGCTTCGAGCAGCGGCTTGACCACCTCCACCGTCGTCCCCGGCCAGGTGGTACTTTCCAAAACCACCAAGGTCGCCGGCCGCATATACGGGGCGATGGTGCGCGCGGTCTGTTCGATGAAACGCAAGTCCGGCTGCAGATGCTCATCCAATGGCGTCGGCACACAGATCAGCACCGCATCGCAAACGCTGATGCGGGAAAAATCGGTGGTGGCGGTGAAGCTGGTGGCCGCCGCAATGCGCGCATCGGGTATATGCCGGAAATACGAGGTGCCCGCCGCCAAGCGCTGCGCCTTGCTCGGATCGGTGTCAAAACCAATCACTGCAAAGCCCGCCTCCGCCGCCGTCAATGCCAGCGGCAAGCCGACATAGCCGAGGCCGATCACGCCGATGACGGCGGTGCGTTCAGTGATGGCGGTGATTGTTAACATGCTCAGCCGCCGCTCAGCTTCACGCCGATGGGATACACGGTCAGTCCATACTGCGCGACACGCTGGTCATCATACTGATTACGGCCATCGAAAATGACCTTAGCCCGCAACTGCTGAGCAAGGCGTGCAAAATCCGGACGGCGGTATGGCCGCCATTCGGTCATCAGGCACAACAGATCAGCGCCTTCGGTGGCGGCGTATTCATCATCATGATAGGTGACGCCGGGCAGCTCGCCGAGTGCCTTTTGGGTTTCATGGATGGCCTTGGGATCATTGCAGCGCACGCGAGCACCCGCTGCCGCCAGATCACGCACCAGGTCCAGAGCCGGAGCTTCGCGGATGTCGTCGGTGTTGGGCTTGAAGGCCAGGCCCCAAACGGCGACCGTGAGCGAATCCAGCTTACGTCCACGCAGTTCGCACCAGGCAGCGAGCTTGCGTTGAATGACCAGCTTCTGCCGCTGATTGATGCGATCGACGACATCGAGCAGCTCGGCGTGATACCCACCGCTTTCGGCGGTTCGCGCCAGGGCCCGCACATCCTTGGGAAAGCAGCTGCCGCCGTAGCCGACGCCCGGGTGCAGGAACTGCATGCCGATGCGCGCATCGGCGCCAACCCCCTGCCGTACCTGACGCACATCGGCACCGACGCGCTCGCAGATGTTGGCCATCTCGTTGATGAACGAAATCTTGGTCGCCAGCATGGCATTGGCGGCATACTTGGTCATCTCGCTGCTGCGGATGTCCATGGTGTAGACACGCAGCCCGTTGCGGATGAAGGCACCATACAGGTCGCGCAGGATGCCTTCGGCCTTGGCGCTGTCGACGCCGATCACGACCCGGTCCGGACGCATGAAGTCGTCCACCGCCGAACCTTCCTTGAGGAACTCAGGGTTGGAGGCGACGTCGAACGGAATCGCTGCACTGCGCTTGGCGAGTTCATCGGCGACCCACCCGCGCACCTGATCAGCGGTGCCTACCGGTACGGTGCTCTTGGTGATGATGACGGTGTACTGCGTCAGATGCCGACCGATGTCGCGGGCAGCAGACTCGACATAGCGCAAGTCAGCCCGCCCATCGTCGCTCATCGGTGTACCGACGCAGATGAACACCGCCTCGGCATGCTGCAGCGCGTCGACGGCGGCGGTGGTGAAATGCAGCCGTTGATGGCGGATGTTGTCGGCCAGCAGTTCGTGCAGGCCCGGCTCATAGATGGGAACTTCGCCGCGGCAGAGACGAGCGATCTTGCTAGCGTCGACGTCGACGCAGGTGACCGTGTTGCCCATCTCAGAAAAACATGTGCCGCTGACCAGGCCAACGTAACCGGTGCCAAAAATCGCGATCTTCATGCAGCGGGCCCTCGATAGCGGGGTTCAACCCGCAGCAAACGGTGATACCAACGACGGCGGACGCTCAGCGGCAGGGTGATGGGATGCTGATGGATCCACGCCGCGGTTTCATGCGCTGTCCACCCTTGCAGGCGCGCTTCCAACAGCATTTCGCAGATCACCGCGTCATAGCCGGGCTTGTTGTCCCACCAATGATCCATCCATGCTTCGGCCGCCTGCAGACCCGGCGTCTGCTGGAAGACCTGGCCATAGGCCAATTGTTCAACCAGCCAATGGGTGACGCCTTGTGCCATCAGGCCATCGGTGAGTTCGGCGACCTGATCGATCAAGCCGCGTTGCGCCCATGGCACTGCCATGACCCCGGCATTCCACATGACGCACGGCGCCTGCAGCGTGATACCAGCTGCGGTCTTGCCACGCACCTGCCGCCACAGTTCCTGCTCGCCCTTGCGTGGGCTGACGTCGATATTGCGTTCACGCATGTGCATGAAGCGCGCGCCGCCGTCGAGTGCCGCCAGGAAGCCGCTCAATTCGCGGCGAATGATGATGTCGGAATCGAGATACACCAGATTCGCCTCACCGAGACTGGCGAGATGCTGCAGCACGCCGATTTCGCAGCGGAAGAAATAATTCGCCGGACCCTTCCACTTTTCCACCGTCGCCGCATCGACCTCGATGATACGGACTGCATCGGCCAACCACGCGAACCGCTTGGGGTGATCGGTGACGATGGTCAGTTCGGCCTGGCTGCCCAGGGGCAGCTTGGCCAACACCGACAACATCGCATAGGCCGTACGCATGGCATAGATCGACTTGTCGCCGATCGCCAATGTAGTGAAGCGCGTCAGCATGGTGGACGCCAGGCGCCGATCGCCGCCAAGGCGATATCCTGCTGTTCATCGCTGAGGGTCGGATGTAGCGGCAGGCTCACAATCGTATCGTGGATGCGTTCGGTGATCGGGAAACTGCCGCGTGCGAAGCCCAGGTCGCGGTAAGCCCCCTGCAAGTGCGGCGGGATCGGATAATGGACGATCGACGGCACACCCGCGGCCAGCAGATGGGCCTGCAGATGGTCGCGGTGTGGCGTGCGCACGGTGAACAGGTGATGCACCGATTGATGGCCTTCTGGCAATTCCTGGCGGCGCAGCCCGACGGCTCGGACTACCGGCTCATAGCGTGCGGCCAGCTCTGCGCGGCGTGCATTCCAGCTTTCAAGACGGCGCAGCTTGACGCGCAGCAAGGCCGCCTGCAATTCATCAAGCCGGCTGTTGCGACCGATGACCTCGCACACATAGCGCTGTTTGGAACCGTAATTACGCCGTACCCGCACGGCGTCGGCGAGACTGGCATCGGCCGTGGTGATGGCGCCGGCCTCACCGGCGGCGCCCAGATTCTTGGTCGGATAAAAACTCCAGGCGATGACATCGCCGTGGCTGCCGATGCGCTTGCCGTGATACCTGGCACCGTGGCATTGGGCCGCATCTTCGACCACGCGCAGGCCGTGCTTCTTGGCAATCGCCAGCAACGGCTCCATGTCTGCCGGCAGGCCGTACAGATGCACCGGCATCAGCGCCTTGGTACGTGGGGTGATGGCGCGCTCGACCAAGGCCGGATCCAGATTGCAGGTGCCCTCGCAGGGCTCGACTGGAATCGGCCGGGCGCCCACCTGGCTGATGGCCAAAAAGGTGGCGATGTAGGTGTTGGCCGGCACGATGACCTCGTCACCGGCGCCGACGCCGCATACCTGCAGGCCGAGCACCAGCGCTTCGAGACCGTTGGCGACACCGACGGCGTGCGGTGCTTCGCAAAACGTCGCCCAGTCGCGTTCAAAGGCTTCAACCTCGGGACCCGAGACGTAATGGCCTTTGCTGAGGATGCGGTTGGCGGCTTCGCTCAGTTCCTGGGCTTGCTGCGCATGCAGGGCACCGAGGTCGGCAAAGGCGATCGGAGGTACCGTCATATTAGAACAAGGCCCGGAATTCTTCGATGGTGCGCACGTACTCAGCCGGATCGAGGCGGCCGCTGGCGATGAACATCCACCGCGTGCCTTCGTCCAGCGCCTGCTGGTGACTCCACACGCGCGGCTCTATGTGCAGCGCCTTACGTGGATCATCAAGGATGATGGTTTGCTGGCGGCCATGCCCGTCATCCAACGGCACGCTCAAGCGGCCGCTGATGCACACCAGGATCTGGTGCTGGTCGCGGTGCGCATGCGCACCACGGATGGTTCCGGCGGGCACATCATGGATCCAATAGACACGCTTGGGCACGAAGGGGAATTCGTGCTCGTCGATGGCGGTCAGCGCCCCGCGCGGATCGACATGCGTCGGCGGAGTCAATAAATGCCAGCTCATGCTCCAACTCCACTGCCGATACGGGCATATTCTTCAGGAAGACCAATATCATTCCACGTCTCATCAAGATGGTAGCCGCCCAGCGGCTCACCGCGTTTGAGGCAGTCGTCGAACAGCTCGGTGATCGGGAAGAGGCGGTTGCCGGGAATGCGCGCCAGCAAGCGCGGCTCGATGGCGTAGATGCCGGCGTTGATGGCATACGACAGCACCGGTTTTTCGCGCAATGCCGTCACCCGTCCGGCCTCGGTGTCGACGACGCCGAACGGCACCTTCACGACGTGATCGCGCAAGGCGATGGTGGCGGCATTGTTGTTTTGACGATGGAAAGCCAGCATGCGCGTCAGGTTGACCGCCGTCACCAGATCGCCATTCATCACCAGCAACGGGGCGGCGGGCAGCTCGGGAATCAGCGACAGCGCGCCACCGGTGCCCAACGGCACGTCTTCGCGCAGGTAATCGATGCGGCAGCGGAAACGCTCGCCATCGCGGAAGTGATCTTCGATCATCTGCCCGAGGTAGCCGACACTGAGGAAGATGCGGCGGATGCCATGACCGACGAGCAGATGCACGAGATGCTCGAGGATCGGCTTGTCGCCCACTGGCAGCATCGGCTTGGGGATTGCCTGGGTCAGCTCGCCAAGGCGTTCGCCCTTGCCGCCGGCCATGATCACCGCCCATGAACCGCAGTCGGGGACTTGCAGCGCGCCGTGCAAAGTGTGCAGGTCGACCAGCAGCCCCTGAGCGTCGATCACCGGCACGCACTTGAAGCTGCGCGCCAGCATCAACCGCACCGCGTCAGCGCGCGTACCGCTAGGCAAAACACTGGTGAAGCGCCGATTGCCGATGTCGACGGCCAGCGTCGTCAGCGGCAAACCACCCAGGATCGCCCGACGCAGATCGCCATCGGTGACGATCGCCTGCAAGCGACCCTCATTGGTGCAGATCAGCGCCACTTCCAGACCCGAGGCGTCGATGGCGCGCATGGCGTCCAAGGCGGTGGCAGTGACCGGCAGTAAGATGTCAGGATAGGGAAAGGTCATACGGAAATCACAGCCAATGGTTGACGGTAGGCTTGAAACCAGCGCGGAGACTGGCCGCTGCGTTCGGCCCAGCGGGCGATGAACTGCTGATGGCGTGCGGCATCGGCGATCAGCCCGGCAATGCGGAAAGTGGCATCGCTACGGCCGATGCGGCGCTTGAAGGCGAGCAGGCCGTCGTCGTCGAGGCCGCTGGTGCCGCCGCCCAAGTGCAGGGCCTGACAGCCATGTGCCACCGCCCAATCGGCGGCGGCTTCAAACTGCAGATGACCAGCGGCATTGTGCGCCGTGTCGCTACGCGCGCTCAGGTGATAGTGCGCGTAGTGCGGCCCGCGCAGGAACAGCGCCTGGGCATGCACCACTGCCTGCGCATCGCGGACGGTGATCAACGCCAGCTTATTGCCGAGGGCCGCGAGATCACGCCACGCGGCAGCGGCAAAGCGGTAGAACTCGGCGGCCTGCAAGCGCGCCATGGTGCGTTCGTACAGAGTTTGAAACTGCGCCAGGTCAGCCGGCGCTTCGACGATGTCGGCGGTGAAACCAAGGGCCTTGCCGCGATTCACCTGTGAGCGGTGGGTCGCGCAGCGGCCACCGGCAAACGCCTGCGCCCGGCCTTCACCCAGCGGGATAACCGCCGTCGCCGAGGTCTGCAAGGGCGGCAGATTGCACCACTCTTGCAGCGGATGGCTGCGCACGAAGGCGTTGACCACGCCATGCTGCGCCAGCTCGGCGCGCACGCCATCCCAGTCGACTTGGCCGCTCACCATCGGCGCGGCGTAGCCGTATGGCGACTCGGCATCGTACATCCCCGACTCACCCAGCCACGCGGGCAGACGCCGCAGCACCAGCGGCAGGATCAGGTTGGGTGCGCACAGCACGCGCACCTCGTCGCCTCCGGCGACCGAACGCAGGTAGGCCGGATCGTAATACACGTCGAGGGCGGCGACGTCGACGGCTTCGGGCAGCAGCCAGCTCATGGGCTCACCCGCGCTGGCAGCGAGGTGCGCAGATGTGCCAGGATCCGCGCGCAGGTATGGCCATCGCCATAGGGATTGCCCGCTGGCGTCGCCAGCGCACGGCGTTGACGGGCCTCGGCCACTGCTTTGACCACATCGGCGGCAGTCGGCTGCAACAGCGTCACCACTGATGCGCCACGCGGCCGGCCATGCTGGCGACATCCGAGGTCGACGGTGGCGCAACCCAGCGACGGCGCCTCCACCAGGCCGGCGCTGGAGTTGCCGACCTGCACGCCACAGGCTTCGGTAAGAGCGCGAAACCACGCCGCACCGCGATTGGGGAACGGCGCAAAATTACCACCCCGCAATACGATGGCGATGCGCTCACTGCCCGGGTCGCCATTGGGCGTCGAGACGTGCCAGGTGCCGGCCGAAACCGCTGCCGCGCCGTGGATGGCGGCAATGCAGGCCTCGGTTTCGGCCTGATCACGCGTCACCGGATGCAGGGCCACCAGCACATCATGGGGACCGACAGCGCGATCCAGCGTTGGCCGGGCTTCAACGCGGATCGCGTCCAGGCCGGGCTCGCCGGCGACGCAGATGTGCGCGGCGGGGATACCCATCTGCAGCAAGCGTTCGGCTGCCAGCTCATGCGCTGGGTAGTGGCGCGTAGCCACCTGGCTGACGGCATTGCGCACCACATCGTCGATGGCGCCGGCGGTACGTTCGCCACCCGACAAGTGGGCGATAGTGACGCCGGACAACACCAGCGGCAGCACCAGCTCCAACAATTCAAAGCGGTCACCGAGGATGACGGCTACTTGCGGCCGGCGGATGGCCAACAGCTCACGCAACGCCACCTGATGCACCAGGCCGAGCGAATCGGCAGGCCGGGGCAGACGGATCACTTCGAGGCCTGCGACCTCGTCGGCCAATGGCGTGCCGCTGTCGAGGTGCATGCCGCACACTACCAGCGGGCAGCCGGCGAGCCGCGCCAACGGCGCCAACTGCCCACATTCGCTGCGCGAGGTGCTGATCACCAGCATCGATGAAGAGGAATCGAACATGCCGGTTACGCCACGTCCTCAGCCGTCAGCGGCGCCAAGTGAGCGACCGCGCGCGTCACGTGCCGGCCAACGGTCGCCTGCCACGCCGACACCGGCAAGCCGGATTCAGCACGCAGACCGGTCAGATCGGCAGCAGTGATTATTTCACCAACCGCCAAAGCGCGCGCCGCGCACAGACGTTTGCGCACCACGGCGCGGGTCGACAGCTCGGCCGCCTGAGGAACTTTGCGGCCATCACCCAAGGCTTGTTCGGCGGCGCGGACAGCGCGGATCTGCGCCGCGAGTTCCGCTGGCTCCAAGCTCATGCGATGATCCGGGCCGCTGCGCTGGCGATCGGTGGTGAAATGCTTTTCCCAGATATCCATGCCGATGCCGACGGCGGCGACGGCGGCTTCGACGCCGGGAAAATGGTCGCTGAGACCCACCGGCACACCGAAAGCCCGGCGCAAGGTGGCGATGGCGCGGATGTTCATCTGCGCCAAGGGCGCCGGATAATCGCTGACGCAGTGGAACAGCGCCACGTTCGTACAACCCGCCGCGCGCAAGGTATCGAGGGCGGTGGCGACCTCGTGCAACTCGCCCATGCCGGTCGACAGCAGCAGCGGCAGGCCCAAACGCCCGACGCCATCCAGCAGCGGCAGGTTGTCGAGTTCGGCCGAGCCGATCTTCAAGAACGGCAAGCCGAGCCCGGCGAGGAAGCGGGCGCTGACGATCTCATCGGGGGTCGACAAGAACTGGATACCGATGGCCGTGGCGTGGTCGCGCAATGGCGCGTGCCACGCATACGGCAGCTCCAACGCCTTGAGCATGGTGAACTGGTCGGTGGCCCCGGTAGCGCTCTGCTGATAGGCAGCGGTGGCGGCTCCCGGGCGGCAAATCAATTCGGTCTGCCAGGTCTGGAATTTGACCGCATCGGCGCCGGCGGCGGCGGCGGCGTCGATCAGGCGTCGCGCCTGATCGACGTCCCCATCGTGATTGACCCCCGCCTCGGCAATGATGTAACACGGATGCCCGGGGCCGATGCGGCGCGTGCCAAGATTCATTTCCGGCACAGCCGCGGTAGCCAAGGCTTCGGCCATGAGCAGGTCGGCCGGGCTGTCAATATCGATCGCTGGATCGGTACTGATCACGCTGCGGGTGACGCCCGGTTGGACAAAGTGCCTGCCGGCGCGCACGTCGGCCACTGATCCAACATACACCGCGCCACTGAGCCGATAGGCCGCCGGCAGATCCTGGCGGCGGGTGCCGGCCAAAGCCGGCAACAGTGGCTGCAGCACGCCATCGACCAGCGCATACGACCACACCGGATGATGCGCGGCGGGCGTCATGCTGACCACCGGCACCACGCCATTGAAGGCCCGCACACAGTCGGCGATGTGCGCCCCGCTCACCAACGGGCTGGTGGCCTGCACCAAGACGATTGGCGTATGCGCGTCGATTGCCAAGGCAGTGATGGCGTGCGCCACCACGTCCATGCTGCTGGCGGTATCACTGGCCAGGGCTGCGGGACGCACATAGGGCGTCTCCGCACCCCAGCGCCGACCTTCAGCGAGCAATTCGGCGTCATCGCTGTCGACCACCACGCGACCACCGCCGAGCAAACGACAGGCTTCACGGGCGGCGCGCACCGCCCGGCCCACCAGGCTGATGCCGGCGACCAGCTGCATATTTTTGCGCGCGATGCCCTTTGAGCCGCCGCGCACCGGGATGAGGATGAGCGGCGTCATGCGCTCTCCAACACTGCACACACGCGATCCAGTTGTTCGTCGCTTAATGACACCGAGCACGGCAATGACAAGCCTTCAGCTGCCAAGCGGGCGGCAACGCCGGTGGGGTACGTCGGAAATTCACGAAACGGCGCCTGGGCACTTAACGGCAACCACAACGGACGCGCACCGATACCGGCCGCCGTCAGACGTTGCAGCAGCACGTCGCGCTGCGCGCCAACCAGGCATGAAGTCAACCAGCGGCTGGGTGTGGTGCGCGGAAGCACCGGGTGATAGGTCCAGCCCTTGGCGGCGCACAGCCGCGCATAGCGATCGGCGATGTGCTGTTTACGACTGAGAAAAAAATCGATCTGTTCAAGCTGCGCCACGCCCATGGCGGCGGCGAGATTGGTCAGGCGGTAATTGAAACCGACCTCATCATGGACGAACGCCAGCCCCGGTAATTTAGCCTGCGTCGTCAGATGCTTGAGGCGTGTAGCCAAGGCCGCATCAGCGGTGGTCAACATACCGCCGCCGCCGGTGGTGATTAGCTTGTTGCCGTTGAATGAGAACACGCCGATGCGGCCAATGGTGCCGACGTGCCGGCCGGCGACCTGCGGATGCTGATAATCAGCGTCATAGCGTGCACCGAGGGCCTCGGCGGCGTCTTCGATCAGCGGGATGTTGTACTGCGCGCAGGCATCGACGATGGGTCCCAGATCCGCCGGCTGGCCAAGGATGTGCACGGCCAACACCGCCTTCGGTAACCGGCCTTTACGAGCCAGATCGGCAAGGGCATCGACAGTACGCTGCGGGTCAAGATTCCAGCTGTGCGCCTCGCTGTCGACAAACACCGGGATGGCGCCCAGATAGCGCACCGGATTGGCGGTGGCGATGAAGGTGAAGTCGCTGACCAGCACAGTGTCGCCGACGCCGACGCCGCTGACGTATAAAGCGAGGTGAATGGCTGAAGTGCCATTGACGCACGCCACCGCGAACCGGCTGCCGGTGTAGGCGGCGAACTCGCGCTCGAAACGATCGACGTAAACACCAACGCTGCTGACAAAATTAGTGCTCAGGCAGTCGTCAATATAGCGCCGTTCATTACCATGCAGGTATGGTTCGCACAACGGGATCGAAGACGTGACAGAAGATGCAGTACCCATGCTCACATTTTCGAGTCGAGCGAACGACCCGTCTCTTGATGGCGTAGGCCCGGCACCACGGCGCCCAAGGCCACCGCCAATGCTTCCTTGCTGGGGGTGATGCCGCTGGTGCAGGCGCTGTCGACCAGGCCTAAAAAAGCACTGAACGCCGGCACATCGACGACGCTGCCAGCAATCGCCTGTACGCCGATGAGGCCAGCAATGGAGCGCACGTGCTCGTCGTGGCCAATGAATTCCTCAATGTCTTTTTCACCGCTGGTATCTGAATGGGTCACCAGCACTGGCCAGCAGTCACGCGCATATTCCTCGGCAACGGCTTGCCGGGCTGAAATCTCGTTGTCGTACCACGCTGGCGATAAACCAAACGCCTGCAGGGTTTGTTCGGCAATGGCGGTAAATGTCACCAGGTCGTTTTCGGGCGACAGGGTCGGCACCAGCAGATGCCGATGCGGACAGCAGAATGCTGCCAATAGACACAGCTGGCCGGCTTCTCGCGGGCTCACCAGATAACGGCGGATATCGCCGGGAGCCGCCAAGGGTTGCTGTTTTTCCAAACGCTGCAGGAAGCTCCACGGCAGGCTGCCATCGGAAAATGCAACGTTGGCAAAGCGCGTGGTGCTGATGTGCGCCACCGGCGGCGCTTCGCCGCCATCAAGCAACGACGCCGGAGCGCCGGGTTGGGCGTGCGCCCACAACAACAACTCCATCGCCCGTTTGCTGGCTCCCATGAGACTTACCGGATTGGCGGCCTTGTCGGTGGAAACCAAAAAGATGCCGACGCTCTGCCCATGGCCCTGTCGGCGGCAGGTTGCCAGGAAGCGATCACCCTTGAGCAGGTTGACTTCCAGCATGCGGCACAGACTGAACTGATCGCGTTCACTGCGCACGTGTTTCAGGGCAGCAAAACTTAGGACGATGTCGAACGGTCCATGCGCCGCGGCCTGCGCCGCCAGCCACCCTGCCGCCAAGGCACTGCCGTAATCGAGAGGTTGCACCAGCAGCTCGCCGGCAAATGGCTCAGGCTGTGAGCGCACCGTGCGAATCAATTCGGCAAGATTGTTTTCTGATGGGTCCAACACCGCCACCGCCGCCGGCGCAAACGCCAACAGCTCCATGATGGTGGCCGAACCGATCGACCCGGCCCCCCCAGCAACCAGCACCCGGCGACCCTGGATCGAATCGCGCAGGCGCTCAGCACTGACCTCGATATCAGCTGCGAAGAACGATTCACTGCGACCAGTGACGGCCTGGGCAATACGTTCGATGCGAGGAGTCAGGCACAGGGACATGGCATCCACACGAAGGGATTACAAAAATACGACGGGGGTAATCTCAAACCACGTGCTCCGTGGACGTTCTGTGAGCTCCGGGAAACCTCAGAGGCCCATCAAGCGCGCCCTAGGTTTACGCTGGGCACCCTAAAAGCAACGGCACCATGCGTCGTTTTTTTAGGTCTTAATAGTCTGCATTCACCGCAATATTTTTAAGACCTGCGCGGTAATCAGGCGTGTCGCGGCACCCACCGGCGGCAGTTGCGGATGGGGACCTTGGCCGGCCAAAGCTTGGACGATTGCCGGCTCCAACCCAACCAGGTCGGTCACGCCATGGGCGATACCCATTCTCGCATAAGGGCAATACGGGGTGTTCTCGCTGGCGTCCCAGGTCACTAACGGCACTCCTAATAAAACCGCTTCAAGCCCCACCGTCGAGGTCATGGTCACCACGACGTCGCTCGCGGCCAGCAAGGTATGGAGGTGGTCGGCGCGCGTGCTGAAGGTCAGTTGCGGCCCTGCTGACGGTAAAACGTAGACATCACTTGGATGCGGGCGGAGGACCAGGTGCCAATCGGGGTGCGCTGTCAAAGCCGCCATCAGCGCCGCTTCGATGCGCCGTGGCAATTGCGGATCGGTCGGCTCGGGTTGGCTCGCCCAGGTGATGACTCGTGACGCATCCCATCCCCGCTGCTGGCGCATGTGGAGTCCCCGGACGCGCAGCGCCGGTTCAGCCAAGCTATCAAATACTGGATTTCCCGTGACGTAGACCTGTTCTGCCGGGCGGCCTTCGGCCACCAAACTTTGCCGCACGGCGTCAGTGAGCACGCAGATGACGTCACCATAGGCCGGATCCAGCAAACGTTCGCGTTCGGACAAACCGAACAGATCAACCACCACCACGGCGGGAATGTTGGCCGCTCGCGCGGCAATGACCGCCGCCCATTCAGCACGTGGAGCACTGGTCACGAGCACTGCATCCGGGTGCACGTCGGCGATGATGTGCGCCAGCGAGGCGACTGGCAAAAAGGCCTGTCGTCCTTCCCGGGCAAAGCGCTCGGCCGCCGCATCAGCGCCGTAGGTGTCTTCGAGGTCGCGATAACTTGCACCTAAATAAGCGATGCTCTCAGCGGCGGATACATGTGGATGGGGTGGATTCAAGGCCACCAGACGCTGACCATGCGCGTGCGTGCGCGCATCATTCAAGCCGGGAAAATCGCAGAAACCGCGATATGCAATGCCTCGTTGCGCACACATGGCGGCGGCGGTGGTCAAGGCCACCACCTCCACCCGCACCTCGCCGCTGCGAAGCAGCTGTTCGATGACCGGCAGCAGACACGCCATATGGCCACCACCATAGGCAATCGCGAGAACAGTTTTCACTAGATGCAGCCTATGCCACCCCCGCCGATGAGCCAGCCCATCGCCGACACGCACCATCGCCGCCAACTGACGAGTCTGCAATTGCGCATCACCTCCCGATGCGACACTTATAAAAATGCGCCTCATGCGAATTTTCCTGGCCCTGCTGGTTTTATTTCAGGCAGCGACATACGCCGCTGAAGCCATGCACGGCGGTGGACGGACGGTGACGGTTGCGGAAATTCACCCAGGTCGTTTTCGCTCAGAACTAGAAACCCTTGCTCCTGCCGCGCAAAACAAAGCCCTGACGCGGCTCTCACGCATGAGCTTCCACGACCACGATCTCGCCGATCTGCATGCTGATCGGCATGGTGGCGTTTATTTCGCCTGCCGTAATGGAGCTCCGGCGACCACCGCGCCTACCACAGCCGCAGCCCCGCCGGCCATCCTTCGTGCCAGCGTGCCGATCGCCAATCAGCCAAGCTACCACAGCAAGGCCGGGGCGGTGAATCGCATCTATCTCGACTTCAATGGCGCCACGGTCACGCAAACGGTCTGGAATGGTGGAACAGTTCCCGATCCTTTGATCTGCCCGTCGTTCGATCTCGATGGCCAACCGACGACCTTCAATGATGCCGAACAAACCATCATCCTCGAAGTCTGGCAACGCATGGCTGAAGACTATGCGCCTTTCAATGTGGATGTGACCACCGACCCGGGCATAGAAAATTCGCTCAACAACACCACCGGCCACGTGGTGATCACCACGAAAAACATCGGCATCGAACCGACCGCCGGCGGAGTCGCTTATGTCGGCGTATTCGGTGAAGCGAACTATGCGTCTGCCACTTCTCCGGCCTTCGTCTTCTATGACAACCTCAGCAACAACGAAAGTTACATCGCTGAAGCCTGTGCCCATGAAATGGGTCACAATGTCGGGCTGGACCATGACGCCACCAACGCCGATCCCAGTTATTACTCTGGACACGGTAGCGGGCCGACCTCGTGGGGCCCCATCATGGGTACCGGCTTTGATCGAAACGTCTCGCAATTTTCGAAAGGCGAATATTTCGACGCCAATAACCATGAAGATGACTTATCGATCATCGCCAGCTTTTTGAATTATCGCGCCGATGACTTTGGCGACAGCGATGCCGCCGCCACCGACATCAGTGGTACCACCTTGCAGGCCACCGGCATCATCAGCCACTCGACCGATGTCGATGTCGTCTCCTTCAGCTGCGGTGCGGGACCGATCGTCCTGAGTGTCGCCACTTGGCTCAGCCCTGAGCACACGCACGGCGGCAACCTAGATGTCAAACTCGCACTCTATGACGCGAGCGGCAACTTTATAAGTGCTGCCGCACCGGTAGCGGCGGCCAATGCCAGTATCGCGAGGACCGTGGTCGCTGGCACCTATTTCCTGCACATCACCAACGATGGCGAAGGCAACCCTCTGTCAGCCTCACCCACGGGGTACACCAGCTATGGCAGTCTAGGCCAATGGACATTAACCGGCACGACCCCGCCGACGACCATTGCCACCATCGTCGCCACCACGGCCCAGGCCAACGAATCCGGCCCGATCGCAGGTGTCTTTACGGTGACGTTATCGCCAGCCCCGCTGACGAATACCACCCTATCCTATGCCATCAGCGGCAGCGCCATCAATGGCACCGATTATCAGAGCATTCCGACCAGCGTGACCATTCCGGGCTCCACCACGGGCGCCACCAATGCGAGCGCCACGATCACCGTTACCCCAATCAATGACGGCATTACTGAAAGTCCGGAATCCGTTACCCTCACGTTGACTGCCAGCACCACCTATGTGATCGGGGCGGCGGCGGCGGCAACGGTATCGATCAGCGATGTTCCGGCCCCGTCGACGACTGGCAGTGGCTCTGGAACAGGCGCCGGAAGCACGACGGGAGCACCTGCTAGTGCCAGCTCCGATGGATCCGGTGATGGCGGCGGGCTCTGCGGAGCTGGCAGCATGGCGGTGATCCTCGGACTTGCCCTGATGAATTTTGCCTCTCGCCGGCGTGAGCGGACGCAGTCCGGGCGGTGATCCCGGCTACTGCCCGGTGCGCCGCCAGGTCGCCGGGCCTACTCCGATCAAGCGCGTGAAGACCCACGTAAAATGGAAGCGATTGGCGAAGCCGACGCTGGCCGCCACATCGTCGATCGAATCGCGGGTGACGCGCAACCGTTCGCTGGCGATGGCGATCCGTCGCTGCTGCAGATAGATTTGCGGGCTGCAGCCAAAACGCTGGCGGAACAAGCGTGCGATCCGCGGTTGCACCCAGGCACCTGAGGGTCTTACCGCTCCACCGATACCCGATTCACCTACAATCCGCTGACCAAGCGTCTGTATGTACATCTC
Organism: Planctomycetota bacterium; assembly: GCA_043788625.1. GTDB lineage: Bacteria > Planctomycetota > UBA11346 > UBA11346 > UBA11346 > CAIUVD01. Next base: position 15,287 of record JAYVTR010000326.1, read on the forward strand.
TTCGTGTGGCCCTTCCAGGTCCTGTCGCTGGATGGTTTGGGCGGCCTGG
>JAYVTR010000327.1:0-8779 GCA_043788625.1 Planctomycetota bacterium
GATCCATGATGGCGTACAACCGAGTTTGGGAGGAGCTTCATTCGGGCATGACTGGGCGTTTCGAGCTTGAAGGTGTCGGTGGTGATCTGGTAATGGAAAGCGACATCCTTGGATCGTCATTTGAGGCTTCGTGATAGTTCCGCCCATGCCTTCTGATGTTGTGCCCTACTCACTTCCATGACCGAATTCCACAATCTTCCGAGGAATCTCCCATGAAGCCTGATTATTCACAACTGAAGACAGACCTGGAACGTTTACTCACCGGCATGGCCGACTTTACTCCATCCGAGGTTGCGGAAGTAGAAGGGTTTTTGCGCGTTGGCGAATATGGAGTGGCCTTCGAGACTCTTTGCGGAATTGTGAAGGAAGAAGGCTATTCAGTACCTGCCGATCTACGGTCGGTGATTCGTGAGATGGCTGAGCGTATGGGTATTGAGCCATCATGGTGGGCAGGGATCGTCTAAATCTCCATGACCCCATCTCAAGCCCTGCCCATCCTTCACGCTCTGGCGGATGGCATCGATCCGCACACGGGCGAGATCTTCCCGGCGGGAAGCCCGTATCAGCAAGCGGACATGGTACGGGCATTGATGGCCGCCGTGGCGGCGCTGGAGTCGGCGGCAGAGCGGGCAGCTAAGAAGGACGAACTGCCGGTGCAGGCCGGCAAGCCATGGAGCGATGAGGAGGACGCGCACCTGCGTGAGGGCTTCGCGGCGCGCACAGCGGCGGCTGATTTGTCCGAGACGCACGGCCGGACGACGGGGGCGATCCGTTCGCGCTTGGCGCGGCTGGGTCAGTGGCGCCATCAGTTCGTGGATGATGCCACTGACGACCATGGGAGGAACTGGGGATAGGTGAAAATCGTGATCGCGATGAGTGCGCACGGAATGCCGAAAAAAACCAGCTGACGTTTGGCAACCGTTTTATCCCGGGCGCTGCGCACGCGGGCCTCGGCGGTCAGCGTCACTCGTCACGCAGTCTTTCTGACAACCGTGCTCGGCACGACTCTGCAATCACCACGGCAATGGCCATGCCATCACTATGGCTCAGAGTGAGGTGCCAATGAGCAATCTTCAAACCACTGGCGACTTCGGCGGCATGCTGGCTTAAGCTGAGGCGCGGGGCGCCTGCGCCTGAGATCACCGCAATGTGTTTGAAATCAACACCCCGCGCCCAGCCGGTGCCGAGGGCTTTCATCACTGCTTCCTTAGCTGCCCAGCGGGCGGCTAGGCGTTCGGCGGGGTCGCGGGCGCTCAGGCAATAGGCCTGTTCGTCAGCGGTGTACACCTTGTCGAGGAAACGTTGGCCCTGGCGTTGGTAGACCGCGCTGATGCGCGCGACGCCGACCAGATCTGTGCCCAACCCGATGATCATCTGCCGGCATCTTTCGGCATAACTACCGTGCGCCAGACGCTACGCAGCCACCATGGCGCGGCCGCACCATCGACGCTGGTGGTCGTCGTCGCACGAATCTGCCACGGCAGTCCCCCACGCGCAAAGATCACGCCCGGGATGCGCACCCGCCACCGGCGGTGGCCGTCGGTGGTGCTCTGGGCCTCTGCGGTGAGGGTGTCGGGCAGCTCGGGGGCAGCGTCGGGACTGGCGGGGAAGCTCAGCAGCAGTCCGTCCTGATCGACCACCGGCCCGAGTTGCCCAAGACGCACGCGCAGATCGTCGCTGCTGACCTCGACCCACAGGTTGTGGCCACGGCCTTCACTGGCGGGCTCGAGAGCGTAGCGGGCACTGCCGACCGCTTGCCAATTGAGCTGCGCCGGATCCGCGGCGGCCCGACTTGCGAGCGGTTGACCGGCGGCCGGTACCGTCGCTGGCGTGGCGCGCAGCCCGGTGCCTTCAGCGAGCAACAAGCCACCATGCAGGAATCGGACTTGAGCCATGCCCGGTTCACCAACGAGTTCCGCGACGCGCACGATTGATCCCTGCAGGTCAAAGGCCATGGCTACGGCCGGCTCAGGTGGAACCCCTTCACTGCGCGTTCCGGCCAACAGGCAGCCGACGCCATCGGCAGTGGGCTCGATGCCGGCAATGTCGGCTGGCAGGCGCTGCTGCCAAAGGATCGCTCCGCCAGCCAGGCTGAGGCACACCAGGGCGTGGGTGGTCGCCGTCGGCGTGACGTGCAGGTACAGGCGATCGCCACCGTGATCAGCGGCTCCCAGCGCCACACGGCCATCGATGACGCCGACCCAATCACCGTACAGGCGGCGGATGGCGCCTGAAAAGCGGTCGAGGCTGACAAGCTGACCGGTGGTGTTCACTGCCCACAGGGTATCGCCCTGGGCTGCGGCGAGGCGGGCGATGCCGGGGATCTTCCAGCGCAACCGGCCGAATCCGAGATCCCAACAGCTCAAGGTGCCATCGTCTTGGCGGGCGAACAGATCCGAGCCCATCAGCACCGGCGCCTGGGCACTGTCGATGGGCAAGCACGCCAAGACCACGCCGTTGAGGGCATCGACCAGCTGGCTCTGATCGTGACCCAGATCAGGCAGCCATAAGATACGGCCGCCGATCAGGCGCGCATCGCGCAGTGAAGGCGCCTGGCCGGTGAGGCGCCACACCGGCTCCAGTTCGACGCCCGGTGCGCGCGCCTGGGGCGGATGCGCCGCCAAGGCCACCAGGTCGCCACCATCGGTGAGCAGCACCAGGTCATCAGACGTCAGCAGCGGCCGCGCCGGGCTGTCTTCGGCGGTGGCTGGGGGAATGGCATGACGCCATAGCTCGGCGCCGGTGGCGAGGTCGTGCACAGCGGCCCACAGGCCTTCTGGACGGGTGCCGGGCAAAGCCGCGGCGACCGCCTGCTGTCCGGGGCCGAGGGTGGTCGGCCACACCAATACACTGCGTTCGTTGATGGTCACCGGCTCGACCATCTCGCCGCCGAGGGTGCCACGCAATTTCACCGTTTGCTCGCCTCGGAGAACTTCGGCGGTAAATGGTGAGCGTACGGTGAGTGCCAGCACGGCCGGCACCAGGTCGGCGCTGAAAGAGTGCATTTCCGCATCATTGAAGCGCAACAGGATATCGTCACTGAGCAAACCCGCGGCGGCGGCGCTGGTGCCGGGCATGATTTCGACTGGAATCCCCAAGGGCGTTTGCTCGATGCGCGAGCGCACTCCCAACAGCGGTCGTTGTGGAGTACGCCACCATGCTTCGCGGCCGTCAGCAACGCGGTTGGCGGTGAGCACGCCATCGGCATATCCCACCACCATTCCACCGCCGACCAAAGTCCCGCGACCACGCTTGGCGGCAACCTGCCACGGGCTTGCCAATGGCGGCAGCTCAACCGCTGCGGCGAGCGTCCATGGCAATGGGAAGGTCGGATTCAAGCGCCTCCGTCCGCCGGCGGCCAAGGTGCGCAGATGCAAGGCCAACCCATCACGCAGCATCACCGGCGCGGTGCCCAGCGGCGCCTGCGCCACCTGGGCATAGCGCACCGCTGCTTGCGCTGAGTCGCCAAGGGCCTCGGCATGGCGGGCGTGCCAATAGGTTGCCTCGATGGCCAATGACGGGTCCCGCTGGGCGAGGACTTCGAAACGCGTCAACAACTTCAGCCATTGCTCACCGCTGGCCAGGTCGAGTCGCCGGCGCAACAATTTAGCAGCCTTCTGCGCGTATTCGTTGCCGGCCCCACGCTTGAAAGCCTCGTCATACCAGCTGAGCGCGGTGTCGACTTGGTCGCGTGCGGCGGCGATGGCGGCCAGGGCGACGACGCTACGAATGTCTTTGGGATCACTTTGAGCGACACTCGTCAGGCGTTCGACGACGCTGATCGCCCCGCCTTGCGCGGCGACGTACGAGGTGCCACCGTCACCGCCATCGGCAGCGACGATCAAGGTCTGATCACCGGCGCTGATACCTACAGGACGCTCCAGGTTGCGCTGCGAGACCTGCACGCCTGACAAGGGATCATAAACCGCCACGGCTTCGCGTCCGGCGATGATGAGGGCTTTCTCACCAAGCACCCCTTGTAGGTCGGCGTTGAGTGCATTGGTGGCAGCGCCGCCGGGCACCGGTGCGTTCCACAAGGCGGTGCGTTTTTCCAGATCGACCGCCACCAACTTGTTGCTGCCGGCGATGAAGGCACGACCACCGCCCACCGCCAACACTTCGCCGTTGGCGCCATCGCCACGATAGGTGATGGGGTTGCGGTCACCGTTGATGATCAAGGCCTGGCTCGGCAGATCAGCCGGGGTCACCACGGCGGTGCTGCCATCGGAAACGATCGCCCCCATGCGTCCGGCACCTTGCTGATTCATGCCGTCAGCTGCGGTATTTTCGCCCGGCGCACGATAGGTCCACACGCGCTGCAGATCGCCATCGGCGCCGATGCGAGCGAGGATGCCACTGTTGGACAGCACCAGCAGCCGGCCATCGACCACCGCTAAACCAGGGATCAGAGCAAATGCCTGGTCACCGCTGAACATCCATGGCCGATGGCCTGCCAGACGGGCGACCAAGACGTCCCAGACCAAACGACCGGTGTCCTGGCGATAGGCCTGCACGCGCAAGTCAGCGGCATCATCGTCAGCCACCACCAGGGCCACCGCCACCAGCTGATCAATCGCCACTGGTGCCGAGACCAGCGGATTGAAACCCATGGCCGGGCTGGCTTCGCGCCAGCGCACCGAGCCATCGCGGTTGAGAGCGACCAAGACCACGCGCTGGACATCCTGGACCCCGACCACGGCGAATCCGTCGCGCATCACTGCCGGCATGCATTGTCGACGTAACAACGCCGAATTTCCGACCGCCGCCAAGCTGCCCTGTTGGCGTCCAACCAGGTAATCGATGACAAAGGCGCGCAGGCCGTCTGAGCCGCACAGCGCGTCACCCAGTGGGCGACTCAAACCGATGCGTGCCATTGGCCCTTTCGCATCATTGCGCACTTGGCGGGCAGCGGCCTTGCTCGGTGCGGCACGCAGATCGAGCGGCTGACGCCACATTTCTTCGGCGTTGCTCAGATTTACCGGCGGCGCGCTCATCGGCACGGTGAGCAGCGTGCGTGCTTGGGCATAACGCTGGCCACGCGCTGAAGACGATTGAGCCGATTGCGGCGATTGAGCCTCGCCGGCCATGCTCGCGCGCTGCAGAAATGAACCTAACCGGCCCGAATCCCAAGCCCGGTCGGCAAGGGTGCGCCAGGTGGCGGTGGCGGTCGGGGTGCCAGGATAACTGCGGATGAGTGTCAGCAGGTCGGATTCGGTGTTGCGTATTTCATCTCGGCGACGCTCCGCCAGGGGGGTGTAGATCTGATTGAAACGCTCGGCCAGCCCCAGCTCGTGCAAGCGCGCCAACAACACTTCCGACAACGGCAAGGCGGTGCCGGGTACGCCGGGGGCCTCTACTAGGCGATCCCCATGCCGAGCCATCAGCTGCTGGACCCGTTCGAGCAAGGCGCCGTCTTCGACGCCGACCGTCATCCCGCGCTTAGCGAGATCATCGAATAGTTCCTGGGCTTCTTTACGCACTTCAAACGGCGTTGCCACCTGCGCCTCGGCGGCCTGGGCGGTAGGAGAGGTTGCAGCCCCGCCACCGAGGGCAGCCAGTAGCAATAACGTAGCGGAAAGTGGGCGCACGGCGGTATCATGGGCATTTCTCGCCAGCTACCAGTCCCTCTCGCCAGCCTCTCGCCAGCCTCTCGCCAGCACCAGTCACCAGTTCCTCCCGGCCTGGACTCTGCTTTACAAGCTTATCGTCCCCCCCGGCGGCAGCACCATGCGTGTACCCATGTCGGCCACCACCCACAGGTGCTGTGGCATGGTCCCATAGGCGATACGCAAGGTGATGCTTTCTCCGGGCAGCAGATCGAGGTAATTGTCATCCCAGATCGCCGGATGCTCGAGGGACTCGATGCCCACGCGCAGACGCCAGGCGGTGCTGCTCAAGACGATGCGGTCGGCATGCCGCACCACCGTCAAGGTGCCGGCTTTTGCATGCACCAGACGATGGCCGTCCGTAGCATGGGCGACGTCATTGATCGCTACCAAATAGCGCACGTCGCGTTCACTGCCTCTGGCATGGCTGGCGGTAGCCACCAGCGCATGACTGAGGCGGTTGAGACCCACCGGTATGGTCAGACGTGCCGGGCTGGCGGCGGCGGCGCCGTTCAGGATGAAACCACCACGGCTTTCGGCAACGACGCCACCGTCACTGATGCGTAGCAACTGCAGCACCACCTCGCCAGTGGCATGGCCCGGACGGTCTTGCGCGACATGGGCAATGAACTCCGTCTGGTGTACATCACTCGGCTCGATACCCACGGTTAGCGGCCGAAAAGCCCGCCGACATTCGTAAAAAGCCTGTTTCGGACGGCGATACCAATCGATCAGCGCCCAACAAACTGACGGCCAAGTTGAGGTATAGTTCCATACCACGACGCCGCCGGTAAAAGCCACATTACGCCGGTAATGGCGAATGTAGCGACCGATGGTATCGGCCTGGAAAGCCTGGGTGGTGGCGATGATGGCATTGGTACTGGTGAGCGGCCCGAAAGCTCCGGCCCGCGCAAACAGTTTTTCAAACTGCGCCCCATGGCGGGCCAACACTGCCCCCGGACTGGCGCCGGCTATGCGGGCAACGGCTCCTGGGCAAAAGACATCGTCGGGATGCATAAACGATTCGATCGATTCCAACTGTGGAAAAGCCTGAGCCCCGAACTCACTGTTGAAACGCGCCATGTCACCAATGAATTCCGAGGTGCGCCAGCCAAACCACACATCCCAATTGTGGCGATCACCTTCCAGGTCGCTGTTAGCGGGCACCGCCATGCTTTCGCTAGCCGGCGAGCCCGGCCACCAGGCGCGCTCAGGATCCAGCTCGCGCAGAACCCGGGGGATTATCTCGTAATACAGCGGGTGCTGGCGATAAGCGAGGGGGGCGCCACCATCGACCAGGCCTTGCGCCAGCATCTCGTTTTCGTTGTTGCCACACCACATGGCGATGCAAGTGCGCGAGCGTAGACGCTTGACGATGTCGGCTGTTTCAAGGGCGACTTCGGCAAGGAACTCCGGCGTGTCGGGGTAGATGCCGCAGGCAAAGAAGAAGTCATGCCACACCACCAAACCCAGCTCATCGCAGAGGTCGTAAAACGCCGCATGTTCGACGATGCCACCACCCCAAAGACGGATGCAGTTGACTCCGCCGGCACGTAGCAGCATGAGATAGTCACGGTATTGTTCGCGCGTCACCCGCGTGTGCATGAAATCAATCGGCAACCAGTTATCACCCTTGGCCCACAGGCGTTCGCCGTTAATGGCATAACGGAAGACTTTGCCATTGGGACTGGCGGCATCACGGGTCTGCAGTTCGATGCGGCGGAAACCGACACGCATGCCGGCTTCGTGGATCAGCTTGCCGGCCACGCGCAACCGCAACGTCACCTGCTGCAAGTGCGGGATGCCGAGCTCATACGGAAACCAGTAATCGACTGCGGGAATCGCAGCATCGATGCTGACCTGCGTAGAAATTCCCGGCAATACGTTGACGATGTGGGTTGCGACGACAGCGCCGTTGAGCAACGCTTCGACGGTGATCGCGGCTGTCGTCAGGCCCTGCAATGGCAGATCGATCTGCAGACGAGCGGGGCCGGCCGTGCCATCGGCCTGCGGCGTGGCACGTACGTGCAGATCTCCCGCCCATACGCCGTCAGAAAATTCCAAACGCACCTTGTCGAGGATACCGGTCAAGGGTGTACGCGCCGCCCAGTCCCAGCCATAGGCCATTTGCGAGCGGCGGATCCACATGCGTTCCCACGGATCATTCCAATAGGGTTTGCGCTCACCGGCATGACGTATGGTGCCCAACCAGCTGGCCTCGAATACCACCACCAGGATGTTGACCCCGACGATGAGCTTTCCCGTCAGATCGATGACCAAGCGGCGGAACTGATTGCTGTGGCTGGCGACCTTGACGCCATTGAGGTAGACGTCGGCAAACACATCCAACGAGTCGAAACACAAACGTGTCGGTCGTGCCGCATCAGTGGCGCTGACCTCGAGCACCGTACGATAGATCCAGTCGCGTTCTTCGATCCAGCGGCAGGCCATCACCTGGTCACCATAGTACGGATCGGCGATGCGTCCGGCCTGCAGCAGGTCCTGAGCACTGACCCCAGGCACGGTTGCCGGCAACCAGCCCGCCGGGCTGAATTGCGTACCGGCGGCGATGGCGGCCCGCTGATCACCACAGCGATGGGCGGCATCGATCAACAGCCATGGTTGAGAAGGTGAGGCCAGCGAACGGATGGTGGTCATGACTTCCAGGCTAACAGGTTGCTGCTTTCGTTCTTCCCCGTCGGTGATGAACTAGTTCTCAATGGGTGATCTCAAAGATGGTGGAGCGCATCTTCGCTTTGCCGTTCATCGTGCTAACGGACCGATGTCGATAGGCATCCACAGCTATGCCTACGGTAGTGGCTTTAAAGACCACGATCATGCAGATTTTTCGGAAATATTCTGGCTCGTACGCGGCCGTGTACGGCTGTGCTGGAAGGGCAAAGATCAGCTTATCTCTCCTGGCTACCTGCAGTTTGTCCGTCGTGAAGACCGGCACGAGTTCGAGGCCGTCGAACGTGGAGGAGCAGTGCTGGTCAATGTCAGCGTACATCAGCCCCTGCTGGCAAAATGGCAGCGGCAGAAAGTATTCGGAGCTCGCTGGCCATGGGCCGAGACGACCCCGCTGCACCTCGATCACCGTGATCTCGCCCAACTGCAGGCCGCACTCGCCAGCATGCCGCGTGAGACGTCAGACCTGGACCAGGTGTGGCTGG
>JAYVTR010000328.1:0-19912 GCA_043788625.1 Planctomycetota bacterium
CGGGCGATCGCCACGCGCTGCTTCATGCCGCCCGACAACTGATGCGGATAAGCATCGGAAAATTGACTCAGACCGACCATCTCGATCCATTCAAGGGCCTGGCTGCGCGCGGCGTTGAAGCCAATGCCGCGCAGGGTTAAACCGAACATCACATTGCGCAGTACCGTCAGCCATGGGAACAGGGTATAGCCCTGGAAGACCATGCCGCGGTCGCTGCCCGGCCCACTGACGGGCGCGCCATCGACCAGCACCTCGCCACTGCTGGCGTCTTCGAGTCCGGCGAGGATGCGCACCAGGGTCGACTTGCCGCAACCCGACGGGCCGACGACGGTGACGAACTCGCGGCGCTGTACGGCGAAGTTGAGCTGCGCCAAGGCTGTCGAAACGCCACCGCCGCGGCGGACGAAGGTCTTGCCGAGGTCACGGACTTCCAGGGCGGGAAAGTTTCTGTTCAGATGAGAGTCAACCACGGCTGCGGTCCTGCCACGGGAAGATGAAACGGCTGAGGAAGGCAAGGATTTGATCGGTGATCAGGCCAAGCAGGCCGATGAGGATGATGCCGGCGAAGACATTGTCGTAGTTGCGGTATTTGCCCTGCTGATTGATGAAGTAACTGATGCCCGAGCTGGCGCCGATCAGTTCGGCGACGATCAGCGCCGTCCACGCGCTGCCCAGCAGGATGCGCAAGTCATTGTAGAGCTGCGGCAGCATGGCCGGGACGATGATCTTGGTCAGCAACTGGCGTTCGCTGGCACCGAGGGTCTGCGCCGCTTCCAATAGTGAGCGATCAACCAGGCGCGCGGTATTGGCGACCACCAGCACGGTGCAGAAAAATGAACTGATGACGATGATGGCGATCTTCGGCTCATCACTGATGCCAAACACCGCCACCGCCAGGGCACCGAATGCCGGAGCCGGCATGTAGCGGATGAAATCGATGAACGGTTCGCACAGATGCGAGACCAGGCGGAAGCTGCCGCAGAGGATGCCCAGGGGCACGCCGACCACCGCACTGATGCCGAAGCCCCAGGCGATGAGGCGGATGCTGTGCCACAGGCTTTCATGCAGCCACGGTTCGTTCTTGCGGAGTGGAGGGGTGGTGAAACCAGTAACCAGTGCCCGCGCCACGGCATGCGGTGGCGGCAAGAAAACCGGATTGGCCGGCTCGCCCACGGCAGGGATCTTTCCCTGCTCGATCAGGTCGGCATTGGCGCGGGCGAAGGCACCTTTCTCAACCAGTTGATCGGTGAGAAAGGTGCCATCACCCGCCGAAGTGATGTGTATCAACGGATGCCACAGCCATGGAACATAGGCGATCGCGCTCCACGCCGTCAACGGCAGGATGAAGGCGAGCAGGGTGAGCAGGATCTGCCGCCGGGGCGACAGATCGCGCCTGACCGCCAACCAGCGCGATCCCATGTCACTTCAGGCCGCTGGTGAAGGTGGTGTCGACAAAAGTGGCATCGACAAAATGCGCCGGCGTCACCGACGTGGCATAGACCTTGTTGGCGACATTGAACGCATCTGCCACCGCCATCGAGCCGAGCACGGAATCAAGACCCGTGCCGGGCATGAAGGCCTTCCTATTGGCTGGGCCATCGAGCAGGAAGGTGCCGGGCAGTAAGGTCGCATAGGTCGCCGGCGGTACATTGACGCGCGCGGCCATTATTTTAACGGCATCACCCTGCGTCGCCGGATCGTTGATATACGCGACGATCTTCGGCCACACGGCGACGAACTTGGCCCAGTCGGCCTTGCGCGCGCCGGCACTCTCACTGCTGACGGCGACGAAGTCATAGATCAGACCCGGCACATTCTTGCTGGTGAAGATGGCCTTGGCGCCGGGCAGGGCGGTGAGCGCGGCACCGGCATTGGGTTGCCACGCACCGATGGCATCGACCCCGCCAGAGGCCAGAGTTTGCGGCGTATCGTTGGTGGGGACGTTGACCAAGGTCACATCGGATTCCTTCAGGCCGTTCATGGCCAGGGCTTTCAACAGCATCAGATGCTCGACGAGGCCTAATTCCAAACCGATCTTCTTGCCCTTCAAATCAGTGATCGAAGTGATGCCTGGCTTGGCCACGATCATGTCGTTGCCATTGGAATAATCAGTGAGCAGCAGGCCCTTGGCAGCTTTGCCGGCGGCAGCCATCACCAGCAGGTCGGGACTGGCGACGGTGACGGCGTCGACCTTGCCGGCTTGGAAGGCCTCCATTGATGGGCCGTATTCCATCCACACGAATTCCACATCGACCCCGGCTTCTTTGAACCAACCTTTTTGGATACCGACCTCGAATGCAACCCAACCCGGCCAGTCACTGTAGGCGACTTTCAAGGCCTCGGCGGCACTGGTCGTCGTGTTGAGGATGAAAAGCGCCAGTATTGGCAGCAGGCAGGAACGGATGCGGGTCATGGTCGTCTCCGGGGTTTTGCGACGCGGATGCGTGGCGATCGAGCAGGTGGTGATCGAAAAATGAGCGATTGCACGTTCAGCTGAGAAGCCGCGTGCTAGGGCGTGGAGCCGGGTAAGGGAAGGGAAGTCGGGAATACAGCGCATAACGGATGTACCGTCCCCAGGCCGTCCCGGGATGTGCGGCTGCCGGAGCGGGTCGTCCCGTCCGTCGCTGCGCGAGAGCGCGCAGCATCGCGGGAATCACAAGGATTCCGCTGGTCACTATGCACATGCCGTTCCAAATGGATTTGGCGGCATAGGTCTGTGTCTTGGTGGTGGGGATCGTCTCTGGGAGCGCGGGCGACTCGCCCGCGTTCGAGGTCGCATGAATCGCGGGCGAGTCGCCCGCGCCCCCAGGGGACTTCTCGAAAACATCCTCCACCCTGTATCGGCACACTATGTGCAATACCTCACTCCGTTGGCGACCCGCACTGCGTGGCAGAGCGGATCGCCAACCCCTACGGGACGACCCGTAGCGGTGCCACCCGTCGGGACGGCCCGACACGCGGAGCCCGGTTCATCCCGGGACGCGGGCCATGCCTACGCTGATCTCTTCCGAAACCGTGGCCGGTGGCCAGGCCTGGAGCCGCGTCCTTGCGCGTCATCAAGCCCTGACCCTCACCGACCCCAGCGGTCACGCTTCCGTGGCGCTGTTCGCCTTCCGCGCCGCGGCGCCGGTCGAGCGCTATAATATGCCTGACACGTTGAAGGCGCAGCATACCGCCTTCCTCACCGCCGGCAGGATCCTCATCTCAGACATGGGCCATGTCCTGCTGTCGCTGACTCATGACAGCTGCGGCTGGCACGACACCATCAGCGGCCACGGCGACGCTGCCGATGCGCTGCGCGCGTTCGGCCCCAGCAGCTATCAACAACAGCGCAATGCCATGGTCCGCAACACGCGTGACAACGTGCTGATCGAATTTGGCAAGCACGAGCTCGGCCTGCGCGACCTGCACGCCAACGTCAACCTGTTCACCAAGGTCATCGTCAGTGACGAGGGCCGGCTGCAGTTCATCACCGGCCATGCGCCGGGAGCCAGCGTCACCCTGCGCGCCGAGGTCGCGACCCTGGTGGTGCTGTCGAATACGCCGCATCCGTTGGACCCCTCGTCGACCTATGCCCCACCGGCGATCGAGCTGCGCCTCACCAGCGTTGCGCCACCAGCGGCGGATGATCTGTGCCGCTCCTTTCGGCCTGAAAATGAACGCGCCTTCATCCGCACCGAGGTGCTGCCATGAACCTCGACATCAACGCTCGGCTGGATCAAACCGTGCTCGCGGGCGACGGCTGGTCGCACGTGGTTCGCTGCGGCGAAACCCTGCGCATCGTCGACCTCGAAGGCAACCAGGCCGTCGACACCATGTTCTATGACGCGCACGATCCAGGTGATCGCTACGATGCGACGCAAACCATCCGCCGCAGCGGCCAGCTCTACCTGACCACCGGTGCGGTGCTGCTGGCGGCGCGCGGCGGATCCTTGATGACCATCGTCGACGACACCTGCGGTCGCCACGATACCGTCGGCGGCGCCTGCTCGTGCGAGAGCAACCAGGTGCGTTATGCGCTTGATCGCGCCGCCATGCATTCGTGCCGCGATACGTTCTTGTTGGAACTCGCCCGCCATCAGCCGCACCTGACCAAGCGCGACATCGGCCACAACGTCAATTTCTTCATGAATGTGCCGGTGGGCGCTGACGGCAGCCTGCGCTTCGCCGACGGCGTATCGGCGGCTGGGCGCCACGTCGAACTGCGCGCCGAACGCGATGTGCTGGTTGTTGTCAGCAACTGTCCGCAACTGAACAATCCATGCAACGGCTGGAATCCCACGCCGGTGCGCATGCTGGTATGGAGCGCGCCATGAGCCACATCATGGGTCGAGAGCTGGAGCCCCGCCATGTGTGGAAAAAGCGCGCTGCCGATGCGGGCTTGAGTGTCGCCTTTGGCGGTGCTTTGCCGTCGGGGCGCCGTCTGCGAGTGCGCGTGATGGGCGGCCAGGTGCTCGCCGATAGCGATGAATCCGCACGCTGGCGCGGACGGGTCCTGCTGCGCGAGATGCCGGCGGACCTCAGCCCCGCCGCGCGCGCCGAGGTGCACGCGGTGGCCGTGCACTTGGCGCCACCGGTAGGCGACGTCGAGCTGGAAATGGTGTGGGACGGCGAGACCGCCACGGTCGTCGGGGCGCACCTCGCGGAAGCGGCATTGGTGGCGGTCACCGGCGTGCACTTCATCGCCACCATCACCGCCCAGCGGGCCTATCGAGGACCGCTGACCGAGGTGGTGATGGTGGAGGGAATGGCATGCGACCTGAGCCACGGCCAACATGTCGAGTTGGCTGCCGGGGAATGTTTGGCGACCATCACGGTTACCGCTGCTACGCGCGAGTCTGCCGTGGGTCTGCTGAGCGAGCGGCTCGCCGGCGTGCGTCTCTCCGGCCCGGTGAGCGATTTGACGCGCTTGCGCGGCGCCCTGCCATTGATTCGCGAGGGTCTGACTAGCGCCCGTGATCTGGAAGCCCTGCCGAGTGCCGCGCCCGCCGTGGAAGTGATCACTCCCGGTCTGCTGACGACGGTGCAGGACTGGCCCGGGCGCTGCGGCTATTGGGATGTTGGCGTGCCGCCCTCGGGCCCGTTCGACGAATTGGCCTTCCGCTTGGCCAATCGTCTGGTCGGCAACCACACGGACGCCGCAGGCTTGGAGTTGACGCTGATCGGTCCCGTCCTGCGCTTCCTCCAGCCGACCATCATCTGTCTGGGTGGGTGCCAACGCGCGGCAACGCTCGACGGCCTGGTCATGCCGCAGTGGCGACCGGTGGCCGTGGCTGCCGGCAGTGTGTTGGTATGCGGCGCACCCAACGGCGCCGGTGTGCGCGGCTACCTGGCACTGCGCCATGGCATCGATGTGCCGACCTACCTCGGCAGTCGCGCGACCTTTGATCTGGGCGGCTTCGGCGGCTATGCCGGGCGTGGACTGGCAGCGGGCGATCACCTGCCGTTGATGCGCGCCAGTGGGGCGGATGAGCTGGCGGCGTGTCCGCTGCCGACGGGCCTGCCCGCCACCGCCCGGCCGCTTTATCACAAGGCATGGTCCATCGCGGTTCTCGAAGGACCGCATGCGGCGCCGGAATTCTTCACTCCCGACGACATGGCGATGCTCTATGTCCAGCCGTGGGCGGTGCATCACAACTCGAATCGCACCGGAGTGCGCCTGGTCGGCCCCAAGCCGCAGTGGGCACGACGCGACGGCGGCGAAGCCGGCCTGCATCCTTCGAACATCCACGACAACGCGTATGCCATCGGCGCCATAGATTTCACCGGCGACATGCCGATCCTGCTCGGTCCCGACGGGCCGAGTCTGGGCGGCTTCGTCTGCCCGGCGGTGGTGGTCAGCGGCGAGCGCTGGAAGCTCGGGCAATTGCGTCCCGGCGACACCGTCAACTTCGTGCGCGTCACCTCCACCCAAGCGCAGGCGCTGGCCGGCGAGCAAGAGCGCCTGGTGCGCGAATTGACCCCAGCCAAGATCAGCAAGCCGAGCCTTGCCAGCGCCGCTGACGATACGGGGGCAATCATCTGGCAGCGTCCGGGCATGTGCGTGCGGCGGGCCGGTGATTGCTACCTGCTGGTCGAGTATGGCGAGTTGGAACTGGACCTGGGCCTGCGTCTGCGCGTGCATCAATTGTGGCAGGCGGTGCGCGCAGCGGCGTGGCCAGAACTTATCGACCTGACTCCCGGCATTCGATCACTGCAGTTCCATTTTGATCCACTGCGCCTGAGCCAGGCGGATTTGGTGCAGCGCATCCTTGCTCTCGACGGCGACTTGCCGCCGATCACAGCCGTAGAAGTGCCGATGCGGACCGTGCACTTGCCGTTGTCGTGGGATGACCCGGCAACGCGTAAGGCGATTGAGATCTACATGCGCACGGTCAACGCCACCGCTCCGTGGTGTCCGTCGAATCTGGAATTCATCCGTC
Source organism: Planctomycetota bacterium (assembly GCA_043788625.1). Taxonomy (GTDB): domain Bacteria; phylum Planctomycetota; class UBA11346; order UBA11346; family UBA11346; genus CAIUVD01. The sequence continues at coordinate 6,423 of JAYVTR010000328.1, forward strand.
GCATCAATGGCCTGGCATCCCTGGACGAGGTGCAGCGCATCGTCTTCGACGCCGAATACCTGGTGTTGGGCCTGGGCGATGTCTACCTCGGCGCGCCGGTGGCGACGCCGCTGGATCCGCGTCATCGCCTGGTGACCACCAAGTACAATCCGGCGCGCACCTGGACGCCGCAGAATGCGGTGGGCATCGGTGGCGCGTACATGTGCATCTACGGCATGGAGGGGCCCGGCGGTTACCAGTTTGTTGGCCGCACCGTGCCGGTTTGGGATACGTGGGGCAAAGAGCCGTGTCTGCTGCGTTTTTTCGATCGCATCCGTTTCTTCCCGGTCAGTCATGATGAGCTGATGCGTTTGCGCAGCGCGCCCTACCACCCGCGCACCGAAGATGGAGTCTTCAAGTGGGTCGACTACCAAAAATTCTTGCAGGCCGAGGCCGCGCCCATCGCCGCTTTCCGCTCCACGCAGCGCGCCGCCTTTGCCGCTGAACGTCAGCGTTGGAATGCGTCATGAACGTGCTCGAACGCATCCGCGCCTACGCCGATCCGGCGCTGTGCTTGCACCTGCCCGAGAGCGTTGGCGAAGGCCAGCCGTTTGCGGTCAAGGATAACATCGATGTAGCGGGCATGCCGACGACCGCTGGCTGTCCGCAGTATGCCTATCTGCCCAGCGCGGATGCCGAAGTGGTGGCGCGCCTGCGGGCGGCCGGCTGCGTGCCGGTGGCGAAGGTGAATCTCGATCAGTTCGCCACCGGCCTGGTCGGCACGCGCTCGCCGTACGGCACGCCACGCAATCCATTCGCGGCCGAACGTATTCCCGGCGGCTCGAGTTCGGGCAGTGCCTGCGCGGTGGCAGCGGGGCTGGTGCCGTTTGCCTTGGGTACCGACACCGCCGGCTCAGGACGCGTGCCGGCGGCCTTGCAGAACCTGGTGGGCCTCAAGCCGACCAAGGGCTGGCTGAGCACGCGTGGGGTGGTGCCGGCGGTACGTTCGCTCGACTGCGTCAGCGTCTTCGCCCTCACCGTCGACGAGGCGTGGCGCGTCGCCGGCATCGCCGGCGGTTATGACGCAGCCGATCCGTTTTCCAGGCAGCGGCCTGAGGTATTCGTGCCCACTGGCCAACTGCGCATTGGCGTGCCCACGCCGGCGCATCTTGATGGCATCGTGCAACCCGGCTTGCTTGCCCGTTTCCATGCGGCGGTGGCGCATGTGCAGGCCCTCGGGCATGTCATCGTGACCATCGATTACGCGCCTTTCTTGGCCGCGGCGCAATTGTTGTACGGCGGTGCATGGGTCGCCGAACGTACGGCGGCCGTCGGGGATTTTCTTGATACGCAACCGGCCGGGGCCGATCCGACGGTGGCTGGCATCATCCGCACCGGGCGTCACCACGATGCGGTGGCGGCGTGGCGCGGGACCTATGCCTTGGCGGAGTTGCGGCGGGCGGCTGACGCGCAATGGCTGCAGATGGACGTACTGCTGCTGCCGACGGTATGCGAGTATCCGACGTTGGCTGAGGTGCAGGCGGATCCTCTGGGGGTCAACAATCGGCTTGGGCGTTTTACCAATTTCGCCAACCTGCTCGACACCTGCGCCCTGGCAGTGCCGGCGGGGTTTGCCGAGGGTTTACCGGCCGGGGTGAGCCTGTGCGCGCCGGCTTGGCATGATGGCGTGTTGGCGCGTCTCGGGGCGGCTCTGCACCAGCGGCAGATGGCGCTCGACGGTTTGACCTTGGGCGCCCTGGGTACCCGGCTCGATTCGCCGTCGCCACTCGACGTCAGCGACGACGGCATCACCGTCGCCGTCGCCGTGTTCGGCGCGCATCTGTGCGGTCAGCCGTTGAATGCGCAACTGCGTGCATGGGGTGCGACCCTGGTCGGGCCATGCGTCACCGAACCGGTGTACCGCATGCACCTTCTGCTCGGGAAAGTGCCGGGGGCGCTGTCGCGTCCGGGACTGGTGCGTGTCAATGCCGGTGGGGTGGCGGTCAGCGGTGAGCTATGGCGTATGCCGGCGGCTGGCTTCGGTCGCCTGGTGGCGTCAGTCACCGCGCCATTGGCCATTGGCACTGTCGCCATCGCTCCAGCTGCCTGTGCTGAAGTCGGCGCAGTGAAGGGTTTTGTCTGCGAAGGCTACGTTGCCGAGGGTTCTCTCGACATCAGCGCCTATGGCGATTGGCGCGGCTTCCTGGCCGGCGCGCGATCGGCAAACTCGCCCTGACGCGGTGCGCGTGCCGGGCCACGATCAGGTGCACGCGCCTGCGATGGGTCATCCAGTGCCGGTGCCTGTGGCCGTTGCCAAGCGGCGACAGCGGGCACTTTCAGCTGTTCGATGAATTCAGCAAAAGCCGCGGGAATCGGGGCTTTAACGGTTATGCGTTTGCCGGTACTTGGATGATCGAAGCTGAGCTCTTCGGCGTGCAGCATCAGGCGTGGTGAACGCGGCCCGAAGCTCTGATTTTTACGCGGTTTGAAAGCATAGACGTTGTCACCATAAACCGGACAGGCGATGTCGGCGAGGGTGACGCGGATTTGATGCGTACGGCCAGTTTCCAAGACCACTTCCAGCTCGGCGCCCTGGGCATAGCGGTTGAGCACGGTGAAGTGGGTGATCGAGTCTTTGCCTTCTTCATCGTCTTCGACGACGGTGCGCCGACCGTCTTCACCACGACCAAGCTTGCTGTTCAGAGTATCGCGATCATTGCGCGGCTGACCCATGACCAAGGCGCGGTAGGTGCGCCCGGCGGTGTGGGTGGCGAACTGTCCGTGCAGCATGCGTTGGGCATCACGGGTGAGCGCGAAGATGATGCAGCCCGAGGTGTCTTTATCGAGGCGGTGGACCACGCCCAGGTAGTCGATCTCGGCTTCGCGTTTGCGCAGGGCGCGGCGGATCAGCTCAGGGAGATGACCGCGTTCAGGGGCTTCGCCGGTGCCTTTCGACTGGCCAGGGGCCGAGACGATGCCAGCCGTCTTATCGACCACCAGAACCTGCGTGTCCTGGTAGAGAATGGTGAACGGCTGACCGACGGGAGTCGGGTCGCGACCGAGGCGGGTGTGCAGGGCACGCTTGATCCCGTGGCGCAGATCGAGTTCGACCTGGTGACTAGCGCCAAGTTCTGTCTTGGCTTCGCGAATGATGCGCCCATCGAGCTTGACCAGGCCGCCCATGATGGCTTCGCGGGCTTTGATGCGGCTCATGCCGGGCACGGCGGCGCTCAACGCAGCGAACAGATGTTCGCCCGGGGCAGTGAGCGGGAAGGTATGCAGAGAGTAGAGATCGGTCATGGGCGCTGCGAGGTTGTCGCAACGCGCGGCAAAAAAGCGAGGGCGCCGGCTGGCCGGCGCCCTCGCTGAACTTACGTGAGCGGTTCTCGTGGCTGCCTAATAGCAGCTCAACGACTAGGTAATTCCGGCAGATCCGGCAAATCGACCTGGCCTGGCTTGCTTAGCCCATCGCCTGTCGGCTCGTCAAACGAGGCGGTGCGCAGGTGTGCCGTGGTGCCGCGCTTGATGGCTGCGGTCTGCTTGTCGATGCGATCGCTGGGGATGTCATCGTCATTGTCGTCGTCTTCGAGGACCACCAGCAAGCCACTGCGATTCTGCTCGGCATTATACGTACCCGAGGGGCGCAAGGGCAATGGGTCGAGATCGTCATCGGGCAGTCGTACGCCCACCGGCGTGGCAACCGCTGCCGGGGCATGCGCGTACTTGGGTTCGGGTTCTTCGTACTGCGTCTCGGCAGGCGGCGCGTAAAGGGCCTCGGGGACGATGGTCTCGCCGGTGCTATTGGCGGCCGCATAATCGGCGGCTTGGCCTTCGTCCTGGTTGTTCACCGCCATGTTGCCCAGCTCGACGGCGCGGCTGCGCGGCTGCCAGTTGTGGCTCTGTTGGCCACCTAAGCTGCGTTGCTGATGGTCGAGGATGTGCGCCGCCAGCCCCAGGGCGACCGTCAGGCCGGGACTGTTGGCATCGAGGCCATGGATGTCATAGCGGCTAGGTACGAGATCAAGGCCGGCCAGCGGATCGAAGACGAACACCGGGCGTGACAGGATATTGCCGAGGATGTTGCCGACGTTGGGCAGCTGGCTGGTGCCACCCGAGAGGACCACGCTGGAGACCTCGGTATCGAATTGGCCTTCGACGTAGTCAAACGAGAGGCGGATTTCGTTGGCCAGATCTTCGAAGGCCGGCATGGCGGCGTCGACGATCGACTCCAAGGCTTCGCCGGGGGCGAGCTTCATGGCGTCGACTTCATCTGGCTGATAGTTCAGCGTGCGCGCGATGGCGTCGCTGATTTCATTGCCCGCGAGGTAAATTTCGCGGGTGAACAGCAGGCGATCGGCAAGCATGATGGCGATATTGGTTTTGGTGGCACCGATATCGATGATCGCCGTGGCTTTGCGCTCGCTTTCGGGCGGCATCGGCGGCCCGAGCAGCTCATAGGCATTGGCCAGTGCGAAGACGTCGACATCGATGACTTCGGGCATCAGGCCGGCGGCGCGCAGGCTGGACAGATGTTCTTGCACGAAGCCTTTACGCACCGCCACCAGCATGACTTGCTGGGTGTCGTCGGTCGAGCCGGGCTTGGCCGGCATCGGTTGGCAGTCGATGATGACTTCTTCGGTGCCGAAGGGGATGTATTTGTCCGCTTCGTAGGTGATGTGCTGCTTGAGTTCTGCATCTTGCAGCTTGGGAGTATCGACCTGGCGGACGATCACCGAACGGCCCGAGACCGCTGTCACCACGCGTTTGGATTTCAGACCCAATTGGCCGATGACGCGCTTGATGACCTCGCTGAGGTCCTGGTTGTCGATACGGGCCTGGGCATAGCCCTGCAATGTGATGCGGTCACGATTCGATTGGAGGGCCACCGCCTTGACGGCGTAAGAGCCAACGTCGAGTCCAATAACAGCCTTAGTGCTTCCGAACATGCACAACCTCCCGGCAATCAGCCGACTCCATGCTACAGCCCAGGTAGCCCTGGCAACCCGGTCACCGGGCGGGGCTTGTTCCACAGGATCAGTGAGTGTGTGTGGGGCCACGGCGGGGTGGCGCGAAATAAACGAAAATCCACTATTTTATCGGCAATAACTTGATTAAAGCGGGTCAATGCGGTTCAGCTGGCCGCAATGGACGCAGACCGCGGTGTAAGATTCGATTTTGACCGGCACCGAAAAATGACCCTGGCAATGGGCACAGGCGACCATGCAGGGAGGGCATTCAGGAGCGGCTGGGGCTTTACTGAGGCCGCGGCGGATGATCGAAGTGTGTGAGCCAGAGGGTTGACGGACGCTGTCATCCAAGCGCGGTTGCTGTGAGGCAGGCGGTTCGGGAGTGAGTGAGCGGCGGTAACGCGAGGAGGTCACCGGCCGCGAGGGGTCGGCAGGAGGTGCCGCCGGCTTGCTCGGCTCAAGGGCCTGCAGGTCAGGTGGAAAATGTCCGCTCGGCCGGCGTTTGTAGGCACCGGTGATGGGATCGCGGATGCCGACCATGGGCGTGCCCAGTGGCGTGAATTCCAGATAGCGACGGGTGTTTTCCGCGGAGCCTGTGGGTGGCGCAGACGAGGGCTGTCCGCTCGGTAAACGTCCTCCCTGACCAGCGCTGCGTGATGTGTCAGACAAGGAGAATGGCAAAGGGGTTTGCACCGACCGCCGCATCCCGCTGGTGCCCATTGGCTCGGGCGGTGGCGTTTTGTACCGACCGGTAACTACCGTATCAGGAATGATGTCATTATCAGTGGGCGGACGCTGTACCCGCGCCAGTGCGCCTTCAGTGGGCGTGGTCGATGTGGGCACGCGCAGCGTGCGCGCGGTGCCATAAAATGGCGCGTCTGGATCAAGTACCACGTTGGTGATTTGCCCGACCAGCGGATGTCCACCAGAACCCAGGCCGAATTCAGAAGAGCGGCGGTCTTGCGTCGATGAACGCGCTTGGCGCAGAATGAATTCCAAGCACCGATCGATTTCGGCGATCGGCACCGGCTTGATGAGGATATTGAGGACCCGCATACCGGCCAATTCCGAACGCAGCCGAGTGGTCACGGAATGATAGCCGGTGATGAACAGAACCGGGGTTTGATCACCCCGGCGGCGTATTTCGCGCACCAGACTAGGCCCATCCATGCCTGGCAGATTGACATCGACCAACAGCAGGCTGTAGGGCGTGCGTGCGTTTTGGGCTTCAGCCAACAACCGCAGGCTTTCAATCGAGTCTGCGGAGATGGTTACGTGATGTCCCCGGTCCTCCAGCTGGCCGGCGAGCCCGGCAATGCTTTCAGGTTGGTCATCGATGATCAAACAGTGCAGTGCAGAACCCATCGCAGGTAAGTATACCACCGTTGTGTGCCTTTGACCACTGGCGAGTCAGCATGGGATGAGCACAGTGCGGTGATGCGTGTGCGTACCTATGTGATTGCCGGCGTGGCCGGGGCCGTGGCTCTCTTAGGGTCTACAGCGTTGGCGCCGCTCGCTTGGATGCGTGGACACCTGGCGCCTCTGCTGCAGCCGGTCGCCGCGGCGTTGGCTCCAACCGGAACCGCTGCTGCCGATGATGTGCTCGAGACCATGCATACGCAGATAGCAAAATTGGCCGCAGATAATGCGGAATTACGCGCCCGTCTGGAAGATTACACGCACATCCAAGGTGAGGGCAAAGTGCCTGCCGAACGAGTAGTTGTGGCGCGCGGGCGGGTTATTGGACGTACCCGTCGCAGTGGTCGGCGTTACCTTGAATTGGATATCGGCCGGGTTGATGGGGTGGTCAAAGGCATGCCGGTGGCCATGGGGTGGACGCTGGTGGGACAGATCGCGGGTACCGATGATGGCCGCTGCCTGGTACAAGAAATTACTGATGCTGAGAGTCGTGTGGCGGCCTTGGTACTTGATGTCGAAGGTGCTGACGGGTCGCCCAAGCCACAGTCGCCGACTCGTCTCTGTGAAGGTGTCGTGGCCGGTACGGGGCGTCGTAATGACTTGCTTCTTACCTTTATCGATGCCTCTCCCGAAATGCCCTTACGTCCTGGTCTAGCGGTAGTTACCGCTGGCACAGATGGGCGATTCCCGAGTGGCATGGTGCTCGGTTCGATTCGTGAAGCGAGCCATGCCGGCACCGACGCTTGGCAGGTGCGGGTAGCGCAACCGCGCGATCCTGAGGTAGCCGAGTCACTGCTCATCCTCCGCTTCGACCGTTGAGGAGCTTTCGCCTCATGCCGAGGCTCATAGCATGGCCCCATGCGTTGTCATCGTCTCTGTAAGTTAAAACTGAATTCATTGCCTGGTTCGGCGGCTTCGGCGGCCTCAATGACTTCCACGGTCTCGGCGGTACTATTGTGCTTGGCGAGCCTGCTCGGAAGTGCCACATCCGTGGCTGGCGCAGATGCGTTCAGTGGTGGAACGAATGGTGGAGCCAGGGGCGGAACCCCGAGTGCGGGGGGTGCGACAGCGATGACCGCCACCCAGTCGGTTGATACGTTTGAAGCCCAGCTCCGCATCTCGGATGCAACCTGGCTTGATCGCGAATTAACGCGTTTTTGCGCTGCCCTGGGCCGCGACTCGAAGCCGTTGCGCCGGAGCCTGGCCGAAGCGCTGTACCACACGCGCACGCTAGATGCCATCGACACCGCGCGTCCGGCGGTGTTCATGTGGCGTAAAGGCAATGCTCCGCTGCAGGCGATCATTCCCATCCAGGCGGATAAACGCCGTCAATTTATCGATGAATTTGGGGTCATGGGAGCAGGCGAAGCGCCCCTGGTGCGTGTCGGTGACCGTGATGGCACGGTTATCTTTACTCAGAATCACATCGATGGCTTGCGTGAGTACCGTCTATTGGTCATGGATTCGGTAGCTTTTTTAGCACATAATGCCGATGAATGCCGCAAGCTCGCCGCCCGTGCATCGACCATCCTGCCGGTGGTCGGCAGCGGTGTGGCACCGGTGTCCTTGAATTGTACCGGCGCCTGGTTGCGCGCGCACAATCTATTGGAGTGGTCATGGAGCCCGCGCGTGCCCTTGTTCGCCTGGCTGCCGGATGCCGATCTGCTCAACACCGCGCAACTCGCCATCCTTGGCCAGGTCGACAATCTGTCTTGTGAGATTCGGCCTTCTGCGGGCGGCAAGGCACGTCTGACCACGCGTCTGATGGCGGTGTCTGAATCCGAGTTGGCGGCGTGGATTGCAACCCAACAGAATCAGGGCAGTCGACTGCAGACTCAGATCGGCGGGACCGAAACCGCGCTCAAGGTCTCTTCGCATATTGTATGGCAGGATAAATTAGGTCAGATCGCCGGACAGCTTTTGCCGGCACAGCGTGCGGCGCACAGCGGCACGTGGACACCGGTTGCTGAAGCGGCATGGAATCAGACCTTCGCAATTGCTGAGCGCGTGGTCGATGCGGTGTGGTCGGTGGACGTCCCCAGCCCGGGTCGCCAGCAGCAGATGCTGGTCCTTGATCAGCCACGCAGCGACGAACAGGTGCAAGCTCTTGATCAATTGGCCGGAGCCTACCTGACGGTGCCTGCCACGCAGCGTTCGATCACCGGCTATCAAGCGGCCGTGCGCGTCGTGCCGGCCAGTGATGGTCGGCCGTCTTTGGTGAGCTTGTTGTGTGCCACCACCCAGCATTCGGTGATGGTGGATGGTTGGAACCTGTCTGAGAATGAAGTTCTGACCCGGGCCGAGGCGGCCGTGCGGCGCTTGCAGCAAGTCTCATCGGCAGCCGGTGAAGCCTCGATCCTTGGAATCTGGTGTAACCTTGGCCGCATCGTGCGCTTGGCCCCCGGGATCGATCCTGAAATCACTATTCCCGATGCGGTGATCAATGGCGCGTTGCGCACGGCAGGGGTCAATACCTTGCAGTTAGATTTGAATATTCCCTTGAGCGAGGCCGCCTTGGCGCTGGGCCACCTACCCGATGACGGTCGCGAGAAGCGCAGCAAGTAATTCCATCTGCACATAGTTGCCGCAGATCGTGTACGCACCGCGCAGTAAATACCGCGGCCGTATCTGCGAATGATGCCAACTCTTTCCATAAGCGGTGTGTTGACTCTGGCGCATGCTCTGGAGCCTCGCCCGTCTCACCGCCTTTAGGAAGCTCCCATGTCCAGTTCGCCAAAGCACAAAGTCGCCATGCTCACCGCCGGCGGCCTGGCGCCATGTTTGTCCTCGGCAATCGGCGGATTGATCGAACGATATAGCGAAGTGGCGCCGGAGATCGAGCTGATCGGTTATCGCGGTGGCTATAAAGGCTTATTGTTGGGCGATTCCATCCAGGTGACGCAGCTGGTGCGTGATCAGGCGCATGTCATGCATCGTCACGGCGGTAGCCCTTTGGGTAACAGCCGCATCAAGCTGACTAACGTCGCCGACTGCGTGAAGCGTGGGCTAGTCAAAGAAGGTCAGGATCCGCTCAAGGTCGCGGCTGATCAATTGACTAAGGATGGGGTGACGATCCTGCACACCGTCGGTGGCGATGATACCAACACCACCGCCGCCGACCTGGCCAAATACCTCGCCAATCACAACTATCAGCTGACTGTCGTCGGTCTGCCTAAGACCATCGACAACGATGTCTTTCCCATCAAGCAATCCCTCGGCGCATGGACGGCCGCCGAAGAAGGCGCCAAGTACTTCGAAAACGTCGTCAATGAACAGAGCGCGAATCCGCGCATGCTTATCATTCACGAAGTGATGGGACGCAATTGCGGTTGGCTGACAGCGGCCACCGCCAAGGTCTATCGTGAACGTTTGCGAGCCCTCGAATTCGTTCCTGGTTTCAACCTCGATAGCGCGCACAAAGACATCGATGCTGTTTATATCCCTGAAATGGCCATCGATCTACAAGCTGAGGCCAAGCGTCTGAAGCTAGTCATGGACCGCAAGGATTGCGTGAATGTGTTCATTTCCGAAGGCGCCTGCGTCGAACAGATCGTCACTGAAATGGAAGCGCATGGCGAAACCGTCGAGCGCGATGCCTTCGGCCATGTGAAGCTCGACAAGGTCAATGTCGGCGCGTGGTTCTCAAAACAATTCGCTAAGTTGATCGGGGCGGAAAAAACCTTGGTGCAAAAGAGCGGCTATTTTGCCCGCGCCGCTGCCGCCAACATCGATGATTTACGCCTGATCAAGAGCATGGTTGACACGGCTGTCGAAAGCGCGCTGCGCGGTGAGAGTGGCGTGGTTGGCCATGACGAAGATCGCGGTGGACGTTTGCGTCCAATCGAATTCCCGCGCATCAAAGGCGGCAAGCCTTTTGATGTGACGTTGCCGTGGTTCGACGAGTTGATCAAAGGCGTTGGCCAGCCGATGGGTACACGCATGCACGTCAAGCATTGACCTTTTACTCATCCTCGCCCCCACCCGTCAACGGGTGGGGGCGAGGGTTGTCTTCGTGTTGCCCATGCGCATATCTCACGTCCGTACGCGGTAACACTCCAGTTTTTTAAAGCTCATGTCGCTCAGAGGTCATCATGCCCCAACTTGCTATCATCGGTTCTGGTCCTGCTGGTTATACCGCCGCCATTTATGCGGCGCGTGCTAACTTGGCGCCCATCCTGTTCACCGGTTTACAGGCTGGTGGGCAGCTGACCACCACTACCGAGGTTGAAAATTATCCTGGTTTCCCCGAAGGCATTCAGGGCCCGGAATTGATGACCCGCTTTGAACAGCAATCGGTGCGTTTTGGCACGGTGATCAAGATGGGTTGCCTGGTCAGCAAGATCGAGAAAACTTCCGCCGGTTTCAAGTTGACGTGGGACGATGCCTACCAAGGCATCTCGGAGTCTGAAGAATACCAGGCGGTGATTATCGCTACCGGTGCCAGCGCGCGCTATCTGGGCCTGGCAGGTGAAGAAGAATTTTTTAAGGACGGCCCAACCCGTAAGCACGGCCTGACGGCTTGTGCCACTTGTGACGGCGCATTTTATAAAAATGTCGAAGTCGCCGTTGTTGGCGGCGGCGATACGGCCTGCGAAGAAGCGATATTCTTGACCCGTTACGCTTCAAAAGTTTATTTGGTCCATCGTCGCGATGCATTGCGAGCGTCGAAAGTCATGGCCAATCGGGTGTTGGCTAACCCTAAGATCGAAATGGTGTGGAACAGCGGCCTGCACGGTTACCACACGGACGCCAAGCATAAACTAGATGCCGTCGACCTCATCTCGACCGTCGACAGCAAGGTCAGTACCTTAGCGGTGAAGGGCGTATTCATGGCCATTGGCCACACCCCCAACACCAAGTTCCTGGCGGGCACCGGCGTGAACCTGGACGCCGATGGTTATATTGACGTGCACCATGGGACGCAGACGAACGTCACCGGTCTGTTTGCAGCTGGAGACGTCCGAGACCACCATTACCGCCAAGCGATCACCGCTGCCGGCATGGGGTGCATGGCGGCCCTTGAAGCCGAGCGCTATCTGGCTGCGCTGTAAGCGCCAGCCGCCAAAGTTAAAACCATTATTATAGTAGACCTGTAAATGGTTGCTTTGGTTGCATGCCGGTGGTTAACGGCGGTGCAGTCCGTGGCTTGCCCCACCGGGTTGCCGAGCCTAGACTGTGCTTCGGTAACGATCACTGACCAATGACGATAAGAGACGAGATACCGTCGGACGGGAATCTCCCGCAGCTTCCTGATCTTCCGGGGCTAGCGGGATTAGGGTTATCACGCTCTGGCACCGAGCCGAAAATTTCACCGGTTGGGCGCGCCATCGCGCCTGAGGTGGGCATCGATGATTCCCCGGAATCAGGTTCGCGAGTGGAAATTGTCGGACCCGAAACCAACCGCTATCTGGGTAAGGCATTTGGAGGCTACCGCCTGGAAGAGAAAATCGGCCAAGGCGGCATGGGCACGGTTTTCAAGGGCCGTCAGGTAAGTCTCGATCGCGTGGTGGCGGTGAAGATCCTGAACAAGGCGCTGTACGAAAATCGCGAATTCATCAAGCGCTTCGAGCGCGAGGCCAAATCGATCGCCAAGATCAACCATCCGAATATCGTCGCCGTTTATGATTTCGGTGTGCATGACGGTCTGTGGTTCATGGTCAACGAGTTCATCGAGGGTCAGAGCCTTTCGAAGATCATCGGTGACCGTCTGGTCTTACCGGTCGCCGAAACCATAACCTATATGGTGCACTGCCTGTCAGGTCTCGCCCACGTCGGTAGCGGCAACATCGTCCATCGTGATATCAAACCTGACAACATCCTCATCAACAAGGACGGTATTGCCAAGATCGCCGACTTTGGTCTGGCCAAGGATGTCTCCGGCGCCAGCGATGCGACCGACCTGACGGCCGTCGGCTTGGCCATGGGCACGCCGGCATACATGTCGCCCGAACAGTGCATGGGACGTAAGTTGGATGGGCGCAGTGATCAATATTCTTTGGGTGTCACCGCCTATTTTGCGTTGACTGGTGAGAAGCCCTTCACCGGTCAGTCGTCATTCGAGATCATGACCCGCCAGCGTGAGCACACGCCGCCGGCGCCACATCAGCTCAACCCCAACGTGCCCGCCGAGTTGTCGGCGATGGTCATGCGCATGATCGCTAAGGATCCTTCGGATCGCTTCAACGATGCGAGTGCCTGTCGTGAAGCGTGGATTACGGTTGGCACTAATCTTGGCGTTTTTAACAACTCGCGCCGCAGTGGTGAATTCGAGATGCCTGCCGGTATGTTGAGCGGGGTGGCCAATGATCCGCGCAAATCGGCGCGCCTGCGCAGCGATCCGGCAATTCCCCCAGGCCCGTTAGCAATTCAAGACGCCGCTCCACCGATCCGGCCGTCGGAACGGGTGGTTGACAAGTCTCAAGATGCCCGCCCGTCGGAAGCGCCGCCGGCGATATCGGCGGCACCTGTACGTCGCCCAACGACTGATATGCCGGCGGCGACGCGGGCCAGCGGCGAATGGGCGGCTGAGCCCAAGCAGCTTGATCGTTCGCAGTCTGAACGGCACCGCCAGGGTTCGCCGGCGGCGAGTGGGGTAAGCGCCGGGGGTCTGGCCTGTCCCCGTTGCGGACATCTGAACCGTGCCGAGGCCAACACCTGCGCCCGTTGTACGGCACCGATACATGAAGCAGCGCCGAACGCTGCCCGCGATCAAGAGATTGAAGCACAACGTTTATCCGAAGGTGGGCGTCACCGCGAAGCAGCGGCCATCTATGCCCGTCTGGCCGATAAAGAGGGCGACAAGCGTGCGCGCAGCATCTTGCGCGCCAAAGAGCGCGAGGCGCGCAAGGTCGGCACAGAACGTCAACTTTCCGATTTGCGCGTACGCGCCCGCGGGATGCGTGATCGTGGCGACATCCATGGCGCGATCGCCTTATTGGAAGAAGGCGAAAAGCTGGCCGGAGACGCTCCGGGCGTGTCAACGGTGTCGGCGGGTTCGGATTCAGGTCCGACGACGGCTATCGCCGCCGAGATCGCCTTGCTGCGGGCTTCCGTTTCAGGCCATAAGCGTTATCGCGCCTTGTTGATTATCGGTGTCATACTGCTTTTGGTGGCGGTGGCGGCGAC
>JAYVTR010000329.1:0-9146 GCA_043788625.1 Planctomycetota bacterium
ATCACGACTCGCCCGTCGGGTTCGCGGATGCAGGGATCGTTGAAAATTCCGATACTTGAGATGAATATCAGACCCTCGACCCTTCGGATCGGTCGCTGATGCGGCCGGTTCGCGGATCGCGTTTCGTAATTGCTGTCTTGGCAAATACCTAACGATGCCGGTGTCGCTCCCTCGTTCCCGGGAGCTTCGCCGTCCCGAATGTTTCTATCCGCGCTCCCTCGCGAACGAGGGAGCGACTGCGACATCCTTAATCATTTGCCCAGACAGCAATTGCGAACTGCCATCCGCGAACCGGGCCAGTCTGACCACCATCAGAGACAGGCCGGGCCTCACATGCGCCACAAAGTCAGACATTTTCAAGGGTTCCCGCACCCGCGAACCCACCAGAGCATTCCTGATCACTAGGGGTTCGCGGTCAGACGACCAACGGCCCTTCCATGTCCATGCTGGGCTTGATGCCATGATGTTCGCACCGTGCGAAGCCGTCTTCGCCAAGGAAGTAGAAACGCAGGCTGTCTTCGCCGGTGTGGATAATGGCCAGTAGGTTGCCCTTCAAATCAGCCCAGGTGCTGTCGTCAACCTGGCATTCAAAGACTGAGTACTGCACCCGATGGCCGAAGCCGGAGCAGAGCTTTCCGACTTGGCGCAAGCGACGCCGTCCCTCGCGGGTCCCGGTATTCACGTCGTAGGTCACCAGCACCAGCATGACGATCAATCCGGCAGGAACGGTGGGTAGGCATCACAATCCCCGCGCAGATACCGAGCCAATAGGCGGGATTGCAAGTGAGGACATAGCCCCCACTCGGTTTCCTCGTTCAAGAAGGGATGCGTGAGTGTTTCCCGTTTCCGTTCGTGCCAAGCACCCAGAACCAAGCGGCGTCCGGCGTCGGTCAACAGGCAGGCACCGGTCTCCTGACGCTCGATGTGACTGGCGGATAATTGCCGCCGGTTCACCAACGTGATCAACAGACGGTCGGCCAGCAGGGGGCGGAACTCTTCCATCAGGTCGAGCGACAGTGCCGGACGCCCGGGTTTCTCGACATGCAGGAAACCGACTTGCGAATCGAGTCCGACGCCTTGCGCCGCGCTGCCGCATTCGCTGGCCAACACGCTGTACAGGAATGACAGCACGGCATTAGTGGGATCCATGGGCGGGCGGTGGGAACGGACGGTCCACGCAAACGCGGGATCTCCACGCAGCAGGTGTGGGAAGACTGCGAAATAAGTTTTGGCACCAAGTCCTTCGTGGCCACGCAGCACGTCCAGATCACTGACCGCAGGCAGTGCCGCGATCATGCCGGTCAGGCTTTCAGCCGCTGCGCTGATCGCAGCGGTTCCGTCGGCATCCGGATGCTCACGCGCCCACCGTCGCAGGAGCGTGCGGCAATTGTGCAACTTGCCGGTGACCATCGCCCTGGCGACGGCGAGGCGTTTGGTGGGGTCATCCGCTGCGCGGTATTGCGCTCGCCGCAACAACACATTGCCGTCTTGCGGCCCGACTACACGGGCAAGGAAACGACCCTGTTCGGTGCAGAACACCACGCCGATGCCGTCCTCGGCGCACGATTGCATCAAGGGTGGACTGACGGTGGTCGGCCCCAAGCAGACGATGGCGTTCAAGTGATGACGCGGAACCCGCACGGGCGGCAGTCCGTCACGACGTACTTCAACGGCTTGATCATGCAGGCACAGATAAGCGCCGGGCGTGGTGATGTAGAGAACGTTGTGGTGTTGCCGCATCAAGACCCCACGCGATCAGTGGCCCACGCCGTGGCCGATCGTTTCCCGTCAGTGGCGACCGGCTGACAGTGATCGACCAGACTGCACGACGCACAGTGCCGTTTGCGAATCGCCGGCGGTGCGGTGGGCAAGGCCAACGACGCGCGCACGGCATCGACCAAGCCTTCAGCCTCACGGCGTGCGACGGCATCGATCGCAACCGCTTCGCGCCGTCTGGTCTGCGCATGCCAGATAAATCCCTGGGGCACGGCGACGTTCAGCATCTCCTCCAGGCAAAGCGCTTGCAGCGTCAGTTGCGCGCGTTCGTCGTCGCGGAACTTGGCACCACCGCGTTTGTATTCGACCGGCACCGGTTGTGCCCCGTGAAACTCGACCACGTCGGCAATGCCGCGAACGCGTAGTCGCTTGCTCGCAAGGTGCAGCGAACGGCAGATGCGCACGCCGGGCCGGGATTCATCTTCGCCTTCGGTCACCCGGCGATGGACCAGGTTACCTTCGACCGTGAAGCGGTTTTCGGCGTGTTGGCCCTCGGCATGGAACAGGTAGCACTGCCGTGGGCAGTGGGCGAAGCGGAACACCGCGGATAGCGGCAGCCAATCGCCATCGTCATCCATGGGTGCCCTTGGCTCAGGTTTCTGGCGGAACCACGATTACCTGACCAGCACGCACCTCACTGATCCCGCGCACGATGGCGGGCACCAGGATCAGCAGATCGCCCAAGCGATTCGACGGACTGCGCACCACCACGAACGCGAGCAGCGACGAGCGTAGATCGTTCTGGTGCTTCATGCCTTTGTCCAAGGTCAGCAGCACGTCGAACGCGGATTCGGCCAGTGCGATCAATTTTCCGTTCTTCACGCCCAGCCAGCGCATGTCCTTCACCGTTGCGAGTGCGTGGCCGGTCAAAAAACCGGCAAGGCGCACGGGCAGGTTCTCATCAAGCAGGACCCGTGCCACGGACGAACCTCACGCCACCAGGGAACGTTTGTGGAACTCCAACAACGCCACCACCTGTTCGCGGCTGACGCTGGGGAAATCGGTCAGGAACTCACCGATGCCATCGCCAGCTTCCAGGTAGTCATAAAGCGCCGCCACCGGCACGCGCGTGCCGACAAACACGGGGGTTCCACCGAGCAGGTCGGGGTCGGTGGTCACCAATGCGGCAGGCAGGTCCATGATTGGCTCCAAGGCAAAACGTTACGCAGAGAACAGGCGGGCGAACTCGGTCGGATCGGTCAGATCCCACGTGGTCACGCCACTGCCGGATTCGGTGCGACGCAGGCTAGCAGTATAGTCGGCCCACGCACGCGCCGGCTTGGCCGGGTCGGTACGAGCGAACGACACCCGCTCAAATAACGTGGCGGCGCGGTCATTGCCCAGCGGACTGTCATGTTGGAAGGCGATCAGCTTGCGGGTCGTCATCAGCCCACGCGATGCCGAGCGGTCGTCTTCGAACATCATCAGCAGGGCCTGACACAGGACCTTGAAGTCGTCCCAGGAAAAGCCGGTCTGCTTCGCCAAGGCCGGGCTGACGAACCAATGGCTGACGAAGAGGCCGTACGGGATGAGGTTTTTGCGGCCCATGGTGCCAGTGATCTCGCCATCGTCCTTCATCTGCTTTTCGGCGTCTTCCGCTTTAGTCACCGACTTGCGCGTGATGGCTGCCTCCAAGGCCAAGATTGGATCGATCGATCGGGCGAAGGTGCATTGAACAGGTCCGCGAACCTGACCCGCGCTGAAATCGCCGGTCGACAGCACTGCGCCGAAGGTACGGATATCAAAGCGGGTGGCGCACAGTTCGGCGCGCGTTGCCGCAGAGGCGCGATGTTTCTTGTCGCCCTCTTTCTTGATCGCCTCGATCTCAGCTTTGACCGCGGGCTCCGCCATGCGCTTATGGTGCGCGGCTTCGATCTGATCGTTTAGCACTCGTCGATCGGGGATTCCGGAATGCCCAAAGAAGATGTCGTAACCGGGCTTGAGCGAGCCATCGGCGTTGCGTTGCGACAGGTAGACGCGATCGCGTATCTTGCGCTTCTGGCATACGTCACTGACCAAGCCGTGCAGCGTTTCCGGATCCACGCGCGGCATGTTGCCGGCATCGGGATCTCCGTTGGGGTTGCCATCCTGGCAGTCGAAGGCGAGGACGAGGTCGAAGCGGGAGAGTTCTGGCATGGGTGATCCTGTCAGGCGTGTGTGACGGCGGGTGCGGCGGCGTCCTTCTTGGCGAAGAAGGCGGCACGTTGGTGGTGGTAACCGATGATGAAGATGCCCTGGTCGTTCAGCGGCTGTGTACGCGGGAACTGCTTGTCCAGACGGCCGACGATCTCATCGACCAGCTTGTCGAGATTCACCCGGCGTCCGGCATTCTCCGCCGCGATCTTGCCCAGGTGATGGTGCGACAACTTCATCAGCCGTGGGAATACCAGCGCCGGAGCTGCCAACGCCTGTCCAAGGAACCGATCACAGATCGAGGCGTTGAGATCATTGATGGCCTCGCCCTGGACACGTTCGAGCACGGCGAACAAGCGACCGAGTTGATAGGCCGGATGCGGATGGGCTGGGTCGAGGGTCACGGCGAACTCCTTGATGATCGGTGAATTTTTCGGGGTCAAACGATGGGCGCGGTTGAGGGCCAGCTTCAGCAAGGCGACTCGTGCGGTTGAGACCGTGTTATCGTGGGGGTGATAATCGTTTGGACCATCGTCATGGCTGCGGATACGACGGATGATGAGAGCGATCATCTCGCCGGGTATTTGCAGCCGATCGTTCAGCGCACAGGCATATAACCGTGCATTCAGGTCCGCTGGTGGTTCGGCCTCGCTGACCTGTGATTTCACGGCCTTCGCCAGATATCCCAGGCCGAGATTGAGACGATCTGTGGGTGATCGCGGGGTAATGCTGATTTCGTCCCACCACTGACGAACCGAGCGGACCACCTCGCAGAGTGCGCTGGTTTCAGCACGTCGCAGAACCACACGACTTTTTGCACGGGACAGGACGAGGAGATGGAACGGGCGGGGATCCATCTCCAACGGGACGCCATCGCGATAAGGATGGCGGAAACATTGTTCGACTTGTTCGGGGGTGGCCGCGTCAGGTTCGGTGAGCGTTGTGAACCATCCGCCATCGAGGGGATCCGGTTCGTTCGGGCGCGACTCGCACCAGTACAGGGCGTAGGTGTCACTGGTGAGCGGCCAATTGCGTCGCGGCAGGATGATTTCCGTTCCGGGTTTGCGGAAGCCATCGCGCGCGACCAATCGGCGCAGGGCTTCGCCGATCTTGGTGGCGGCATCGACGCTAATCGGCGCGTTTTCCAGGCTTTCGCGATTGAGGTGTTGGAATGCCTGATGTTC
Source organism: Planctomycetota bacterium (assembly GCA_043788625.1). Taxonomy (GTDB): domain Bacteria; phylum Planctomycetota; class UBA11346; order UBA11346; family UBA11346; genus CAIUVD01. The sequence continues at coordinate 5,094 of JAYVTR010000329.1, forward strand.
GGTGTTGAAGCTGACGACCGGAAGCCCAGGGGTCGACACCAACGCAAAGTCCGGATGACTATCACAGAGCGGACCATGCCGTCCGGTGACCGAGCAGATACCGGTCCGCGTGTCAGCCGTGGTGGCGATTGCTCGCCGCGACACCTCGGCAATCACCGCCGGCCGGCGACACACCAAGTCCCCACTCAGGCGAAAGGCGATCAGGGCGGATTCGTTTTTGAAAAAGGATTCAGAAATCAGGAGGCCGTCGGAACCCTGGGACAGGACCTCCTTGGTCGCTCCAGGGTTCGCGCGATTCCACTCGCGGCACAAGGCTGCTGGATCGCGGCCATAACGCTCCAGACAGCGCAACATCGCCAGCAGGCCGGGTTCATTTCCCGTGGCTTCTGCGAACGCACGGACAAAGGCCACCATGTTGCGATGTTTGGTTGCGGCATCCTCTGGTTTTTTGGACGTGATTCCGAAGGCGAACTCGGCCTTCTCCACCAAGGAGTCAGGATCCTTGCCGCTGCCTTTGTTCATGTTGACGCAGGGAATGGTCAGCGTGCGAGATACCGGCTTGCGCTTCTCGTTCAGCTCCGGCCCGTGGATGCCGGCAATGGTTCCATCTTCCAACACGTCGATGAGCCATGGCACATGACGTTGCTCAAAGCCAGCATCGCCGACCAACCCTTCATCATTCGCAAGCTGAACCAGCGACCGCAGGATCACGACACGGCTCCTGCGCGCGCTTCGACTTCGGACCAGGACGGAACCTCGATCACGCCGCTGCGCATATGCGCATCGTATAACAACGGTTCGGCTTTGCCGTCGCGCCAACGATGGCTGCCTTTATCGACCGCGTCGTAGCGAACGGGAAAGCGGAAGTCGTAGACCATCGGCCCATGATCGAGGGTGTCGGCGATGGCCGGTTCGTCACCAGTGGCGGTGAAGACCTCGGCCGCGAATTCACGGCAGCCCAGGTACGGACGATGGAAAACTTGACCCTTGTCCAAGCGGCGCTGGAACATGTCGCGGTACTTGGCGTGGTTGTCATGCTCGCCGTCGCGTGGGACTTCATGGCGCAGATGGAGATCGGCGGCCAGCACGTAGTTCACATCACGGAGCGCGAGCGTGTTGCGCTGTTGACGTTCCTGATCGGTGAGCAACCGGGTGTCGGCGGTCAGCCCACGGGTGGTGACCACGGCACCGATCTCATTGCGCCGCACCGCCAGCCAGCGGATCGGTTTGAGCACTCGGATTTGGCGGACCTCCCAACGGATGCGCGGTTTCCACATCACTGCCTCGAAGATGGCACGGGCAGCACTCGGCGTGATCCACGGGTAGCTCGCGCGTTCGACCGAAAACTCCGGTCGGCTGAAACAGGCAAGGTCGCCCTCAACTCGCAGGAACAAACGCGGAGGAGTATCAGACATGGGCGACCCAGGGGATGAACAGGCGCACCTTGCGCACTCCCAGTGTCCGACTCAAGCGTCAGGCGGTGAGATGGCTAACCGGTGGCGCAGTGTCTGCCGCGGGGTCGATGCCGAAGTCCGGGTGGTAGACCCGGGCCATGGTTTCCTCATTCAGGACCGGAATTGGCAGGCGAGGGCTGGCGGTAACGGTGCCATCGGCCAACCAAGTGCTGACGGTTCGACGGTGGACCGCGACCGATAGGCGCTGACAGCGACGCAGATCGTCGGCATCGGCAAAGCCGGACCTCACCCGTGCGACCGATTTCAGCGCGACATCCGTGGCCCCGATCCAGGGAACAATCACGGCGATGCGATCACCGTCGTCGATCAGGCGGTAAAGATGGGCGATTTCGGGGAAGTTGGCGAAACGGCCATCAGGTTTACCATTCCGCTCGCCGCGAAGTGCGCGGATTCCTTTTCGGTCGGTATCACGACTGGCATACAGGCGACGGAAAAATTCAGGGAAGATCGTCGGATCGTCCAGGTCGAGCACGCCGCCGTGTTCCCGGAGCATCGCCAGCGTGGTTTGCAGAGCCGGCTTCAACTCGCGTGGTGGTCCGCTGCCATCCGGTGGCAGGAAGATGCGAAACGATCCACCTCCGGGTCCGAGCCGCCCCTCGCGATTGCAACGTCCGGCGGCCTGTGCCAAGGAATCAAGTCCACCCAAGGCGCGGTAGACCACCGGAAAATCGAGGTCCACGCCAGCCTCCACCAGACTGGTGGCAATGACGCGGCAGGTGCTTCCTGGGGTCTTCAAGCGCTGGCGGATGTCCGCCAGCACCGCTGCGCGATGGGCCGGGACCATCCTGGCCGACAGATGCAGTGCGTCATCACCCACCAATGACGCCAGAGTCCGGGCATCTTTGGTGGTGTGGACGATGGCCAGGACCCGCGTTTCGTTCTTCAATTCTTCGGCGAGAGCTGGCCAAGCGCTCGGTTGATCGAGCACCGGCCAACGCACAGATACCCGGCGCAGCGCATGGAAGAGGGGAGCGACCTCGGGTACCAGTTCATGGATGCGATCGCCTAACCGCGTTTGGGGAACCCCATCTTGCGTGGTGGCGCGCACCGCCGGTTGGGTCGCCGTGCAGGCGACGAGCGTGGTTCTGAACGCCCGCGACAAAACCCGCAGGGTATCGAGCGTTGGCGCGAACAGATGCACGGGCAGGGTCTGGCACTCATCCATGATCACCACACTGTTGGCGACGCGGTGTAATTTGCGCAAGCGGGACGGATGGCTGTGGTGCAGGGTCTCAAGGAACTGCACGGCCGTAGTAATGATCACCGGGGCGTCCCAGGATTCAGCCAGCAGCTTGTAGCGCCGCTCTGCCGCCGGATCGCCGTGCTGTTTGGCAAACAGGGCATCCACATCGACGGTGCTGTGATGCTCTAGGACATGCTCGTCGCCCAGGATGCTCCGCAAGACCGCCGCATTCTGTTCGATGATGCTGGTGAACGGCAGAACGATGATGACGCGCTCCAGACCATGGCGTTCGGCGTGACGCAGGGCGAACGCCAGACTGGCCAAGGTTTTTCCGCCACCGGTCGGCACGGTGAGCGAGAAAATCCCAGGGGGTTGCTCTGCACCAGAGCGGCACGCCGCCAATACCGCTTGGCGGTGCTGATTCACCGGCGTGGCATCCGCCCGTGCGGTGAGCGTGGCGAGGTGATCATCCAAACGTTGTCGCAGTCGGGACATCACCCCGGCCATGCTAGCCTGACGGGCGATGCGCTCGGGCTTCAACGCAGGCTCATAGAATTCGCGCGTATCGGTCCAGTCAGCGTCGACCAAGGCGCTGAACAGGAAACGAGTGATCAGTTCCCAGGCCAAGGCTCGATCGGTCGAGTCCATGGCACCGTTGCGCGCTAAGAAATCGGGCGGACCTGCGGGCCTTTCGGCCAACAGATCTTGTGGTGCATGGGGCAGAGTTTCGACCAACTCTTTATGCAGAGCACGTTGCTCAGGCGACGTTCCCAGTCGCGCACTCAATGGGCTTTCGCCCGCATTCCAGGCTGGAAGACCGCCGTGGTGCCCGGCGATGGCGAGTGCGATCGGCAACCAGCCAGGATCTTTGGCCAGTACGTTTATCGCCCAGTTTGCACCGGCGAACTGGTGCGACTTGTCGCCGATGTAGTTGCCACGGATGTAGGATTGGAACGAAGTCCGGTATTTGCCGAGGTCGTGCCAGAGCCCAGCCAACCGCGCCCATTGCCCCAAACCACAGGCGGCGGCGGCCTTTTCGGCTAGTGCCGCAACTGAAAAGAGATGCTCGCGAAGAGGATGCGCCAAGCTCCAGTCTTCACATTCTCTGGGGCTATGGGCAGCAGGATCATCGGGGTTCATGGAAGTGGTGTTGCCGGCTCTCAGGGTTTGTCTATCTAACAGTCGGTGATCGAGCCGAGGCATGTCACTGTTGGCGTCAACAACCGGATGTCCTGGGCGCGGGCCAATGGCGTTTCCCTATCGCAACGCCATTGCCGTGGGCGGATGAGCTTCGCTCATTTTATCCGCCCACCGCCACTCGGGCGCCCGTGTTGTTGCAGGGGTGGGATGCTTTTAGGCCGCGCCGCGGCGCAGGAGCCACCAGCCCAGTCCGCT
>JAYVTR010000330.1:0-24490 GCA_043788625.1 Planctomycetota bacterium
CAAGGTGAGGTGTTCGCGGACGATGGCCGTGCCCAACACCCCGTCTTCGCGGTGAGTAGCTGAATTCACATCCGAGGTCGAGCCATCGATGTCGATGACCTCCGACACCAGGATGCCGCATGGTTTGCGGGTATGCTTGGGCAGCAGCAGGAATTGCTGCGGCTTCTCAATGCACGGGCTGACCTTGATGAGGCGGTCGAGACGTAAAATCGCCGTCGGCGCGCCATCGACGGTAATGAATTCCTTGTCGCCGATGGTCTCGATGTGATCCATGCGGATCGGTTCGATGCGCTTGATCAGCGGCAGGGCGACGGCGAACTGTTCTTTGGCGCCATAACGGAACAGCAGCATGTGGTGAGCATCGGCCTGCAACTCATTGTTGGCGTGCTTTGCTGATTCACCGGCACGCTGCATGCCTTCGGCCGACAGGCCGGCGTGCTTCGAGATGCCTTCGATATCGAGGATCAGCGCCACCTTCCCATCGCCCATCACCGTCGCACCGCTGCAGCAGCGCAAATGCTTCAGTGCTGGGTGCATGGGTTTGACGACGATCTCCTCGGTGCCGATGACGCGATCGACGACCAGGCCGAAACGCTTCACTCCGACCTTAACCACGGCGAAGGTCAGCGTCTCGCCGCGGGTGGCAATCTCGGCCCGCTCCAGACGGTGCTTCTCGGTGATGGCGTTGCGGGTCATGGTGGTGAATGGTTCACGGTGGAGGAACAACTCGCTGAGGCGCACCAGGGGCAGCAGCATGTCGCGCAAGCGATACACTTCCTGATCACGGGCGATCTCGATCTTGTTGACGACCTCGTCATCATAGAGGCATACCAGCTCTTCGAGGTTGACCTGTGGCAAAGCATAGCGGTGCTCGCCGACACCGACCATCAGGCTGGGAATAATTGCCAGGGTCAGCGGCAGGCGCAGGAGGATGGTGGTGCCCTGCCCGCTGATGGTCGAGATGTCGAATTGTCCACCGAGCTGCTCGATCGAGGTTTTAACCACATCCATGCCCACGCCCCGGCCGGAGACGTCGGTGACCGTCTCGGCGGTTGAGAAGCCGGGCAAAAGGATGAGCAGGATAGCGTCTTTTTCGTCAAGGGCATTGACCTCAGCCTGGGTCTTGAGGCCGTTTTCAACCGCCTTGGCCTTGACCCGGGCGAGGTTGATCCCTCGACCATCATCCCTGATCTCGATATTGATCTGGCCACCCTCGTGGAAGGCGCGCAACGAGATACGGCCGACCGCCGATTTACCGGCATTGACGCGCTCGTCGGGGCCTTCCAGACCGTGATCGCAACTATTGCGCACCAGGTGGCGCAAGGGATCGGCGAGCGATTCGAGGATGGTCTTGTCGATGTCGACTTCATTGCCGACCATGTCGATTTCGATCTGTTTACCGAGCTTGTTGCCGAGATCGCGCACCACCCGCGGGAAGCGGTTGAACAGATTGCCCATTGGCTGCATGCGCGTGCGCATGATGGTTTCCTGCAGCTCGGTGGCGACGATGTTGAGACGCTGCACCGCCGCGCGCAGCATCGGATCTGCTTTATCAGAAATCATCAGCTGCTGATTGCGCACCAACACCAATTCACCGGCAAGGGTCATCAGCTCATCGAGGATCTCGACATTGATACGGACGGATGCTTCCGGTGGCGGTGCGGCGATGTTGGCACTCGCACTGGCACTGGCACTCGCACTGGTGACAGCTGGCGCCGCGGCGGCAGGGGCTATCGCTGGAACTGGTGTTGGCGTCGCCTCTGGGGTGACGGCAACGGGCACCGGCGATGGCGTTACGGCGGCCGCCGGCTTGATCGGTGGAGCGCTGACCGCTGGCGCAGCTGCCGCCACTACAGCTGACGCCACCACAGCGGCCGGAATGGCGGTGATGTCAGCTTCCTCGACCGCTACTACTTCCAGATCGGGTACGCCGAGGTTATCCAAGAGCAGCTGGCCTAGAACATCCTGGGGGATGGGCGTGGCAAACAGGACATCATAGGTCAGGCGCGCTGGCACGGCGGTGCGCAGATCGCCTTCATGGCGCAGATGACCATCGATGATCTCGCCGGCCTGCGACAGATCGCGCACCAATGCTACCGGTCCTTGGCCGCCCGAGGCGGCCATCGCCGAGAGATCGAACCGCAGCACAAACAGATAGCAGTTCTCGGCCTTTCTTTGCAGCAGGTCGAATTGTGACACAGCAAATGGATACGAGGTTTTGCTATTTTTTTCTTGGATCGGCGCCGGGGTGATCAGCTGCTGTTTGACCTGCGGCGGGGCTTTCTGGTCAAGCAGGGTATCGAGATGCGCCAGCATGGCGGCGATGTTGATGTCATTCGAATGCTCGAGATCGTCGAGCATGGCGTTGATCTGGTCCGAGCCTTTGAGCAGCACTTCGACAATCGACTGGGTGGGTTTGATGGCTCCCGAACGCACCAGCGACAGCAGGGTTTCCATGCGGTGGGCAAGATTGTTGACGTTCTTCAAACCGATGAACCCGGCGCCGCCCTTGATCGAGTGCATGGCGCGAAAGAGCTTGTCGACAAGGGCGCGTTCGGGCGCGTCTTGCTGGCGTTCGAGAGCGAGCAGGTCGTCCTCGATGGTCGCCAGGTGCTCCTTCGATTCGACGATGAATTCGTTGGCGATGGACAGATCCATTAGGGTTCCCGACTCAGGTGCGTGCAACGAGGGTGAACATGAAATCTTGATCGAGGCGAGTGAGGCGGAACAGACTCAACAGATCTTGCGAACAATTGACCAGGCCAATGACGTAGGGTGCACCAGTACCGCGCAGCAGTTGTGCGAAAGCCACCAGTACCGACAGCGACACCGAGTCGAGATCGCGCACGTTTGCGAGGTCGAAGCGGAAACGGCGGCGTCCGCTGTCGGTTTCGCTCAGCAGCAGCCGGCGCAACTGATCGGCACAGGTGGCCGTCAGATCGCCGGTAGGGGTGATCACCGCCGTGTCGCCCTCGACCACCAGCGGAAAGCCGGTGGGGTTGAGGATGGTCATGAAAGCAGTGACACGATTGCCACTGCTGTTGAATTCCAACTCATCGCAGCAGCTGTTGACCAGCGGTAGACCACGATGACGGGTTTCACCGGACTTGGGCATGGTGAAATCACAAGCGGCGTGGGCGAATCCCGCCCCCTGGTCTTCAACGATAATCTGGAAGCGGGTCGCTCCCAGGTTACTGATGGTGCACGTCACCGTCTTACTGCGCTCATTGCCGTTGCCGTGCTCTATGGCATTGATCAGCAACTCGCGCAGGGTGATAGTGATGTCAGCCAGATGAGTGACCCCGAACTGGGCGAGATAGTCCTTGCTGGCAGCGACCACGCGATCTGCCAGAGCAGCCTCTGAGGACAGCGTGAACGAGATGGTGCCTTGGTCTTCAGATGCTTGAAACATGGATCGTCCTAAAGCGCACTGGGGCAAAGTGGAATTGAAGCAGCGCCATCTTTTTCAGTTGGTTCGTAGTCGTCGGTCGGTGACTGCACTTCCAGCCCGAGCAGCAGCATGTCATCAACGGGCTTACGGCGGCAGAAAGACGTGATGGCATCCCAGGCGTTGGCGACGGTGGTTTCAAGCGAGGCATCGACCGCGAGTGATTTGGCCAGGCCATCAAGGCCGAAACGCACCCGCTGTCCGCTGCGTCCGTCTATTCGTGGCAGGTCGCTGACCCCATCGGTGCAGACAAAGATGCGATCACCGGCAGTCAGGGGGATGGTGGTGGGGATGAAATGCACGTGATCGCTGATGCCCAGGACACTGCCATCGCCGATGATGGGGGTGATCACTCCACGGTGCTCGATGAGGACGGCAGGATGGCCGGCGCACACCACCGCTGCCTGTCCTTTGAGCAGGTCGATGACAATCAGCTGCGCGGTTACCAGGCGGCGTTGCTCTGAGGATTGCACTAGCTGGCGGTTCAACTTGCGCATGAATTCCTCGGCACCGCTGACACCCATGCCGCTGCGACAGTTTTCGTCGAAGAAAGCCTTGATCAGCACGCCGTGCATGGATGCGCCGAGGTCGTGGCCGGCGACGTCGGCGACCAGCAACAGGCAGCCCGAGCCGGTCGAACGCAGACCGACAAAATCACCGCCCATGTCCGACAGCGGGCGATTGCGCCACGCCAAGCCGATTCCGGATGGCGGCACTAGTACCCCGACCAAGTCACGCCAAGCGGCGCGGGCCGACTGCATCTGAGCATCCAGACGGTAAAAGCTGTCGCTGGCCTCGTCGGCCTTGCGCTGAGTGGCGCGGCGGGCCAGATCGGCGGCCGCGAGCTCAGCTTTCAAGCTCGCTTCGCGGGCGCGGCGGCGTTCGGCCAGGGCCACCGTGCGCTCAAGGAAAATCCGCACCTGGTTGACCAAGGCATCAATCAGCAACGGCTTGTCGATCACTTCGCCGACCCCGCGGCGCAGCAGGTCGACTACGGTCTGGCGATCTTGGTCGCCGGTGATGGCGATGACCGGCACCACCATGCCGGCGGCATGCAACGCATCGAGAAGGCCAAGACCGCCGCCATTGGGCATGTGCACATCGAGCAGCAGTGCATCCAGCGGCCGACGAGCTTTGGCCAGACGCTGCAAAAGGTCCAATGCCGTCGGCCCATCGGCCGCAGTCAGCACCTGATAACCGGCTTGCTGAAGTGCGGCAGCGACGATGCGGCGGACTGCCGGATCATCATCGACCACCAGCAAGGTACGCGGGCCCGCTCCATCTACCGGCCGGGCGAACAGCGACGTGTCCGGCAATGGCGGCGGCACCTGCCCGTTAAGGGCCTGCTGCGCAAAATCACGTGCCGAGAGAGTCATCAGGTAAGTAATACCCGATAAACCGCTGCCTCCGCAACCATCAGCTAACCAAGGAGGCAATGGTGTGGGAGCGGCGTGGTCGTTAAACTATATAAGCAGTAAAAACTGTCTCTCAAACCAATTGAATAGTGATGGCCGCGGCACAGGCGCGTGCCCGAATACGAGCCTCATCCAGGGTGACGCCGCTAGCTACGGCGACTGCTAAGCGTCGTTTACCACTGCACGTCGGTTTGCCGAACAAGCGTACCTGCGAATCAGGCACCGCCAGGGCATGGTTAAGGCCGCTGAACAATGGGATGCCATCACCGTCACCGAGCAGGGCGACCGAAAAGGTCGGGCGCAGAAAATGGATCGACGGCACAGGCAGGCCGAGGATGGCCCGCGCGTGCAGCGCGAATTGGCTCAAGGACTGCGAGCCGATGGTGACTAGGCCGGTATCGTGGGGACGCGGGCTGACTTCGCTGAAGATGACCTCATCGCCACAGACGAAACCTTCGACACCAAACAGCCCCCAACCGCCCAGCTCGGTAACGACTTTTTTGGCCATGACTTGAGCATTCGCCCACGCCTTGTCGGACATCACGCACGGTTGCCAGGATTCACGGTAGTCCCCGTCGACCTGCACATGGCCCACCGGCGGACAACATTGGATGCCATTGCTGGCCGAGACGGTGAGGACGGTGATTTCATAATCGAAAGCCACAAAGCCCTCGACGATGCAGCGCCCGGCGCCAGAACGTGAACCTGCTTGAGCATAGGCCCAGGCGCCCGGCACCTCGGCTGGCGTTCTGACCACGCTCTGGCCTTTACCGCTGCTGCTCATCAATGGCTTGAGCACGAATGGATAGCCAATGACGACCGCCGCCGCCGTGCATTCGTCGGCATCGGCGACAAAGCGGTAGGGCGAGGTCGGCAGCTGCAGGGTCTCGGCGGCCAAGCGGCGGATGCCTTCACGGTTCATGGTCAGGCTTGCGGCGCGGGCGGTGGGAATCACGCGCAGCCCTTCTTGCTCCAGCTCGACCAATGTCTGGGTGGCGATGGCTTCTATCTCAGGAACGATCAGATCGGGTTTTTCCTGGGCGACGACACGCCGCAAGGCGGCCCCGTCGAGCATCGAGAATACATGGCTGCGGTGGGCGACCTGCATCGCCGGGGCATCGTGATAGCGATCGCAAGCGATCACTTCACAGCCGAGGCGTTGCAGTTCGATAGCGACTTCCTTGCCCAGTTCTCCGGCGCCCAGCAGCAACACCCGGGTGGCGGTCGGCGACAGGGGCGTACCCAGGATTCCTGGAGTCAGCGGCATGGTTACGTGGATTCACTCCGCCGGCGCAGCGCACAGGCGATGAACGACAACAGCCCCATCAGCACCAAGCCAGAGCCAGCGCCACAAGAACCAGGCGCCTTGGCACTGGTGACGTCGTCGGGCAGCGGCTTGGGTGGGTCCACATTGATGGCATAGGTGGTGATGTTCGACAGCGAATTGCTCGCTCCCGGTGCTGGCACCGTGGTCAGGGCCAGGAAGTCTGGGGTGTGAGCGGTACCGACCAGGGCGGTCTGGCTGGTCAACTGCAAGCTCGTGGTGTCGACGAGATTGAGGATCGACGCGGCTTGGCCATCAGTGATGGTGTAGCTGAACAGCACGTCGTTGCCGCTGACGCCGGTGTAGATGGCATAGGCCGGGCTGCCGCTACCGGTGCTGTTCAAGCGCAGGTAGGGAATGCCGCTGGTGCCGGCCAACATCACCGCCCGATCGAAGGTAACGGCGAGATTGATCACCTGTCCAGTGCGATAGACGAGGTTGCCAGGACTGAGGCCCGACACGCTGACCACGCGCGGAGCCTGGAAGAGGGTGCCACCCGGGGCATTGAATGCGCCGGTGGAAATCGTCTCGGGATTCAGATTGCCGTATTGGTCACTGACATAGCCGGCGGCGGCGGTCAGGGTTACGCTGCCGTAGCCGTAGGGCGTGACGGTGATGGTGTTGACGTTGCCGGCTTGCACGGGCGCACCATTGAGCACGCCGTTGGAAATAGTGAGGAATGAATTGTTGAAGGCAGCCGTTTCGCTAGCCGCCAGCCCACTGGTGATGGTTGAGATGAAGGTCAGATCGCTGCCGCTGGTACCTGGCGCCGGGATCGAAATGGTGGGGTTGCGATCGAGCACCAAGGTGTACGAAAAATCACTGCTCGGCAGGCCGACGCCGAAGGTGCCGGTTTTGATGATCAGAGTCGCGACACCGTCAAACGTGGGCGTCGCACGATACAACCAGGTGGTCTGGTTGGTGCCGGCGACCAGGGCGATCGATTCGCTGTTAACCGCGCGGGCAGTATTGTCAAAGGTCGTGCCAGTGAAAATACCGATGTTGGCAGTGTTGCTCGGCGGGACAGTGACCGTCGACGCCGAGGCGAGGGTGATCAGCAGGCTGAGCGGCGTGCCATGGTAACGTGGGCCGGTAGCGTCATACGCCTGACCAGAGGCCGGGGTGATGACGATTTCGGCGGCGGTGCCCATGAGCGCACACAGCAGCACGCAGCAGGCGAGAGAAAAGTATTTCATATCAGAACCTATAGCCGATTTGCAGAGCGCCTTCAGCGCCATTGCGAATGATGGTCATCTGGCTGCTGTAGCCGCCAGGTAAGTCGACATTGATATGGTTGAGGCCGTACAGCCAGCCGAGGGTCACGGCTAACAGCCAGTGCTCATCGCAGAGGACCACGGCACCACGTCCGCCGGCCTCCCAGTACAGTCCACTGCCGCTGCCGACCTCGGGCGTCAGGCCGGGCGAGGTGGTTTGCGCCGTCGACCAGCCACCGCGGCCCAGCAGTGAAGCTTCGAAGTGGTAAGTCCCCACGCTGGTGCCGGCGGGCATGGTCGCCCAGCCAACGCCACCCATCAGTCCGTACTGATGATAGGCGAGCTTCAAGTCTTCGCGGGTATTGGCCGAGGTACCGCTGCCGGTTTCATACGAGCCGGGAGTAATGTTATTGTTGCTGTAGCTGATCCCGGCCGACCAGACGAAGCCCGGCTGGGCACGTTGGCGACGCGACATCCCCTGATCGTATTCCAGGTCATAGCGTGTGCCGAAACTTTTGCCGCCTTTCCAATTGTAGGTCTTGCCCTCGCTCCCGCTGGGAGTGATCACTTCGCTGATGGTGGGCGCTTGCTGCAGGGTAATGCCCACCCGCACATCATTGACCGGATCGAGATTCTCGGCCAGCGCAGGGAGGGTAATGGCAAGACAGAGGGCAAAGCGCAGGCGCATGGCTACTCGACAGCGAAGGGTGGCAGCGGCACCGCATACTGCGGGAATCGCCACGGTGGGAAGGCCGGGGACAGCACAAGCTCAGGATAAACGTATTAGCCTACTAGGCCGCGCGCCGACGCCGGCTCAGGCCGAGCCCCAGCCAGCCAGCCGCCAGAATCAGGGCGATGCCTGAGCCTGACCCGCAGCCACCGCTGCTACCGAGCGGCTGGTCGTCGATATTCGGCTTCCCGGGACCCGTGGGTCCGTCGTTGACGACGATGGCGGCATTGGCTGCCAAAGAACCCACGCCGCCAGCGACCGGCAGGGTCAGAATCGCATTAGTTGAGCCGACGTCGCGGATGGTGCCGCCGTTAAGGGTCAACGTGGTGTTCAGATAGTCGAGATCGGCAGTGCGATCATCGGCCACGGTGGTGTAATCGAAAAGCAGGTCATTGCCGTCGGTGCTGTTGTACAGGGCCTCGCGGCCAGCGCTGGTCAGGTTGAGCAATAGCGATGGTACGCCGATGACGGTGACCGGTTCACTAAAGGTAACCTTGACCCGCAGATGGATGCCGGCGCCATAGGTGCCGTCGGGGTTGGCGCTGCTGACCTTGGTGATGTAGGGCTTGATGGTCATGGCGGCGGCAGGCTCGGCCAGCGAAGGGTTGCCAGCGCTGTCGATGGCGGCACTGGCGTTGACGCCCAGGCCGACGGTGGTCGTGTCGGTGGGGGTGACGGTGACCGTCCAGGATGTGGAATCGCTACCTGCTGTCAGCGAGTCGATGGTGCCATTGGTGGCAGTAAGTTTGCTCATCGTCAAACCTGTAGTCGCCTCGCTAGAAGTGAGCGTAAAGACGGCTTTGCCAGCAGCGTTGAGCGCGGCCGGGGCGGCGATGCGGAACATCGGCGGGGTAGGATCATAATACACCTGCAGCAGCGCAGTGACAGCCGAGGCCGTCAGGTTGTCGTCCTGGCAAGCACCCGTCTGGAGGGAAATGTTCGGATTCTCGCCGTCTGCCTTCCATACAGGTGTGTTCTGTACAAGCGTGGTCGACAGGGCGCTTTCAAGATTCACAGTCACGCTGGTAGCGTTGACGAGAGTGGTGCCAGTGGTTGCCAGACGCACCGCCAAGTTGCCGATCAGCAGCACCGAGCCAGCGGGAATCGTATCATTACCTTGCAGGCTGATGGTGCTAACGCCGACGGTGGCAGTGGCGGCCAAGGTCATGCTGGCGGTGGGTACGATATTTACGGTGTAGGCTGTGCCAGATCCGCTCAGGCTATTGGCCGTTCCATAGTTCACATTGCAGTCGCTGGTGGTTAAACCGGTGACAATTTTATTGGCCGAAATGGCGACGTGAATGGGAAGGATGTTTTGGCTCGTGGTAGGTCCCGTCAGGGTCAGAACCGGCGGATCAGCGTTATAGGTCACGGTCGTAGATGGTGTGGCAGTGCTGATGTTGCCATTGGCATCGGTCACGGCCCCAGCTTTAACCGAGATCGTGTAAGCGGAATTTTGCACTGGCAGATTGAAGGACACGAGCGCACTGGTGTTGGTCGGATCAAGGATGATGGCAGTTACCGTCACGCCAGCTGGCAGGTTGAAATCAGTTGTGGCTGTGGCGAGGGTCAAGGTCGTTGGATTAATAGCTTTGTTGAAGGCAAGCGTCAGCTCGGCGGGATTCTTGCCGGTAATCGCTGCGCCCCCGAGAAGGATGGTTGGTGGTGTCTTATCATAGATCGCGGTCGCGGCCAAGTTGTTGTTACCGGCGGCATCTTTGACGGCATTGGCCAACAAATTGAGGGTTATTGGTGCCGTATTTGATGTGGGTGTGATTTTGACCACGAACGTCGGATTGGCGGTTGCATCGATGCTTGCCACCGTGCCATTGGTCACTGAGAGGTCTGTGCTCTTGAGCACGGTAGTGACGACTTCGGAAAATTTCACTGAGAAGTCGGCGGTGGTGGTTGCCGAAGCGGGCGGTGTGATGATTGCCGCAGGTGGCGTCGGATCATAGTTAATAACAATGTCGGTTGCGACTGCGGAGCCATTGCCCGCCAGATCATAGGCAGCGTTAATGGCTGCCCCAATGGTGACCATGACGCCGCTTGCTGGGAAAATACTGGTGCCGTTCGCCATGCTGCCGGTAAGCGCCGGGGACAGTGAGATGGTCAAGGCTGGAGTGCCAACGACAGTCATCAGGTAGACCTGACCATTGATGACCACGGGATCGCCTGCGGAAAGGCTGGCCGTACTGTCTACGCTGATGACCGTCGTTCCGGCAAGCTTGGCGGCGGTGCTGAGAATCGTGCTCTTGGGTACCAGCGAAGCGCTATAAGCACTGCCCGAGCCGGTCAGCGTTGCCGTCCCATTAACCGTAGTTACGGCCGTAAAGCCGCTGACGTTTTCATTAGCAGTAATGGCGTAGATGATCGGCGAATTCTTTTGCGCGGCCGAGGCGGTCGTGATGGTCAGGGTTGGTGCGATGCCATCGACAACGACGGAGCTATTGGCACTTAATGAAGAGGCGGCTCCGGGAACAGGTAAGCTCAAGGTTGTAGACGTATCGAGATTGCCGCTGCCGAGGGTTAAGGCGCTGCTGTTGAGGTAGTCCAAATCATTTGAGAAGTCGCCTGGCTGGACCACATAGGCAAAGGTGAGTGCCGAAACGGATCCTGTGGCTAAGGAACCCAAAATGCTTGTTCCGCCACTTACACCAGTGGCCAATTGGAGGTTAGGTGTAAATCCAGAGGACGTTGCAAAACGATTGAACGCAGCGGTGATCGTTACGGTATCGCCACTTTTTCGCGTGCCTGTCGCTGGCGATGAAGTCACGGATTGAACGCGGAGCGGCGTATCAACGCTGATTCCACTCAGGGTGCCAGACAACACCCCGGCATAACCCGAAACACCAGTCAATGCTGCCGAATCGGTGTAAGTGAGAACCGTACTGTAGTCGCCGGCTTGAACAGAATAAGTAAAGTTCGCCGATGTAACCGCGCTAGCCGAAGCAGTGGCAATAGCGTAGGCATCGTCTGCTAGTCGATGCAGATTCAGTTTGATCTTTGAGGTGGTTGCATCGACATTTACGCTTCCGGTAAAAACCACATGAATGGTGATGGTATTACCAACCGTGGTATAATTTCCAGCTGCGGTTGCAAAGGAAGCTGTCGCGTCAACCGCCCATGCACCAATTCCGAGCATCAGCACCACAAATAAACGAATGGCATGCATCATTAAAAACTCCCACCCACCCGCACCCCGATCAGCGGGGCGAGGGTGGTGATGGTCAGGTCGCTGGTGGTGTCGTTGGGCAGGTCGATCGAGGTGTGGAACTTGCCATAGGCCACGCCGATGAACGGATTGAAGACCCAGTTATCAGCGGCAAGGACGAGGCCGCCTTCAAGGCTGCCTTCCCACCACAGGCCGTGGCCGGAGCCAACCGTTGGGTTGGCGCCCGGCGAGACGGTCTCGGCCCGGCCGTAGCCGCCACGGAGAATGGGCAGCAATTCCCAGTGGAGATCGCCGAGGCCGGTGTCGGTGGGCATGGTGGTGATGCCGTAACCGACGGATACGCCGTATTGGCGATATTGGGTTTTCAGATCGTCGCGCGTATTGGTCGAGGTCGTTGAGCCGATCACATACGAATCAGGAGTGATATTGGCGTTCGACATATTGATGCCCACCATCCACAGGCTGGTGATGGGTGAGGTGGCTTTGAGAGCACCACCCTGCCACCAGCCGAGCTCCAGGCGCAGTGCCGCGCCTCCCGGGTAGCTGCTGTTTTTCCACTCATAGGTACTGGAGTTGTTGGGATCGCTGATGTCTTCCGTGACCTTCGGGGTGGGCATGACAGAAATGCTCAGGCGCAGATCGTGGACCGGCTCCAGGGTCTCTGCCGCTAGCGGCAACACCGCAGCACAGATGAGCAAGCAACGCAACGGCACAACAACAACCATGGGCATCCTCGGGGGAAAGTATCCTGTCGCGCCAATCCGCCAGGCCAACCGATGGGTTGTTACGGAAATGTTATGTAAACCAGATGCTGATGGGGGATTTAATGGCTGGTGCAGGGCAGAAAAAAACCCGCCGGGGAAACCCCGGCGGGTGATGAAAATCAGCTTATTCAGCGATAAATCGGGAAGCGATCGCACAAGGCGCGCGCTGCCGCGGTCACCTTCTGCAACTCGCTCGCGTTGTCGCCGGCCTTCAAGGCACGGTCGATCAAACCGGCGATCTCGACGGCCTCGGCAACGCCAAAGCCACGGCTGCAGACGGCGGGGGTGCCGATGCGGATGCCGCTGCCTTGCTGAGCCGGCTGCTGGTCAAAGGGGATGAGGTTCTTGTTCACGGTGATGCCGACGCGATGCAGCTGATCTTCGGCTTGTTTGCCGGTGACCCCGTTCGACATCACATTCAGCGAAAACAGGTGGTTGTCGCTGCCGTTGGACACCACTTGCCAGCCGAGGCGTTTGAATTCATTGGCCATCGCCGAGGCGCTGGCCTGCACGCGGGTCATGTATTCGGTGAACTCGGGCTTGATCGCTTCGCCGAATGCCACCGCTTTGGCGGCGATGACGTGCATCAGGGGGCCGCCTTGGATGCCGGGGAAGACGCGTGAATTGACCTTTTTCGCGAACTCGGGGGTGCGCGAGAAAATCATCCCGCCGCGCGGTCCGCGCAGGGTCTTGTGGGTGGTGGTGGTGACGAAATCGGCATAGCCGAACGGCGAGGGGTGCAGCCCGGCCGCAACCAGGCCGGCGATGTGCGCCATGTCGACGAAGAGGATGGCTCCGGCCTTTTTTGCGATCGCTGCAAAGCGTACGAAATCGAGGGTCCGCGAATAGTTGGAGGCGCCGGCGATGATCATCTTCGGTTGGAATTCGATGGCCTGCGCTTCGAGTGCGTCGTAGTCGACGATCTGCGCTTCGCGGGTCACGCCGTACGAAGCGATGGTATAATCGAGGCCGCTGAAATTAAGTTTATAGCCATGCGTCAGATGACCGCCGTGGTCAAGGCTCATGCCCAGGACCTTGTCGCCTTTGACCAGGCCGGCGGCCATGTATACGGCCATGTTGGCCTGCGAGCCCGAGTGTGGTTGAACATTCACCGCATAGTCGGTCTTGAACAGAGCTTGAGCGCGCTTGATCGCGAGTTCTTCGGCCTTGTCGACCTCCTCGCAACCACCGTAGTAGCGTTTGCCGGGATAGCCTTCAGCGTACTTGTTGGTGAGCACCGAGCCCTGGGCTTCAATGACGGCAGTTGAAACGATATTTTCTGACGCGATCAGCTCGATGGTGTGCTGTTGGCGGGCAAACTCGGCATCGATGATGGCGGCGATCTCAGGATCGGCATCATGTAACGAGCGTGGTGCAGTGTGACGGGAAGCAGATGAGGTAGCGCGGGCGGACATGGGCAGGCTCCGAGGTTGGTCAGGGATGCCCAGGCGCGCGGCGAACACAGCAGAGACTCCATCGCGGTTGAGTCCCGCGTAGGCCGTCGTGCGACGGCTTAGCGCCAGTCGTCTCTGATGCGTAGCAGTGTCGCAGCAAACCATTCAGGGCAAGCCGTTGATTGATGGGGTCAGTATCGATACCGCATCGGCCATTAACAATTATGAGCGTGGCAATATATCGCAAGTTAAGGCTAGTTCAGTCAGGCTACCCAGGCGGCATCTGTGGGTCGAGATCGTAAGTTATTCTTGCAGCATGACCTGGAATCCCCCGTGGATCACATTGGCAATTACGTGAAATCTGTGGTACACTGAAGGTCCAAGGAACTTTCATGCGCTCAACTTATACTCATGTGGCTCTCGGCGGTGTGGTTCTTTCTTTGGCGCTGTTGGTCGGCTGTACAGCTAAAACCGACGACACGCCGGCGCCGGCAACCTCGCATACATATAGCGGTACTGCCAGTGTCGGCGACTTCCTGACGGTCAGTCTCGACAGCGTCGCGCACACCATGCATTATAAGAATACCACCAACGGACAGGATTATTCGGTGGGTTACACCGTGGCTTCCGATGGCACTTACACCTTTGCTGATCCCTCCGGCAATCTCGTCACCGGATACGAGTCGCCGGGCTTCGCTATGGTCATCGAGGCCAACTTGGCCGGCCCCAATGCCGATACACCGGCGCTGATCACCGCTATTGAATCGGCGACGGTGACTTCCGAAGTGTTCCAGAACAAAGATTACAATTACATGCAATTTCGCACCAACAGTGGTGGCATTGAAGTGGGCCACGTGACCTGCGACGGCTCCGGCAACATTTCCCCCAACCACTATTGGCCTTTCGGCGCTTTTAACGGCAATGGGGCGAGCGAAGTGTTCGGTGCCAGCACCCTGCCTACCGTTGGCCTGACCTCGAATGCCGATCATTCGGCACTGATGTTGACCACCACCGATCATGGCCAAACCGAGACTGATTATATCTTCGCCACCACAGGTGGGTTCCTGGCGGTGGATACGCCCAACGGCGCCATCGTGTGCATGCAATCGCGCGCCAATGGCAATTTCGACGCGGCGACCATGGCCGGCAGTTACCAAGCGATTTTGTACCAAAAGAACGGCTGCCAAACCGGCATTGGGAATGTCGAGACGAGCACCAGCCAGGCGATCATCAAAGGCACGGTGACCTTTTCGTCCACCGGCTTGGTGACGGTGGTCGGGTCCAATGGCACGACGGTAGTGAATAACGCACCGCTGACGAAATTCTCTGACCGCACCGACTTGTACGGGGTTGGCAAAGTTACCGATCCATGCAATGGCTTCTTCACTTTCACCACGACTGACAGCGCCGGTGTGCAGCAGGATATCTTTGTCGCCTTCATGGACCGCTCAATTCTCATGTCATCGTTTACCGGACATCCGCCGGTGGGCATGACCCCGATGACCTACGATTATTTTTACGGCCTCGGTCTGAAAACTTCTAGCAGCGCCTCGGCGAGCCTGCCGTCAGCCGCCAGCACCTTGGCGTTGACCACGGCTCATTGAATCCGCCAACAGTGCGGGTGCGTCCGCCGCAGACTGTGGAAGCGGCCGGCGTCACCCAGCACCAGGTGGTCGTGCAATGGCACATCGACGGCCCGACAGGCCAACACCAGGCGCATGGTGACTTGAATGTCGGCCGCTGACGGAGTGGGATCACCGCTAGGGTGATTATGCACCGCCACGGCCGCCACCGCTCCGGCCGTCAGCGCCACCCGGCAGAAGGCCCGCGGTGGGGCATCCGTGCCATCGATATCACCACGTGCGATCTGGCGTGGTTCGCCGATCAGGCGTGAGCGCGCATCCAGGGGCAGGCACCAGAATTCTTCGTGTGCTAAGCCAGCGGCCAGTCCGGCCAGCAGTTCGGCGATGGCCTCTGGGGTTTTCAGCACCGGCCGATCACGCAAGACCGCCGAGGAAAGACGCCGGCCGATTTCGCAGGCCGCCGCAAGTTCAGCGGCTTTCGCCACACCAAGCCCCTTAAAAACTGAGAGTTCTTCGACGCGTTTTCGCGCCAATCCGGGAATGCCATGGTGTTCGTCGAGGAGTCGTTGCGCCAATTCCAAAACGCCTTCACTACCGTTACCGGTACGCAGCAACAAGGCGATAAGTTCAACATCAGCCAGGGAATCGATGCCGCCGCGTAAGGCTTTTTCGCGCGGGCGATCAGCTTCTCCGCGCCGCTCGAGGGCCGTGGTGCCGGGGGCTACGGCGGACACCAGCAGCTGGCGATAAGCCAGGCGACTGAGGTTCAGCCAGCCTTCGGCATCCACTTCGCCAGCTCCTGTGAGACGGCGTACGGCTTCCTGTGCATCCCAACGTGGGATACCAGTTTCGGCCAAGGCCTGAGAAGTCGGCTGGTCGAGGTCGACGGCGGCGCGAATCACCCGTAAGGTCGCATCCCGGCGTAGCGCCAATGGACCTTCCAGGGCCAGCATCAGGCACCCAGCGCCGTTAGGGCGTGGTCAGCACGATCAAGAGCCGCCGGTTCAAGGCTTAGGTCAGCGAGGATGGCGGTGGCCGCTGCCGCTTGCTTGGCATCGTTGCCAGCGCGTAGGGGCATGGCGCGTTGGTAGAGCTGGGTGCGGCGCGCCTGCAAGGCAGCCACTGCCGGAGCACCGGCACGCGCTGACAATTCACGCATGGGTGGTGCTGGTGGAAAAGTCTGGGCGCTCAACGGCGGTTCTTGCTCAAGGCCAAGCCAGTGCACCAAGCGCAGCCCGCTCAGCAGCATGCCGGCGAACACCAGCAGCCCACCCATAATCCCAAGAAGCGAAGGAATCATATTTTCCATGCGGGCAACTGTAACCACGTAGCGGAAATTGCGACCATGGCGACTATGGCGGCCAGAGAAGCCGACGGATGAAGAAAATAGCATCTCGCGTCATCCTGCGCTATACTCAGACAGAGGAACTCATCATGGTTCGCCCTATTCACTTGGTTCAGCCGGTACGCCACCCAGTCCGTAACGCGGTCCGCTCTCCGAAAAAGCCCGCCGCTACGCCGACTGCCAGCATCACGGAGCGCCCAAAAGCCAATGTGAAAAGCACACCGAAAGGCAGTGAAAAAGCGACAGGCCAGCGCGTCCATACCACCGCCAGCTATCATGTTCCCTCGCGCGACGAACTGTTGGCAGAGGTGCGTCAGGCCCTGGCCACCGGTCTCGATGAAACCGTGGCTTGGTACCGCGAACAGATGCCAGCGCACTATTTCCAAGTGACGCCGCCGTCAGAACAATCCTTCCACGTGCAGCTGCTGCACAGTCTGCGCACGGCCCAAGATCCGCGTCTGACGGTGATCGACGATCCGCGGCATGGCAAGCTGTTGGTTCTGGGCTCGCCCGCACGTCATTCTCTGGCTGAGGTGATCCCGGTGGTCGCCGGTCATCAGGGGGCGACCAACCATGATATTTCACGCATCGAGTTGCATACCGCCCACGATCGCAGCGTCTTCCTCTATGCCTTTGGCTATGGCCCGATCACTGTGCCGGTGGGTTTCGATTTGAGTGCTCACCGCGAGGCGATCCTGCATGAAGCCTGTGGGCGCGAGACCTCGTGTTCAGTAGCGGCCAAGCGCTATCTCGATGCGGTGGATCAGGGCTATCTGGCCCGTTCGCGCGTCGATCGCGTGGTACGCCACGTTTTGGCGTGGGCCAGATTGGATCGTCCGGAAGATCTCTATGTGCAGTCCGATCAGCCATCGGACACCACCGCCACGCGCATCTTGCTTGCCGCTGGCGGCGTCACCATGTGGCCGTTGCTGAAACACATCGCCCAGGTGCTGACCCGGCATCGTCTGTCTTTTGAGCGTGGCTATCTCGACTGGGTGCCAGCGGTGACGCCGGTGGTGACTTCCGATCCCACCAATAAGGCGCTGATCGCCACCATCTATGTCTACGATGCGGCGGGCAAAACCCTGTCGGGCAAGGTCGCCGCCGCCATCGAGAGTGACCTGCTGGCGGTGCGTGATCAATACGCCGACGCCTTGTCCGCCACCTACACCAATGGCGTGTATGGGCTCACGGAATTGGCCACGTTGCGGGCAGCTGCCTGTGCCGCGAGTTACCTGATCGGACCGGATTATCCGTATCTCGATATCAGCGATATCGCCGACGAGGCCTTGCTCAAGCATCCACTGCTCGGTCATGCGATCGCGCAATTATTGGCGAGTCGTTTTCAGCCCGGCCATACCTGCAAACCGCAAACCTGGCAGCGCGTTTATGGTGAAGTCCTGGCTCAAGCGCATGCCGTCGAGGTCCCGGCTCAGGCCCTGGTGCTTGAAGCCATGATCAAGGTCATTGCCGGCGTCCAGGCGACCAACGCTTGGCGACCCGGACGTTTGGGGCTGGCCTTCAAGTTGGCGCCGGAGTTGTTGCCGGCCGGGCGCTTTCCACAGCAGCCTTTTGGTATCTTCTTTTTTTTCGGCCCCCACGCGCGTGGCTTCCACGTGCGTTTCCGCGCCAGCGCCCGCGGTGGTCTGCGCCTGCTCATTCCCAAGAATCCGATGCACTATGCCTTGGCCCGTCAGGGCGTGCTCAAAGAGGTCTATGACCTCGCCTGGGCGCAGCAGTTGAAGAACAAGGATATCCCAGAAGGCGGCTCCAAATGCATCGCCTTGGTTGAACTCGGCGCCGACCCCGATGCGGCGGTCAAGCAGGTGGTCGATGCGTTCCTTGATCTGCTGGTACCGGCCAGCCGGGCGCCCGAGGTCATTGGTCCCTTCGGCGCATCGCGGGTGCCGGATCTGATCTTCCTCGGGCCGGATGAGAACATGACCCCGGCACGTATCGTGTGGGTCACCAATCGCGCGCATGAACGAGGTCTGCCGCATCATGCGACCTTGATGAGCTCCAAGCCCGGCGCCGGCATCAACCACAAAGAGTTCGGCGTCACCAGTGAAGGCATCTTCAGCTGGTTGCGCGTGGTGTTGCCACTGATCGGCATCAGCGGCAAGCAGCCCTATTCCCTGAAGATCACCGGTGGCCCAGATGGCGATCTGGGCGGCAATCTGCTGAAGATCCTCCATCGCGAGCACGGCGCCCGCGTACGTGTGGTGGCCATCGGTGACGGCAGTGGCGCAGCTTATGATCCCCATGGCCTGGATTGGCGGGAGTTGTTGCGCCTGGTACGCGAGGGCAAAGGCATTGCGGCCTTTGACGCGGCCAAGCTGACCCCGGCTTCGCGCAAGGCCGGGGCCAAGGTGGTGTCGGCGGCTGACCGCGATGGCGAACAGTTCCGCAACCAATTGCACAATGTCGTCGCCGCCGACGTGTTCATTCCCTGTGGCGGCCGCCCGAATTCTATCCATGACGGCAATTGGCGGGATTTTCTCAGCGACGGCAAACCCACCGCCAAGGCCATGATCGAAGGTGCGAATATCTTCGTCACCTCTCAAGCGCGGCATGAACTCGAAGATGCCGGGCTGCTGGTGATCAAGGATTCCTCGGCGAACAAGGGGGGTGTCATCTGCTCAAGTTATGAAGTATTGGCGGGTCTGGTGCTTGAGGACGTCGAATTCCTCAGCATCAAAAAGGTTTTTGTCAAAGAGGTAGTGGACATCATTCGCGCCCGTGCCGAATCCGAAGCCAAGGCCTTGATCTCGGCATGGAAGCGTCGCGCCGGTCGGGTGCGCCTGTCAGACCTGTCGCAACAAATCAGTGCCGAGATTAACCGCGTCAACGGCCTCATCGAAGGCTTCATCACCGATCACTTGGCCGACAAAGACCTGCAAAGCACTTGGACGAATCATCTTGAAGGCCATTGCCCGGCGTCGCTGCTGCAGTGGCGTGAGCGCTTGCACACACGCATCCCGCGTGAACACCGCGTGGCCATCCTCGCCAAGCGTCTGGCCAGCCGCATGGTCTACCAGGAAGGCCTGACGTGGTGTACGACCTACCTCGCTGATGGCGACCGCCTGTGGGAAACCCTGCGAACCTACCTTGATGCTGAGCGTGAAGTCGCCGAAGTCTGCCAGCGGCTTGCTGCTCTCGATCTGCCGGATGGCGCCACCATGTTGCGGGTGGTGCGCACCGGCGCCCAACGTGAGCTGGTGCGTCGTCGCCTGGGTAACGAGTTCTAATCCGCCCGAGTCGAGAACGGTCTAGAATTGGTGGCGCTTCTTACGTGGGTGAGCAACGGTAGATGACCTTGAGGGTGTTCCTTCGTGGTCGGTCACCAGCTATCGGTTCTGAACGGGGCTGCCGGCAGGTTATCCACTCCAACCACATTGCAGGTGTCGGGATTATCCGCCCATGCATAGCGTAGCGCATATGGGCGAGGTACCTGGGGGTGCCAGGCGAGCAGGGTCTCGCCCTCGATGACGGCGTTAGCCCACACGAAGACGCGATCGACGCCGGCGATGGCCACCTGCCGGGGGGCTTGGCCGTCATGCGTGCCCAGGCCGGTGGCGTGGCGGAAGTGACAGCGGACGCGCCCCTCGTCTTCCACGCGCATGCTCGCAAACAGCGGGCCGCAGGGGGTGCCGCCCAGATGGTAGTGGGCAGCCAGCGCCCAGCGCGCCAGGCGCTTGCCGACACTGCGCTTGTCGAGCGGATGGATGTCATTGCCCTGGCCGACATCGATGGCGATGGCGATGCCGCCGGCCGGGTCAGCCAGCGCCGTCATCATCTGCGCCTCACGCAGCATCGCCCACTCGCTGGCGCGCGGCACATCGCCGGTGGGCAGGTAATTCGCCAGCTGCACTTGCAAGAAGGGAAAGTTGCCCTGGCCGAAAGCGCGCCGCCAATCGGCGATCATCTGCGGCAATAAGCGGCGGTATAAAACCGCCTCATGGGCATTGCTCTCACCCTGGTACCAGATGACCCCACGGATGCCGTAGGGGATCAGCGGCGCCAGGCGGCTGTCGAACAAGGTGAAAGGCGCATTCGGGCTGCCCGGTTCCATCACTGATTGCGGTGGCGTCTGCACGCCCCAATCCTGTTCGAAAAGATAGCGCCAACTACCGGCCAGGGGCACGGCGGCGGCGGTCTCGCCGACGGGATGCAGGCGCATCTGATGCTCAGGACCGATCATGCCGCCATGGTAGACGTGTGAGCGTACCCGCACCGCCACCGTCACTGACGTGCCGGTCACACCCGCGCCGGCAACGCGATAAATGCGAGGTTCATTCCAGGTGTTGGGGCCGTCTGCCCAGGACAGGCCACCGACACGTTGTCCATCGACCCACGTCTCATCATGTTTGTCGATAGCACCAAGGTGCAGTTCGAGGTCGCGGCCGATCCACGCCGCCGGGATGGTGACGGTGCGGCGAAACCACACCACGCCACTACCCGGGTGGCCCTGGTCCTGCCAGCGTGCCGGCATCGGCATGTGCTTCCAGGCCGAGTCTACGAAGCCGGCGGTGTGCCAGCCCTGTGCCAGTCCCAGGTTTTCGACATCGCGACACTGCTGGTGTTTTTCCCAGGCCGCCAGCGATAGGGTGATATCGGCGGTTTCCGTCGGGGTATAAGCGAAGCTTTCATAGCCGCGTACCTCGTCGACTCCCGCTGGGTCGAGGAGCAGGGCTTCACGGCTCATCCACGCCTGCACGCGGGTACCGCCCCAGGCATTGCAGATCAGGCCGATGGGCACGTCCAGGCGTTGCTGCAGGGTCTGGCCAAACCAACCGCCGACTGCCGAAAAGGCATTGAACGTGGCATGGTCGCCCAGCTGCCAGGTGGTGGTGATATCGCTTTGGCGTCCCAGCTTAGCCGGCGTATTCACCGTCAGCAGACGGATGCGCGGCAAGTTGAGCGCCTCGGCGCTCAGGCTCTGCGCCGTCGGGGTCAGCGCCATCTGCATGTTCGATTGACCCGAACAGATCCACACATCACCGATCAGCACATCGTGCAGCTGGGCAGTGCCGGAAGCGGACGTGGCCACCAGTTCAAACGGCCCGCCGGCTGGCAGCGGTGGCAGGCGCACCAGCCACGAGCCGTCTACGCCCGAGCGTACCGTCGCCTGCTTGCCGGCGAGGCGCACGAACACGTCCTGATGGGCAGCGGTGGTGCCCCAAACCGGAATCGGTTGGTCGCGTTGCAGCACGGCGTGGTCGGAAAAAACAGAAGCAAAGCGCATGGAAATCCTGGGCCGAGGGGGTGATGATTTTTTGTGTGGTTGCGGTCGATGCAATACGCCTGCCGAATGAGATCGCTTACGCCCGTCCGAGATGGCGCAGCCACGCCGCATGTGCGACCACCCCGGCAAAGAAGTTGCGGTGTTCGCGGTAGGGAACGCCATGTTCACGACAAGTGGCCTCGACCAACGGCGACAGGGCCGGGTAATGGACGTGGCTGATATGCGGAAAGAGGTGGTGTTCGATCTGGAAATTGAGTCCCCCGAGCAACCACGTGAGGACAGTGTTCGAGCGTGAAAAATTGGCGGCGGTTAACACCTGATGCTCGGCCCAGGTGTGTGGCATCAGGCCCGACTCATCTGGTGCATGGGGAAATGCGACCAGGGCGGTGTTGTGTGCCAGCTGGAAGACCACCGCGAGGGTGATGCCGAGGAGCATCGAAGCCAGCGCGTATCCGATCAGCACGCACCACCACGGGTGGAAGAACAGCGGGATGATCAGGACCAAACCGATGAAGCACAGTTTTCCGGATATGAAGATCAGCAGCTCGAATCCGCGCGGGCGCGGGATGCGATGCAAGCCGATGGTGCCGGTGACTACTTCGCGGAAATCGTCATAGCACTGCCAACGGATGGTCATCAGCCCGTACAGCGCCCAGATGTAGATGAACTGCCAGCGGTGGAAGAATTCCCGCTGTTGCTGTGGTTCGAGACGCACCAGGCGGCCGACGTTGATATCGGTGTCGTGGCCGGCGATGTTGGGGCGTCCATGATGGAAAATCGCATGCTTCCATTGCCACAGGTACGAACTGCCACCGATCACATCGAGGGCGGCGGCGGCCAGGCGGTTTCGCCAGCGCACCGGGCTGTAAGCGCGATGTCCGCCGTCATGTTGGATGTTGAAACCGATGAGCGCCGCCAGCATCCCCAGCGCCAGTGCCAAAGGCACCGCCTGCCACCAACTGGTCGCTGCCAGCAATAGTCCATAGCAGGTGGCGCTGGCGCAGAGGATGGCGATGGTCTTCAATCGCAGCGACAGGTCACCTTGTGGCACGAGCGCGACATCGGCGAAATAGGCATTCACACGCTGCATCAGCGCCTGTTGAAAGCCCTGGTCAGGCGGAAAATGCAGGGGCTGAAGTGATCCGGGCGGTGACGGTCTCATACAGCACCACGCATTGCCATATCCTTGGACGCCGTGGTGGTTGGCCACAGCGTCAGTCAGCGTCATGGCGGATAAAGAAGATCCAGTGCAGATCTAGCCGGTTTTCAGTGACGTATCATTGGCCAGAACAGGTTCATGCAGTGCCAGGCAGGCCCGGCACGAACAGGACTTCATCAAGCCAGGTTTCGCGCCCATCAGCCACCAGCAGCAGGCGTTGCGGGCCGTCCACCGCGCCCACCGGTGCCAGCAGACGACCGCCAGCGCTGAGGCGCGCGATCAGTCCAGCCGGGCGGCAGGCGCAGGCGGCAGCGACGTGGATGACGTCGAAGGTGCCATCAGCTAGAGCCAGCCCGTCGCCATGGCGCAGGTCGACGGTAGGAGCGAAGTGGGCCAGGCGCGCCCGCGTCGCGTCGATCAATTCGCCTTGGCGTTCGATTGCCAGGACGGGGGTGGGCATTGATAAGCGTGCCAGCAACGCCGCTGCATAACCCGAGCCGGCGCCGATATCGAGGACGCGGTCGCCAGGACGGACACGCAGGGTAGCCAACATGGCGGCGATCAGACGTGGTTGGCTGATGGTCTGCCCGGCACCGATGGCGCGGGCGCAGTCATCATAGGCCCCGGCGCGCAGGCCGGCCGGCAAGAACACATGGCGCGGCAATTCAGCCATAGCGGCACGCACCGCCGCATCATGGCAATCGGCCAGTTGATCGCGCACCATGCGTTGACGTCGGCGTTGATCAGCCGGCGAATCGGCAAAGGTCGCCTCCATCAGCAAGGACAGTTAATCTTTGCTGATGGTGCGTGGGGCGTTGATCTTGAGGTGGATGTGGTCCACCAGCAGACCGATGGTTTCCAGGCCGGCGCTACCGGGCAGGGCTTCATCGAAATTGATGCCGAAGGCATCTTCCAGATCCATGCTCACCTCGGCGATGTCGAGGTGGTTGTTGGTGATATCGGGAATCAGCCGTTGGCTGTCGTAGTCGAAGCCGTCGTCCTCTTCGGGCGATAACGGTGGCGGCGGCAGCTGGTGCAGCTTATTGGCGAGGATTTCGATCACTTCGTCGTGAATACGCTTACGGTCCATGTAGTCGGCTCCTCAGCCAGTAAATTTCTTGAAGATGAGCGATGCGTTATGACCGCCGAAGCCCAGATTGTTCGACAGGGCGTATTGCACTTGCAGGCTGCGGGCCGTATTCGGCACGTAGTCGAGATCGCATTCCGGATCAGCCGTGATCTGGTTGATGGTCGGTGGCAGCACGCCATCGCGCAGAGCCAGGAGGCTGGCGATGGCTTCGATGCCGCCGGCAGCGCCCAGGGTATGGCCGGTCATGCTCTTGGTGCTCGAGATCGACAACTTGCGTGCGTGGTCGCCGAACACCTGCTTGATGATGGTCGTCTCACCGCGGTCATTGAGACTGGTCGAGGTGCCATGCGCGTTGATGTAGCCGATATCTTCGCGGGCGATGCCGCCATCGTTGAGGGCCATGCGCATGCACGCGGTACCACCGGCTCCGGTAGGATCGGGTGCGGTCTCGTGATAGGCATCACCGGTACAGCCATAACCGACGATCTCGCCGTAAATGGTCGCGCCGCGGCGCTTGGCATGCTCGAATTCTTCGAGGATGAGGATGCCGGCGCCTTCGGCGATGACGAAACCCTCACGGTCTTTGTCGAACGGCCGGCTGGCG
>JAYVTR010000331.1:0-5118 GCA_043788625.1 Planctomycetota bacterium
TTCCCTGGCCGACCAGGGCGTGCTCGACCTGCATGGTGATGCGTTTGCTTTCACCGGGAATCAGTGAGAAATACCCGTCATTCGCGAACACCGGCAGGATCTGCTCGCCGGTGCCCGGTCTGACCAATTTGGTCCGGATGGCCAAGGCGATGGTGTGCGAATCCAGCGGATTGGTGATGGTGGCGGTCACGGTGTCGAAGCCGTTGGCTGTGGCGCTCTCAGTTTTGATACTTAAGGTCACCGGTTTCATGTTATTGAGGGATTTATAATCGAGATGCCTGACTCCACGCCAATAGAAGTTGTCTGAGATGACTGTCCCCTTGCGGTCTTTCAGCTGAAGCTTGATGAAATGGGTGGGATCAAGCAGTTTCGGATAGGTCAGGCTGAAACAATCCACGGTGGTGGCGTATGGTGAAGACACTGTGGCCGAATTGGTATATTGCACCGCCCCGTCCATATTGAGGATCGAGACTTCGGCGGTGAGATCATTCAGATTCTGAGGTGAAGTATTAACGACTCGGATTCGATCGTCCTTCCGGTTCCAATAGATATGAACCGGTTCACAGGCTTTCTTCGCACCCCAATAGGCACCGGTGGTGTCATAATAATAATCGTAGGTCTGCCACACCATCGAGGGATATGCGGATTGGCTCATCCAGATGATGACGCCGGCCGCATCCCGGTCACTGCGGTTCAGCCAGCCTTCATATAATGCCTGCATGGTCTCCAGATTCAGTAATTGAGCCTTGAGGCAGTATTCTTGGATGGTGCCGGGGGTGCCATAGCGCCTCATCAGGTCTTCATGATACACCGCAGGCCCGGCATTGATGGCCCTGTCTCCGAAGAAATGGGTATTCCACATCTTATTATTTTCATTGCCATTGCGCGGTGGCCACCAGCTCGATTCGGGCATGAATTTTTTGAAACTGTCGAAACTGGTGAAGGTTGCCGTGCCTAGTTCGCTGCGCATGCCAAATGGTACATACTCACCACCCCCGGTGGCGGCGCCCGAGAAATAGGTCCGCGGACTGAGATTGCGCCAGGGGCCGCTGCCGCTCAAATTTCCTGAATTGGAACTCGGGTGGTATTGACGATCTCCACCATCGTAGGTGGCAATGTCCGACTCAAGCCAGCCATTGAGTGGTTCTGGTGGAACCGCTTCATTTGCGCCGCACCACATCACTACGCTGGGATGGTTGCGGACCTGTTTGATTTTCTCGATGGTATTAGCCCGGAATGTTTGCGGATCGCTGGGCATACCACCGCCCGCGTTCAGCCAGAATTCATCCCAGACCATGATGCCGAAACGGTCGCACGCATCGTAGAAGGCCGGATCGGCGGTCATGCCCATCCAGTTGCGGATGAGGTTGAGGTTCATCTCCTGGTGAAGGCGCAATCTGGTATCGAAGTCTTTGCCATGGCACCGCAGCATGAATTCCGCCATACCCCAGTTGCCGCCTTTGACAAACAGCTGTGTGCCGTTGACGTGCAACCGCAAGGTCTTGTCCACCGTGGTGTAGGTGACTTGTCGGATGCCGAAATTCAAATCCTGATGATCCGAAACGATGGTGCCGGTGCGGAATTCAAGATGGCATGTATACAGGTCGGGTTTGCCGTAACCGTTCGGCCACCATAATTTTGGATTAGTGATGCGGAGGGCGGGAATAATCGACGGATCAAGTTTTACCGTGCGCACTTCATTCGACTTCAACGAAATATCGCGGACAAAGGTGATCTTCCCGGGATTGATTTCGCCCACCAACTGACCTTTCACGGGGATTGATCCATGGTTGGTCACCTCGGCTTGGATGGTCAGCTCAGCATGGTCAGTCTTGGGAAGATCCGGCAGAGTTGTGCGAATCCAGGGATCATGCAGGGTCACCAAGTCTGTGTGTCGCAGATAGACGCTTTTGTAGATGCCCATGTTCAGACCAGGCACTCCTGGCATCCAGTCCCAGCCGCCGCTGCAGATGAATGACGGACTGCTGAAATTGCCTTTTTCCCCGGTAACCGGCACGTGATCCAGCACCGCCAATGCATTGTTGCGACCCGGTGCAGTCAACGCCGTGATGTCAAAGCACCCGCGCTGCATGAACCCCTGCATGGAACCGAGCAGATTTCCATTGAGATACACATCCGCATCGCGATTGACCCCATCCAGATGCAACCACACCGTGCCTCCCTGATAGTCTGTAGGCGTGGTGAATACCCTGCGGTACCAGAAATTGCGGTCGTATTTTTTTCGATCGACGCGGTCGATGTTGTCGCCATACGTCGGTTCTGGCTCCAGGCCTGCAGTCACATAGGAGGCGAAGACCGTGCCTGGTACCTGAGCCTTTACCCACGTGCCCGATTGGTAGCCGACCTTGGAAATCTGTTCGCCGGTTCCGGTGATGTCCCCCTGGGGAGCGATGGTCCACACATCACCGTCGAGTGATGCTGGTTCGGCACTGGCCGCAATGGCGGAGGACAGGCACATGACCAAGGCTGCGATAATGGAAAAAAAACGGGAAGTCTGGGGCATGATCGGTACTCTTGAGATGATATTGTTTGAAGGATTCATAAACACTTTTATGCCATTGGTGGCTCAACATGCGCTTGCGAATCGTCAAGGATCCAGCGCAAAGGATTTTAAGTGAATTATTAAGATCATCCCAGCAGGTGGTTCTTAGGTGAAGCTTGTTTATCGTACGGCATCCCTGCAAGACGGCAAAACGAAAGCTGCTAGCACCCGTATCCAAAGCCAAAACGATGCGAAAATATTTCGCAGACTTACGCATAGATCAAGCATTTTTGGCGCGGCCGATGCGGCAACCCCAAAGGCCATAGAAAACGATATAGGCAAAGGCGAGGGTTGGTACGATGAACGAGGCTTGGATGCCGATGGAGTCCGCCAACAGTCCCTGGAGCGGCGGCAGGATTGCGCCTCCGAGGATCGCCATCACGAGCAAGGATGACGCCTGACTCTTGAGTGTGCCTAGTCCTTCGATGGCCAGACTGAAGATGTTCGACCACATCACCGAACAGAACAGACCAACTCCCAGGACGGCCCACATGGCCAGCGAACCCGAACTGAGCATGGCCACCATCAGCAGGGCGATAATTGCACCAGCGAACAGCGCCAACATGCGCTGGGGGGTTGAGCCACCGGCGAAGAAAGCAATCAGCAGACCAAGCAACAGCAGACCATAGGGCAGGGCTTTCTCGGGGCCCGCCACGCTCAGAACGGTAACTGCCGCGATCACTGGCACAGCGGTCATAAGCAGGCGTTTGGCACCCGTTGCCATTTCGCCAAGGGCCAAAGCGCCCATAAAGCGGCCAACCATCAAACCTCCCCAGTAAAACGCTAGAAAGCGGGAAGCAGATTGCTCATCCATGCCGCCGATGGCCGGGCTGCCAAGGAAATTGACGAGGGCGCTGCCGATCGAAACCTCGCCGCCGACATACATGAAAATCGCGACCATTCCGAGAACCGTATGGGGATGACGCAACGCCCCGATGCCGGCGGACGGCGCTTCGGCAGCGGTAAACTCAGGAAGTTTAACGAAGCTAAAGAAGACCGCCAAGACTGCGAAGATAATTGCCAGGATCATGTATGGAATCCGCACGGCGTCGACGCCATGCGCACCTGCGGTGTTAAAGATCTCGAAGATAAGCCAAGCGCCAACTAGGGGGCCAACGGCGGTACCTAAAGAATTGAACGCCTGGGATAAGTTCAGGCGCGAGGAAGCGGTCCGCTCTGGTCCGAGGATGGTGATGTAGGGATTCGCCGCAATCTGTAGCACTGCGAATCCAAGCCCGACGATGAACAATGCGCCCAAAAAAAGCGGATACGAAATCAACAGGGCGGCGGGAACGAACAACCCGCTTCCCAAGCTCGCGATTAATAGGCCGAAAATTACGCCCTTACGATAGCCCATGCGGGCAATCGGGTCGCCATGGGTCATTGAAATAATTGTATAAACAAGTGCGCCTACGGCATAAGCACCGAAGAAAGCAAGCTGTACCAGCATCGCCTGGAAATAGGTGAGGGTGAACGCGGCCTTAAACTTTGGAATCAACAAATCATTCCATACGGTCATGAACCCCCACAAGAAAAACAGCAGGGTCATCAGGGCGAACGGGCCCCGGTAGGAGTCATTGCTGTTTAAAGATCGTGCTAATGGCGCAGAGGTTGGGATTGCCATAATATTCCTATGATTGGAGAGTAGAGATGCCCGAAGTTTGAATCATTGAGAAATAATGAAGCCCACCAACTGTGGTATACCACGTGAGATGTCCATCACTTCATTTCATTACTTTTAAGCTAACCTGTTTTTTTGCTGAGACACAGCCTCATGCCGCTGAATATTTTCTAGAGTCAGGCTCATTTTCATGAGCGGCTTTCTCAGTGAGTTGAGGGAGATGAGGAAGATGCCGTTCATATATGGAAGCGGAGTCAGCCGTCGGCAGCTGCTTGCGCGTATTCACCCGCGCAGAATGCGGACCTGCTGCGGCTGCAGTTCAATCGCCGCGATGGCGGCCGGTAGTGCCGTCAGTTCAGCCAACGTACTGGCCAATTCTCGATAGTCGCCCGGCGGCAGAAGCGCGCGGGCGGGGTGACCGTTAGTATTAATTGCGAAGTACAGGCCGCCGCCGTCGGGCAGCGGCCGGAAGCGCAGTCTGACGCCATCCTCTTGGACCCGTAACGACAGCTGTGGCGGTAGCAGACCGGCGATGAAGTCGCGGATCGCCGGCTCGTGGTGTGCGGCATAGCGCTGGAAAAAGAAGCTACCAAGGCGCACCGCCCGTCCGCCACTGGCGTAAAATTTCGCAGTGGCGGCGATGCGCTCGTCGTCCCAGCGGGCGAGGACCTCGGTTTCGGGGCTGATAGTCGCAAGGCTCAGCTCGGCCAGCCATCCAGGTACCGGCCCGGCTTCGGTTTCGAGGGTAATCGGCCCTGGCGTGGGATCGAGATCCTCAAGCTCGGCCCCGAACAGGACGCCGAGCGCCGCCCCAGTAAGAGGATCGAGGCGATTGCTCGGCGTCTTCCATCCGACCAGGCCGTCGGCGATCACCCACCCGCCACGGGCGACAAAGGCGGCGACGAGGGCCGCGGTGGCGGGCTCCAGGGCTTGG
>JAYVTR010000332.1:0-7088 GCA_043788625.1 Planctomycetota bacterium
CACCCCCATCGCTGACCGTGGCGGTAAAGGTATGTGTCCCCGCGTGGGTGAAGGTCGCGGTAGCGGTTTTTGCGTTGTTGCTGCCGTTAGCGCTAAAGCCGACGCTGCTCGGGCCACTCACTGACCATGTATAGGTGAGCGACGCTTCGCCGGCATCATCGTTTGCCGTCACTGACAACGCCGTTGATGTGCCGGTGACCGTTGCTGGCGTGGCGCTGGCGGCACTCACCGTCGGCGCGGTATTGCCGCTCACGCTGCCGCGTTCATAGGCGCCGATATCGACCTGACCGCCGACGATGGCGCGGACCTCGGAATTGTACGGATGGAGGTACTGCCGGGTTGGCAGCAGGGCATAGCCATCGCCCGTGCCGGGGTTGGTCCCACTGTCGACAGCGGCGTTCGTCCCGCTGGCGAGGTGGTAGTCGAATGCGGTTCGGTTCACTAGCAGGTCTGCGGTGGTCTGCAGGTTGTTCTGCGCCAACGTGGGAGTGCTGCCGGTGATGGCGGTACCGGGTCCGATGAAGAGGTTGTTGCTCACTACCGAAGTAGTGGTCGTGGCGGGGATGTCGAGGAAACTGGCGGTGCCGGTATAGTCATTGACCACGGTGTTGTTGATGGCGTAGAGCCGCTGCAGGGGATTGCTCGCGCCTTCTTCGGCATAACGGACGATGAATCCATGGTTGGATGACGCCGGTCCCTGCTGGATGAGGTTGCCGATGAGAAAAGTCAGGCCGCCGTTGGGGACATCGACGACGTAGCTCGAATCGCCGGTGGATTCATCCATGATCCGATTGTTGAGGATGTAGTTGGTCAGGGCCCGGGTTTTGAGGTTATGGCCGACGTGAGCGTGATGGCTGTAATTGTAGCGGAAGGTCAGTGTACGAACGGCTCCGATGTAGAGATTGTGGGTATAGCCGTCACCCGCCCCGTTGTGGGCGAATTCGCAATATTCGATGAGGATGTCACTGCTCGCCCCGGCATTGCCGAGGATGCCGTTCTGGTTGTCATGGAAATAACAGTTGCGGATGCTCATCCCCGAGCCTTCGAAGCGGATGCCGGCGGCATTGGCGCTGCCATTCGAGCCATCGCCGTCGATGGCGGCATCCGACCATTCGATCTGGTCGAAGGTGTTGTTGTTGCCGGCAACCACCCACAGGGCCTTGCCACCAGCGGTGTGGTTGGAGGTGCCTTTAATATGGGCTTTGCCCCCGACGCCGTGAATGACCAGATTGTTCTTGTTCCAGGTGCACACATCGCCGTTGTAGAGCCCGGCATCGATGCTGATCGTGTCGCCATCCTGGCAGGCCGCCGCCGCCTGGCTCGGTAGCAGATAGTTTTTACCGGTTCCTACCGTCAGTTCTGCGGCCGGAGCGGTAGCCACCATGAGGCCGGCGCTGGCGCTGGCCAACAGCCAACGGCGTGGGGAACGAGAAAGACTTGGACGCATGTGCTGATCTCCACCGCAGCTCTCCGCGAGCTCGTCAATCGTTACACGGCAATGGTGACGCAGTTTGGTTGGAAGCCAGTTGGTGTCACACACCCCGTACAAGCAGACAATCACCTGGTGACGTTCGCCTCGCTCGTGGAGAACTCAGTGCAGATGCAGCCGATCGATCATGAACGCTTCACCCAATGCTGGACCCAGGCCCACTCGGCCATCGCCGGCTATGTCACCGCCGTCATCGGTGATGCGCATGCCGCCGATGATGTGCTGCAAGACATCGCCCTCGTTCTGCTGCGCAAGTTTCCCGACTACGACCCAGCCCGGCCCTTCGTCGCCTGGGCGATGGGCATTGCCAAGATGCAGATCCTCGCCCAGCGCCGCGATCAGGCGCGCA
The DNA here is from genome assembly GCA_043788625.1 of Planctomycetota bacterium. Lineage (GTDB taxonomy): Bacteria > Planctomycetota > UBA11346 > UBA11346 > UBA11346 > CAIUVD01. Next base: position 1,839 of record JAYVTR010000332.1, read on the forward strand.
GCGCCGAGCGCTTCAGCGCCCAGACCGTCGATGCCCTGGCCACGACCTGGGAAGAACTGCTGCCCCAAGCCGATGAACGCAGCCGCGCCATGCATCGTTGCCTCAAACAGCTGATGGGCCGCAGCCGTGCGATGATGATGCTCCGCTACCGTGAGGCGCTCAGCCCGGCGAAAATCGCCGAACGCCTCGGCACCACATCCGGGGCGGTGCGCACCGCCCTCACCCGCTTGCGTACATCCCTGCACGAATGCATTCAGCGCCGTCTCTCCGGCAACGATTTCGTATGAGTCTTGATCTGGCCATCGCCCTGCTGATCACCGACCATCTCGATGGCACCCTCGACGACGCGGGCCGGCAGCACCTCGAAACCTGGCTTATGGCCGCTGCCGAGAATCGGCAGCAGTTCGCCTGCCTGGTGCTTGAGCACCAGGCCCTCCTGCGTTTTGGCGCCAGCGCCGTGGTGCAGACTCCCAGTGTTCGCCTGGTGCGTCAGCATCGTCGCCCTGCGTCTGGTTTCCCATATCACTGGCTGCAGCTTGCGGCCGCTGTCCTGGTGGCGGCAATAGCCGGTTGGCTGGTGAGCGGACGCGCTGTGCCTGCGGCTCGACCGACAGCTGTGGCGGAAGTCGTCACCGCCCAGGCGGCGACACTCGAACGCAGTGGCAGGCGCATATCGCCGCTGCCCGGGACGCGCCTCCAGCCAGGAGATCAGCTCATGACCGGGAACGGCTCCGCAGCCGTGACCTGGGACGATGGCACGACGGTGCGACTGGCCAGCGACACGGTCGTGATTGCCGGCCAAGGCCTGCACCTGCGCGTCGTGCACGGTCGCATCGATGCCACCGTTGCTCCCCAGGCGCCAGCTTCACCGGCGATCTTCGCCACCACCGAAGCCGAGGTCATCGTCGTCGGCACCAAGCTGTCGGTCGCTGCCGGGGCAGGCGAATCGGCGGCAGAAGTCCTCTCGGGTACGGTTCGGGTGAAGCGCACCAGCGATGGAGCCGAGCTCATGGTGCATGCCGGCTCGTGCGTCGCCATCCTTCCCGGTGGCCCGTTGCTGGCCCGCTCCATCGGCGCACCGGCGGGCCGCGTGCATGTGATCGCCCCCGGCGAGGCGCTGCCCGATCCGACCAGCGTCGCTCCCGGTGATGTCCTGGCCGTGGCTGCCGGTGACCATCATGCGGCTTGGCGGTGGAGCGGCTCAGGCACGGCCCTGCGTCCCATCATCATTCGCGGCAGCGGTCCAGTGGAAACGCACCTCGATGCGCGAGGGCTGGTCGTGGATGGAGATCACAACCGTCCGCGCGCGGTCTTGCAGATCGAGGGTAGCCATGTGGTAGTCGAAAACCTCGAACTGCATGGCGCCCGTAACGGTAGCAACGGGGCCGGCATCCGCATTACAGGCCAAGCCAGCGACGTGGTCATCCGCAACTGCCATGTCCATGACTGTGACCAGGGAGTGATGAGCGATGCCACCACCGGCACGCTCACCCTCGACGGATGCGAGATCGACCACAACGGTGCGTCCGAGCAGCACGGGCTCACCCCCAATGTGCATTTGGCTGGGGCCCGCAACCGTATCCAGGGTTGCCACATCCATGACGCCGTTGCCGGATGCAACCTCAAGTTGCAGGGTGCCGAACAGGTGCTCATTGCCAATCGTATTGCCGCCGGAAGCGAGGGCGAGATCGAGGTCAATTCCACCGGCGACCAGGACACCTCATTGGCTCTCAGTGGAAACGTGATCATCGGCCAGGCTCGTGCTGACGATCGTGAACATACCCACTTCATCTACTTTCTCCGCGCTGGTGACGCCCGCAGCCGTGGCGAGCTCATCCTGCTCGGCAATACCCTGGTCGCCGCGGATCCCCGCATCCGCTTCATCGAGGCTGCGGGTTGCCAGGTGCACATCGAGCACACCATCTTTTTCGGCAGCGACCACATCACTGGCCCAGGCGTCACGCCCGACGGGAGACGGAATTGGCTGCCACCGCAAGCCACTCCTGTTCCGGGCCTGGTCGAGCAGGTGGCGGTTGGCAGCCTGGCGCCAGGCTTCCGGGCTGCGACCGCCGGCGATTTCATCCTTAATTCCGCTTCACCGTGCCGGGCTGCGGCGGTGCCAGGCGAGTGGCAGGGGCGCAGCGGCAGCCTGCCATTGATCCCCGAACTCGCGCCGCCAGACGCACAGCATCCCGCTCAACCACGTCAGGGAAATGCGGTGGGCGCCTATCCGTAATCCTGCGGCGGTTGCCTTTGCGATACGGTCAGCCCCGCCGCGCCGCCTCGATAACGGCGACGTCGATCTTGCCCATCTCCATCATCGCCGCGAAGGCACGCTGCGCTTCACCACCGCCAGCCGCCAGGGCCTCGGTCAGGACGCGCGGGGTGATCTGCCACGAAATGCCCCAGCGATCTTTGCACCAGCCGCATTCGCTTTCCTGGCCGCCATGGCTGACGAGGGCATGCCAATAGCGATCCGTCTCCTGTTGGTCAGCGGTTGCGACCTGGAAGGAGAAGGCCTCGCTGTGCTTGAATGCCGGGCCGCCATTGAGGCCCAGGCAGGGAATGCCCATGACGGTGAACTCCACCGTCAGCACCTGACCTTTTTTGCCACTGGGATAATCGTCGGGAGCGGTGTGCACGGCAGTTACGCGACTGTCCGGGAAAGTCGCGGCGTAGAAATGCGCCGCCTCTTCGGCATCTTTATTGAACCACAGGCAAATAGTATTTTTCGGATGCATGATCGTGTGCTCCTAAGACTTGATAGAGGAGAAAATCGCTGCGTATGATTGCACACGGCGGGCGAACCCAGGCAACGGTGCTTCTGGGTGGTCTCGTTTGCGGCAGCAATTGAATGCCCGCGTTCGGTCGACAACATCGCGCCCGTGGTTCCTGACACTCCGGCCATGACTGTTGCTGCCACCGCCATCGCCGATCTCTTTCGTAGCGAGCACGGGCGGGTGCTGGCCACCGTCGTGCGCTTGGTCCAGGATTTCGATCTGGCCGAAGACGCGGTCCAAGAGGCTTTCCTGGCCGCGACGCGGCAGTGGCCGAACGAAGGGATGCCGGGTAACCCCGTAGCCTGGCTGGTATCCTGTGCCCGCTTCAAGGCCATCGATGCGATTCGGCGGCGCACCAAGCAGCGTGAGCTGCAGCCCGAGATCGTCCGCCAGATCGAGGCGCTGGCAGCCGCCAGCAACGAGTTGTCCGAGCGCGAAATCGACGACGACCAACTGCGGCTGATTCTGGCATGCTGTCATCCCGCCATCGATCTGCAGATCCAGATTGCTTTGACGTTGCGCGAAGTGTGCGGCCTGACCACCGAGGCCATCGCCGCGGCTTTCCTGGTCCAGCCAGCGACCATGGCCCAGCGCATCGTACGCGGCAAGACCAAGATGCGCGATGCCGGGATCCCGTTCCGCATCCCGGATGCCGACGAATTGCCGCAGCGCATCGAGGCCGTTCTCATGGTCTGCTACCTGGTGTTCAATGAGGGCTATTCGGCGTCCTCCGGTGCGCAGCACCTCCGTCCTGATCTGGCGCGCGAAGCCATCCGCCTCGGGCGGCTGCTGTGTGCGCTGTATCCGGATGCCGAGACCTTCGGGCTTTTGGCGTTGATGCTGTTGCACAATGCCCGACGCGACACGCGCACTACCGGTGCCGGCGATGTGGTGCTGCTTGAAGACCAAGACCGTTCGCGTTGGGATGGTGAAGACATCGGCGAAGCCCGTAACTGGCTAGCGCGCGCTTTTGCCGCCGAACCGATCGGTACCTATGCGATTCAGGCAGCCATCGCCGTGGTGCATGCCGATGCGCCAACCGCTCAGGCCACCGACTGGGAGCGCATGGTGGGATGGTATGATGTGCTGCTCCGCCATGCGTCCTCGCCGGTGGTCGAGCTCAATCGCGCCGTCGCCATCGCTATGCGCGATGGTCCACAGGCCGGCTTGGCGCTGGTGGAACCGCTTGCCTCAGGGCTTTCCGATTATCATTTATACCATGCTACGCGTGGCGACTTCTTGCGCCGCTTGGGCCGTGCGGCTGAGGCATGCGCCTCCTTTCGTCAGGCCCTCGCCCTCGCGCAGCAAGAGCCTGAGCGGCGATTCCTGCGCCGGAGGCTGGTCGAGCTGGGTGACGGCAGTATATCTCAAGTTATTAATTCAAAGTAATTTACAGTTGGATGCTGGAGCCCGGCAGAAGCTTGTCGATTTGCCAGCGAGTGGTTCGACCAGTTGATGAACCCTCCGGCAGCCCGCATCGTGGCTCCGGATCACCAGGAGCTTATCATGCGCGTCGCCGTCTACGTCAAAGCAACTCCCTCGTCCGAAGCCGGACTCATGCCCCCCGAAAAACTGATGGCGGCCATGGGCCTCTACAATGAGACCCTGGTCAAAGCCGGCATCATTGAGGACGCCGCTGGACTGAAGCCATCCTCTCAGGGGGTGCGCGTGCGCTTTCGCGGCACTGAGCGCATCGTCATCAATGATCCGTTCGCCGAGACCAAGGAGCTGGTGGCGGGCTATTGGCACTGGAAGGTGAACTCACTGGCAGAAGCGGTCGAGTGGCTCAAGAAATGCCCGAATCCGATGCCCGAAGAATCTGATATCGAGATCCGTCCGCTGTACGAGGCAGAGGATTTCGGCGCCGCGTTGACGCCCGAACTGCGAGAGCGCGAAGAGCTCATGAAAAACGAGATGGCGATGCGTAAGGCGACCGCTCAGCCCTATCTTTTTTTTGCCGGCCGCTGCGAAGAAGCATTAGAATTCTACCGCTCAGCCCTGTACGCCCAGGTGGGCATGGTCATGCGCTGGAGCGACAGCCCCGAACCGCCGCCGCCGGGCATGCTTGCGGTCGGTTTCGAGCGCAAGGTCATGCACGCCGAGTTCACCGTTGGCGGCACGACGCTGCTGGCTTCGGATGGCTGCGGTGAGACGACCCGCTTCGATGGCTTCCGCATCGCCCTCTCGGTTGCCAGCGAAGCACTCGCTGACCACGCGTTCCAAGTCTTGACCGATGGCGGCAAGGTCGACATGCCGCTGGCCAAGACCTTCTGGTCGCCTCGCTATGGGATGGTCACCGATCGCTTCAATGTCGGGTGGATGGTGATGGTTCCCGGGCAGAAAGCGTAATCACCCATGAGCAGCACACCGCCCAATGGCGTTAAGTTAGCCTCTAAGCCAATGTGACACAGTATTTTACGAACATATATTTCACAGAGAAAGAACTTGACAGTGCTTGGTAAAAATTGGG
>JAYVTR010000333.1:0-2542 GCA_043788625.1 Planctomycetota bacterium
GTTGGCCTTGCCGCTTTGGCAGCAGTGGTCTTTGCTGCCTGTCGCGCACCGGCGGCGGAAGTTCCTGCGACCGGCGCCACCAGTGCGTTGGAATTCACCCTAAAAGCCAACGATGGCAGTGATTTTCCACTCGCCAAGCTGCGGGGCAAAGTGCTCTTGCTGGTGAACACGGCCTCGAAATGCGGTTATACCAAGCAATATGCTGGCCTACAGAAACTGTTTGTGACCTATGCCGACCGCGGGTTGGTGGTGATCGGCATTCCGTCGAATGATTTTCTCAGCCAAGAGCCCGGCACTGACAGCGACATCAAAGATTTCTGTCAGCGCAACTTCGGCGTCACCTTCCCGTTGATGGCGAAACTCGATGTCAAAGGTGATACGCAGGCGCCACTCTACCATTATCTGACCGTTGAAAGTCCACTTCCCGGGAAGATCACCTGGAATTTCAATAAATTCCTCATCGGTCGTGATGGCACGCTCGTGAGCCGGTATGGCTCTGGCACCACTCCGGATGATGACGCACTACGTCAGGCCATTGAAACCGCATTAGCGGTACAAGTCCCTGCAGCTCCGGAAACTACACCTGCCTTACCAAAATAGACTGGAAACTAAGAAACCAAATACCATATTTAAGTTTCCATGCGCATCGCCATTATCGGAACGGGAATCGCTGGCATGACGGCTGCCTGGCTGCTGCACAAACAGCCAGGCGAACATGAGATCACTGTCTACGAAGCTGAGCCGCGCATCGGCGGACATACCAATACCGTCGCCATTGAGCGCGGCGGGCGGACGTGGCCGGTGGATACCGGTTTCATCGTCTGCAATGACTGGACCTATCCCAACTTCCTGGCCTTGATGCATACCCTCGGCGTGGCCTTGCAGCCGACGACGATGAGCTTCAGCATGCGCGACGAGGCCAGCGGCATCGAATACGGAGGCAGCACCCTCGACAGCCTGTTCGCTCAGCGCGGCAATTTCTTCCGTTGGACGTTTCAACGCATGGTGCGTGAGATCCTGCGTTTCAACCGCGAAGCTGTCGAGCTGCTGCAGACCGACGATGCGCATCCATTAGCCGAAATAGCCCTCGCCGACTACCTCGCCAGCCGCGGCTATCATCAGGAATTCATCGATCATTACCTGGTGCCGATGGGTGGCGCCATCTGGTCGAGTTCACGCGCTGCCATGCTCCGCTTTCCGGCCCGCTTCCTGGTGCGCTTCATGCACAACCACGGTATGCTGTCGGTCAATGCCCGACCGCAGTGGCGGGTGGTCGCTGGCGGTTCTCAGACCTATGCCGCCGCTCTGACACGGCCGTTTGCTGAGCGCATCCGCACCAACCAGACGGTGCTGGGCATCAGCCGCCATGACGGCCAGGCGTGGGTGCAGACCGCGTCCGGTAGTGAGGGCTATGAAGCGGTGGTCATGGCCTGCCACGCCGATACCGCGTTGCGCCTGATCCAGCAGCCGAGCGTTGCCGAGCGCGACATCCTCGGTTGTTTTCCATTCCAGGAAAATCTAGCGGTACTGCACACCGATGAGAGCTTCATGCCGCGCTCACGGCGCGCCTGGAGCGCCTGGAACCACCATGTGCCGGTCGATCGCGAACGGGCGGTGGCGGTGACGTATGACATGAATGCATTACAGGGCTTTGCCGACGCGCCGTGCCGTTTTCTGGTGACGTTGAATCCGCATCGGCCGATCAGTGGTGAAGTGTTGAAATCACAGATTTATCACCATCCGCTGTTCACCCCAGCCTCGCCGGCGGCGCAACGCCGGCATGGCGAAATCAATGGCACCGATCGGCTTTATTTCGCCGGTGCCTACTGGGGCTTCGGCTTCCACGAAGACGGTGTGCGCAGTGCCCTGGCAGCGGTGAAGCCGTTGACGGCGTCGACGTTGGCGATCACCCCATGAACAGCGCGCTCGCCAGCGGGCAGGTGATGCATCGCCGCACCTGGCCCGTGGCGCATGCGTTCAGCTACCGCACCGGCTGGCTGCTGATCGATACCCGCGAAGCCTCGACCAGCCTCGACCATGGCTGGTGGTGCGGCTTTCGCCGACCGGCGGTGGTTCGTTTCCACCGTCACGATTTCCTCGCTGGCGCCGATGATCTCGATACGGCGGTGCGCGACCGGGTGCAGGCCGAGCTGGGCCAGCGGCCGCGAGGCACCATCCAAGTGCTGACCAACCTGCGCATGGCCGGCCACTGCTTCAACCCGGTAAGCTTTTACTTCTGCCGGGATGCTGCCGGTGACGTGCGCCACATCATCGCCGAGATCACCAACACGCCGTGGGGCGAACGTTACGCCTATGTCCTGGGCGGAGCCAGCAATGCGGCGGATCAACGCTTCGATTTCGCTAAGCGCTTCCACGTTTCGCCGTTTCAGCCCATGCAGCAGCGCTACACCTGGCGGTTTCGCTTTTCCGCGCACACCGTCTCCATCCACATGGTCAATCATCAGGTCATAGAAGGCGTCGAGCGTCCGGTGTTCGATGCCGCATTGCGCGTCTCCCTGCTGCCCATGACTCCAGCCCGCCT
>JAYVTR010000334.1:0-15677 GCA_043788625.1 Planctomycetota bacterium
GACGCGCCGGTGTTGGCCAAGCCCAATGGCAGTGGCTACACGTTCGCCTCGGGCACCTACCACAACCGCGGCGACGTCATTGTTCCGCACGAACCCGAAGCCGGCGAAAAGCCGACGGTGTTCTACCGCCTCGACAAGCCGTCGTTGGTTGGCAAGGACGTCAAGGACGCCAGCGAAACCTACTACGAAGGCAGCCGAGCCATCGGCATCGAATTCACCTCGGTCGGTGCCGGTAAGAACGAAGAGTTCACCCGTGCCGTCAAAGCTCGCGGCGATTCGAAGCAGAGCACCGGCCTGTTGGCGATCGTTTTCGACGGCATGGTCAAATCGTCAGCGCGGGTCATCGAACCCAGCGGCGCGCATTGCGTCATCCATGGTAATTTCACCCACGATGAGATCGAGAACATCCGCAGCGCGCTGCGCGGCGGCAGTTTGGCGGTAACCCCGGAAGTGCTGTCCGAGCGCATCGTCGGCGCCACTCTCGGCGAAGAGACCATCCGCAAGGGTCTGCTGGCCATGGCGGTGAGTTTCTTCGCCATCGTCTTCTTCATGCAATTCTACTACGGTCGCCGCCTGGGCACCGTCGCTAATCTGTGTTTGGTGGCGACCGGCTTCATCGTCTGGTCGATCTTGTCGGTGTTCGGTGCGACCGTGACCCTGCCCGGCCTGGCCGGCTTGGTGCTGACCATCGGTATGGCCGTCGACACCAACATCCTGATCTTCGAACGCATCCGTGAGGAGCTGCGTGAGAACAAGGGTATGAAGGCCTCCATCGAGGCCGGTTATGACCGCGCCTTCTTGACCATCGTCGACGCGCATCTCACCACCCTGATCACCGCCTTCATCCTCTACTGGATCGGCAGCGGTCCGGTGAAGGGCTTCGGTTTGACCCTCATCATCGGCATCCTCGTCAATCTGTTCAGCGGTGTATACATCGGTCGCATGCTCACCGATTGGATGTGTTCCAAGGTCGAGAACGTGAAGATGGCCAGCTGGGTGCCAGAATTGAAGTTGCCGTACGTCGAATGGCGTCGCTTCGGTTACGCGTTCTCGATCATCACCGCCATCTTGGGCCTCGGCTGGTTTGCCTTCGGCCACAAGCTGCAGGGCGGCTCGTTCGAACGTCATTTCGACATCGACTTCACCGGTGGCAACATGGTGCAGGTCATCTTCAAAGAAGAGCTCAGTGGCGCCCGCATCGATGAGGCCATTGCTGCGGCGTACAGCAAAGATCCACAGGGCCTGGCCCTGATCGACCCGAAGGAGCTGCGTAAGCAGCCCTATTTCGCTGAATTCGGTACCTCATCGGAAGCCAGCCGGCAGTGGGTGTTCCGTGCCCGTGATGAAAAGGGCGGTGAGTTGGAAGCCCAACGCGCGGTAGTCGAAAAAGAGCGCGCCAAGGTCCAGCGACAGGTCGACGACCTGCGTGCCGGGGTTGGCCAGGTGGCGGATAAGGCCGATGAAGTCGGAGCCCGCAAACTTGAAAATGAGCAGCTCATCCCGTTGCAGAAGCAGGTGGTCGATCTGGGCAATCAGGTCGCCAACCGCACCGAAGATTTCAAGCGTGAACTATCGTCGGCCTTGGTCGGCAGCGTCGGCGCTGAAGGTTCAGAAATCCTCGACGCTCAATGGCAGGATCGCAGCCTGACCTTGCGCCTGGCCACCTTGGAGCCGGTCGGTGCCACCACCGCCGGTGAAATGGTCGCGCGCTTGAAGAAGCACAGCGAACTGGAAGAAGTCACGGTCACACCGGTGGCTGGGGAAAAAGCCTTTTCGACGACCATCGTCTTCAAGGCTTTGCCCACCGCCCGCAGCGAGTTCGAGCACAGTGATGCCACCGTTGCCCGAATCTATGAACTGTTGGCTGCCAACGGCCTCAGCGATGGCGACCGCAATGCCCGCACCGGCATCGCTGCCGAGTTGTACAATGATCTGATCAATGTCGCGGCGGCGCAAAAGGTCACCATCGCCCGGCCGTACCCATCCAGCGAGCATTTCAGTGGCCAGGTTGCCGATCAGATGAAATGGGGCGCCTTGCTGGCGTTGCTGCTGTCGCTGCTGGCGATCTTGGCCTATGTCGCATCGCGTTTCGAATTTCGTTTCGGCATTGGTGCGGTGCTGTCGCTGTTCCACGACGCGATCATCACCGTCGGCATGATCTCAATAATAGGAGTGCGTATCGATCTCACCGTCATTGCCGCTTTGTTGACCATGATCGGTTATTCGATCAACGATACGATCGTGACTTTTGACCGTATCCGTGAAATGATGCGTAAGAACGGCGTCGATGGCGCGCCACTGCTGCCGATGCCCGAAATCATCGATCGCGGCATTGCTCAGACCATGCCGCGTACGGTGCTCACCACCGGTACGGTGTTTCTCACCGTCCTGGTACTGGTGCTGTTTGGCGGTGAAGCTCTGCATGCCTTCGCGTTGACCCTGCTCATCGGCATCATCTCGGGCACTTACTCGTCGATCTTCGTCGCCGCGCCGCTGCTGCTGTCCTTCAAGGGTCGCATCTCCGACACGGTCAAACCGATCGATCCCAATGCAGTGGATACGGATGCCGAGAATCCCCAGGCCGTGAATCTCAATGCCAGTCCAGCACTGGCGGTCGAGGGCCAGCAGGTCACTCCATGAGTGGTCTGCTGCTCGCCGGCGACATCGGCGGCACCAAGGCCAACCTGGTGCTCGTCGATCCGGCCGGCGATCCGCGTCGGCCGCTATTTGCGCTGCGGTTGCCTTCCAATGATTTCGAGTCATTGGAAGCACTGCTCGAAACGTTTCTGCATGCTGCCGGGCAGCGTGCACGACACATCTGCCTGGGGATCCCGGCGCCGGTGGTCGATGGCCATGTCGCGCCGGTGAATATTCGCTGGCAGGCGCAAGAGCAGTCGGTGGCGCACCATGTCGGGGTTGAGAAGGTCCGCTTCCTCAACGACCTGGTGGCGACGGCACTCGGCATTCCTGAGTTGCTTGATGATGAAGTGGTCGTCTTGCATCCAGGCGCACCGCGCTCGCAAGGGCCCAAGGCGGTAGTCGCTCCTGGCACCGGTCTGGGCACCGGCTATCTGCTGCATGATGGCACGCGCTATCAGGCGTATGGCGCAGAGGGCGGTCATGCCGACTTTGCGCCGCGGGGAGCTGAACAGCGACGTCTGCAGGCATTTTTGGCCGATGACGCCTCATTGTATGACGGTCAGATCAACGTCGAAGCCGTGTGCTCGGGTAAGGGTATCAATAATCTATGGCGCTTTTTCGGACACGAAGGTTTGCGCGACAGCGCCGCCGTTGAATCCCAGGCCGCAGGCATGATTGATCCGACGCCGCTGATCATGCAAGCTGCCGAACAGCCCGCGCTCAATCCGCGCTCGGCCGCTACCGCCCAGCAGTTCATCACCATCCTTTTGCAAGAAGCCGGCAATGCCGCGGTGCGCTGGTTGGCATCGGGAGGAGTCTATCTGGCTGGTGGTGTACCGCCCAAGGTGCTAACTTACTTGCGGCGGCCGGCGGTGTTGGCGACCTATTTATCCAATCGCCATCTCGGGCATCTGCTGCGCGAGACGCCGTTGTATGTGGTCATGAACGATTCTGCGGCGGTGCTCGGCGCCATCGCCGGCGGCCGGACGCTTTTTTAACGCAATAGTTTTTATCGAAGAGAGCACGGTAAGTTTGCGTCGTGGTTGACGTCATTATTCAACCATGACCAAACTTCTTGCCCGCACTTTATCTTTTACCTTTGCTCCAGCGCTGATTGCCCTGGTCGGCTTCAGCAGTTCGACCCTGGGTGCGATCGAACCACAAAATGTGCCAGCCAAGCCGGCCGTGGTCCAGGCTTCGGTAGATGCGTCAGCGACACCCGCCGACGACACCAAGAAGAGCACCGCCAAGAAGCACAAGAAGCACCATCGCCACCATAAGGGCCAGGCTGGGCGCAAGTAAGTCTGCGGTCTTATCGACGCCCGAAACGGGCGCCGATAAGACCGATTGCTGTCGAGATTCCCACCGCCAATAGATAGCTGGTGAGGAAGCGCTGGCCGCCGCAGAAGGTAAATGTCAGCCATGACTCACCGATGACATTCTTCGGAAAAAACAGCACCCCGGGAATGAGCGCGAGCACAAACGCTCCCAGTATCCACAAGCCGCTGAGACGTTTGGCCCACAGGCCGACGAAGACCGGTACCACTGCCGCCGCGCACACCAGGTTGGCGATAAAGAACAAGTAGGTCGAATCGTTGCCGAACGAGGCCACCCACACTGCTGGAATAGCCAACAGCGCGGTGCCGATCTTCGCTAAGCGCAAGGTGCCCAAACCGGTCGAGGCGCCCAAGGCCCGCGCATCGGCGGTAAGCACGCCGACCAAGCCGTTAAACAGCGCCGAAATCGTGCTCATTGCCAACAGCAGGGCCAATACCAGGACGGCAATGGCAGCCCCGTGGTTTTTGGTCGAGGTGATCAAGGCCACCGGCAACATCGAGATATTGTAGCCATCGCCGTCTTCCACCGCCACGCCGGCCGCCCACCAACCCATGTACGAGGCGGGAATGAGGATCAGGCCAATGGCCAGGCCGCTGGCCGCAAACGAACGGCGTACCACGGTTTCGTTACGGCACGCAAACAGCCGCGCCCAGAAACTGTTGTCGAATAAGTTCGAGGCGACAATGCCGATCACCAGCACGCCGGCATTTTCCCAACCGGCGGCAGTCCACGCCAGCTGCCCGGCAGCATCGGCTTTGGCCAGCGGATCGGCACCGGCCGCCGACCATGCCAACCACGTGACCACCGCCACCAGGAGCACGATCAAGCCGACTTGCAGACGGTCGACGGCGATGGCCGTGCGCACGCCACCCCACGCCGCGTAGACGACGGTGCATACCGCCACGAGTGCCGCGCCCACCGCCAACTGCCAGCCGATGATGATGTGCATGGTTTGCGCAATGGTGGTGAGTTCGACGGCCAGGTAGACGCCCATGTAGAACAGCCCGAGCAGGCTGACCAGGATGCGTACGCCACGGCCGTAGCGCTCACCGACCACATCTGACAAGGTGGCGGCTTGCGGGTGGAGTTGACGCACGCGGTTGCCGACCAGCGGAAACAGCCACATGGGTAGGGCCTGGCCCAAACAATAGCCCAGGACGGCGGCGGGTCCGTAATAATGCGCCATCAATGCCGGGCTGGAGATGATCCATGTACCGGCGAGGGTGGCGACGAGGGTGGCCATGGACAGACCGGTGCCAATCGAGCCGCGGGCGGTGAGGTAATCATCGAGGTGTTGACCGCGGGCAGTGCGCCGCGCATGCCACGCGCCGATGGCGGCGAAGGTGATGCAGGTGACGAGTGCCGCCGTGACGGCGATTGACGAAATATCCATGACATTCCCTCTGCCGGTATGACCCGGATCAGGTGCATGGGGTCACCGCATCCGCGGTTTCTCAAGCGCCCATGCGCCTCCCCGGGTGAGGGGAGGGACGTTGTCACCGCGTTTAGAAGGTAAACAGAAAACGATGAGCACCGCTCGCTGTTCGCAGCTCCTCTGCTTACTTATCAGCGTTGCTGATCGATGAAGTTCGCCGGCTCGCCAGGTGGTCCGCTGCGGTAGGCATTGAGGCCCTGCTGAGCACGTTCTTCGCGCAGATGTGCTGCGTGCAGGCGATCGCGGCATTCGGCGGCGGCGGCGCTGACGGCGGGGGTCAGACGCAAACAGTCATTGGCAATCTGCAAGATCTGCAGCCGCTCTTCGTCGGTGGCCGGCGGCGGTTCGGCAGCGATGGCAGATTGCAGGCTGGCAAGGATCGCCAGCTGATTCTCGATCTCGCTCGGCTCGGGATCATCGCCGGCCAGCAGGATCAGCAGCGAGGCACAGTGCTCATGAAGTACATGATAGGCGGCAAGTAAACTCATGGATGCACCTCGATTCCTGCAAACAAAGCCTCGGAAGTTTGCGCCAAGGCGCTACTGGGATATTGATTGATGAGTTCAGTTCGCGTGTCTTGGGCGGCTTTGAGACGCGTGACGCGCTCGGTGGCGGGGGCATCCTTGCCCATTTTACGCAGCCCCTCAATTTGAAACCACAGCGTCAGATACAGCTGTCGCGGGCGCTCTGTCTCATTGAGCTGTCCGGCATCTATCTTGGTCAGTGCTTTCAAGCCGGCGTCGACATCGCTGGCGGTGCCATCGGAGGCGCTGGCGAGATCCTTATAGCATTCAGCGACGGCTAGTTGATTGGCCGACGACAACGGTCCGAGCTGTGCCGCCTGGCCGCGTTGGCGGCCGCGATCGAGCACGTCGGCACTGCCTTGTCCAGCACGCGAGGCGGCCTCTTCCAGGGCCAGGCGCAGGGCAGTGCGCGCTGCCGCATGTTGACTCAAGACCTCTTGCGCTGCTGGATCGCGCAGCTCGATGCGGGGCGTGCGTCCAAAGCGGCCATCGACGACATTCGGCAGCACGGCGATGCGTCGATCACGCTCGTCGATGAGGTGATCTAGCTGGCGGAGAAGCAACTCGTCGCCGTCTTCGGCGATGGTGGGCAGATTGGTTGGCGGCAAGGGAATGGTGACGGGGCGGGGCGGCAGGCTGGCGGCGCCGTCTTCGCCAGGCGCTTTTCCGCAAGCCATGCCAACCACCAGCAGTAAGCCCATGCTCAGCCATCCGCGAGGCACGCTCATTCGACGATTCCTTGGAAAGCTTTGATGGCCTCGCGCGACTTGCCTTGTGCCCGGTAGTGCTCGCCCAGGAGGCGGGCGGCATAGGTCCGGTCACGGTCGCCCAGACCGGGATCCTTCAGGGCATTGATCAGTTCGAGTTCGCCACGCTCATCATTGCCGGCCAGAAAGCAGGCCCGGGCCAAGCCGACGCGGGCAGCATCGCGCAATTCCGGCGACGGTTTTTCTGACAACACGCGTTCATAATTGCCGATTGCCTGCGCCGCCAGCACGCCGCGTTGGGCGCGTTCGCGTTCAGCGTGGCGATGGCCAGCCTGGGCAATGTAGAACAAGGCTTTGGCGCGTACCGGACCCGGGTATTCGCTGATGCGACCCAGCAGCTGCCCCATGGCTTCGTCGAGATGCTCTTGGGCGCGGTTCTTGTCCGTGCCACTGCTGCTTTCATCAGCGGTCTGCGGCGTCTCGATCTTGAGCATGTCCCACAATGCGGCCACCGCCTCGTCTTCACGCTCGATCTCAGCATAGCAGCGGGCAATGTTCAGCAGCAGCTCGGCCGACAGTTTCGATTTAGGGAACTCGCTCTGCGCCCGTTGAAAGGCGAATAGTGCGTGCACAAAATGTGGTTGCGACTCGCGTAGGAAGCACAGCCCGATGGCATAGGCCGATTGCTCGTACAAGGATTTGTCGGCATCGCCGGTGCCCGCGCGAAAGCGTCGCAGCAGGTCTTCGAAGCCGCTGCGGGCGTGATCATAGCGCATGAGGTGAAAGGCGCAGTCGGCGAGCTGGAAGCGCGTGGTGTCGTTGCTGCGGCCTCCGGCATCGGCGACGTACTTGCTCAACTGGGTCTCGGCTTCGAGCCAGCGTTGAGCATTGTATAAAAGTCCGCCGATCATCAGGCGGGCAATCGGAACTTCGCTGCGGTGCGGGTCGTCGCCAAACTTTTCCAACAGCGCATGCAGGTCATCGACGGCCTCATCGAAGGCCACCGGATCCTGCTTGGCCAAGCCCTGGCGGCGACCGGCCTCGGCGGCGGCGAGGTAGACCTGTGGTACATCGGGATCACCTTCAGCGGCACGGGCGATGTAGTTGCGATAAACGCTGCGCGCTTCCGACCATTGCTTGAGTCCAGCCATGCAATCGCCGATGCCGCGGATGCTGCGCTGCACCCACATTTGCACGGCCGGTTCGTGGCTGCGACTCATGACCTGCACCAGGTCGTTGAAGCGGCGCATAGCTTCTACCGGCTCCCCGGCTTTCAGGCGGCGATTGGCCAGCAACCAGCGGGCTTCGGCGGCAAAGGCAGAATCACCGTCGGCGGCGGCGCGTTCGAGAGCCCGTTCACCGGCGCGTTCGTCGTCGTCGCCATCCGGGGCGTTGGTCAAGGCGATGCGTTCGGCAGCACCGCTACCGGTGATGCGCCATGACAGTCCGGCCTGGCCCAATAAGCGGTCAAGGCAGGCCTGCCACGGCACACCACGTACGCGTAGATCGACACTGCGCTTCATGCCCGGAACCACAGCGTCCTCAAGGACGCTACCAGAGATCTTGATGACCTCTTTGAGGACGAAGTCGAGTGGCTCGTCCTTGAGGTCGGCGTCGATGAGGATGTCACCGTCGCGATGCACGGCGATGAGCGCCGGTCCGAAACGTTCGGAGACCACCGGTGCAGCGGCCGGGCCGTCGTGTGCCACTACGCCGGCGGCGGGTCCGTGCGTTTCGTCGGCATCTGGTACATTGGCGTTGGCGGGGTTGCCGAGTGCTTTCTCAACGCGTTGCACCGAGCGGGTCAAGGCTTCGATGTCAGAGGCCAAACCTGCGCGATCGAGTACCACGCGTTCGCTGCTGTGAGCATTCCCCCCTGGGGCCAGGCGCAGGGTGCGCGGCTCGGGTGGGAGGGTCGGCTGTAGATTGGAATCCGGCGCTGGCGACGGAGCGACCGGCGGAGTGACCGGTGCGCTGTGTTCGGCACTGCTCAGGGCAACAGTGCTCGTGACCAGAAAAAAAGGAAAGAGAACGAGCGTGACCAGGCGCATTTAAGGATGTCCTTGGTTGCCGTGCGGGCTCGCTTCATGTTCGGTGGTGGCCGACGAGTGCGCGGCCTCGGCATCGTGGGCGCCATGGCTGGCGGCCTGGGCATGTTCGTCGCTTTCGGCGCTGGCGACGGTCGTGTCATCGACGGCTTCGAGTAAGCGGCCGAGCATCAGGTGCGCCTCAATGAGCGTGCGACGGTTGCGTTCGCTGATATCAGTTGGGCGTGGTGGCGTGGTTGGCGCCAGGTGGCGGGCTTCGTTGGCCAAGAGGTTGTACAGCTGACGACGGGCGGCCTCGAGATCGTGGAGCTGACGGAAGGTATCGGCGTGCTCCAGCGTCACACGTGGATCGTCATCGGTGGTTTCCGTAGGCAGGCTGGCGTATTCGCGGTTGGCTTCCTGCCATGCCCCGAGTCGGCGGAAATGGCGCGCCAACACCAGTGACACCTCCGCTTCATGCGACGGGTAGCGTTTTTTCAGGCGCTGTAGGAAGAGCACGCCCTTGGCGGCCTCTTGTTCATCGGGGGCAGTGAGGCGGGCGACGGCGGCCTTGTAGTCATCGCCATAATCTTCGCCGGGTTCGAGGGCGGCTAGGCGTTCGTGCGCCAATTCGCCACCCAGGGTGCGCAGTGCTCCGGCCACCACCACGAGGGTACCGGCGCACACGCTGAGCATCAGTACCGCCGCCGCCAGCAGCCACCGCGCGCCACGCAACTCCGGCGGGGTCAGCACCGGGACATTGAAAGTGTGTCCGGTGCTGATGGGTTGGCCGGGGCTGCTGGCTGGAGTGCCGCGATCGAGTCCGCGGATATCGATGGCATCCATGGTCACGGCATGCGAGGTCGCCCTCTGTCCGCCCAGCAATTCGTCGATGGCGGCGTCATGCTTGGCCAGCTCTTCGGTCATCGACGGTTTGGCGTCGCTGGGGGAACCCACCGCACCGAGTTGTTTGACCAGGGCGTCGATGTCCTCCTGGTCGATCATGCCCTCAGCATCGCCGCCGGCTGGTGACACCGCGGCATGTTTGCTGACCAGAGCCGTCAGATCTTCACTGGTGAGCGCCAGCGAACCGCGACTGAGGCCGGTTTTCGAGAGTCCGGTCTTAGAGGTGTCGCCGCTGATTTCGGCGATAATTTTAGGCGTGTCGATCTTGGTGGCTCCGACCTTGATCTGCTTGGCACCCAGATTTACCAACAATGAATCGATATCGTCCTGGCCGAGCTTTCCTTCAGGCATGGCTCCAGCAGCAGCGCTAGCGTTGACGGCCGGCACGGGCTCGGCTGCGGATTCCATGCTGCGTAGGAGGGCGTCGATGTCGTTTTGCCCGAGCGGGTCCTCACCGGTGGCGGCGGACAGGGCAGCCGGCACGGCGACCTTGGTTTCTGCTGCTACCGACCCCATGCTCGCTAGCAGGGCGTCGATATCGTTTTGCCCCAAGGGGCCGTCGGTCACTGGCTCGGCGGCTGTCGAGGCAGGTGAGGTCGAGGCTTCGAGGCCGGCGAGGATCGCATCGATATCATTCTGTCCCAAGGGCCCGCTGGGAGCGGCGGCGGCGACGGGCGCCGCCGGTTCGTCGTCGCTGACGCCGCCGGCCAGGTCATCCATCAAGCGATCGAGTTCGTCCTGGTCGACCATCAAGGGCGCCGGCGGAGCTTTCGGTGGCGCAGGCGCAGGCGGCAGTGCCGGCACTGCCGGTTTCGACGCCGCTGCGGGTTCACCGGATAGCCCGGCGAGCATGGCATCGATCTCCTCTTGGGTCATGGGTTGGTCGCTCATACGGCTGTCGCGGATGTGAACGCGGCTCTCCTTAACAAGGCCTGTCACGCTAACGCCGTGCCCAAGCCCTGAGAGACCCCTAGTATCGGCAGTGCATGCCAGAACTTGAGTCTTGTTTAGCCAAGTGCTTACCAGCGAACCCGGTGAGCTTTTACCAGCGGTGTCTCGGCCTACTTGCCGAGGGTCCGCAACAACGCCTGTTCATAGCTGTCGACAATTGCCGCAGGCGCAAAACGCTCGGCCTGGGTGCGTGCGGCCAAGCGCATCTTCGCCAGGCGTGGCGCATCTTCGAGCAGGTCGGCGGCCTTGGTGCCCAGGCAGATGTCCTTGCCGATGTCGCAGAGGATGCCAGTGACGCCATCGATGACGACTTCCGGCAAACCACCGGCGCGGTAACCCAATACCGGACAGCCGCAGGCCATCGCTTCGAGAGCGGCCAAGCCGAATGATTCGGCCACCGACGGCAGCAGGAACAAGTCCGAGGCTTGCAGAATGGGTTCCGGTCGTTGATTGCCGAGCAGGCGCAGATCGTCGCGGATGCCGAGTTCGCGCGCCAGCATTTCGGCCTTGGGCAGATCAGGGCCTTCACCCACCAATACCAGCGAGGCTTTCATGCGTTTGCGGATGACGCTGAAAGCGCGCACCACTTCTTCAATGCGTTTCACCGGGCGGAAATTCGAGACGTGGGTGATCACCCGCGCATCGGCAGCGGCCAGGCTTTCGCGCCAGGGCTGCAGGGGGTCCGGCTTGAAGCGTTCGATATCGACGAAGTTGGGGATGGCCAGGATCCGCCCAGGAGCGATGTGGAAGTGCTTTTCGGTTTCTTCGGCCAACCAGCGGCTGGGTGTGGTCAGCAGATCCTGGCGATTGATCGAAAAGCGAGTCATCTCGTAATAGCTGCGTTCACGACCGATGAGAGTGATGTCGGTGCCATGCAAGGTGCACGCCATCTTCACATCGGTGTAGCCCTTGCCGGTGGGACGCGAACAGTCGCGCAATACCGTCTGCGCCTGCCATGCTGCCGCTGCGTGCGGAATCGCGTAGTGCGAATGGATCATCTCGACGCCGAAATCCTCGACTAACGAGATGAGTTTATTGGCGGTGTTGAGGGTGTAATGCGGATGGCGGAAGAGCGGGTATTCGCTTTGACCGACGGCATGAAATAACAGGTTGCGGCGCGGCTTGTCGAGGCGGAACGGCTGCTCGGACGACACCACGTGCACTTCATGGCCGCGCTCGGCGAGATGGATGGCCAATTCGGTAGCGACCACACCCGAGCCGCCGTAGGTCGGATAACAAAGAATGGCCAGCTTCATGGGGTCACGGCTGGAGTTGGAACAGGAACAGGAGCTGGCACAGGCGCTGGAACAGGCGCAACTTCTTCCAATGCCGGAGCCAGCTGCATACCGATTTCCGGGGTCAAGGTGCGCACCCACGGCATGCGTCCCTGGCGTTCGATGCGGATCTCCATCGCTACCGATGGCAGGTTCAATGCCAACGGCGTGGTGCCGCGGAATTTGCCATCGATCACCACATCGGCGTGATCGGGAATACTGGCAATGATTAGTTGCGCTGTGATCACCGGCGGTGGCGCTAGCGGCTCGACGGCGGGCAACGGCACCTCATTGCGCAGTTTGAGATGTTCGATGAGCGCTGAGACCGCCTCGCCGCAGGCCGACCACGCTGCCTG
Source organism: Planctomycetota bacterium (assembly GCA_043788625.1). Taxonomy (GTDB): domain Bacteria; phylum Planctomycetota; class UBA11346; order UBA11346; family UBA11346; genus CAIUVD01. Next base: position 12,159 of record JAYVTR010000334.1, read on the forward strand.
CGCCTGCGGCTTGGCCGCCGCTGACATCATTTTCGGCGACGTCTCATTCACCATGGTGCCGTGCGTGGTCTTGCGGAAAATCTCATGACCGGCGCGATCGGCGGCGCGCATCTCGACCTTGGCCACCCATTGCGGGCCCAACGGGCTGGGCCCGAGGTCGATCGATAACAAGCGCGTGCTTACCGTCCAATCAGCACCGGGAATCACCGCCAGGGCAGAGGTCGCGTGTGGTGCATCAGTCGCTACCCAGCCACGCGCATCACGGCCGAGGAAATCAACCCGATTGGCGAGGTCGAAAGCGAACTGTTGCGACGCTTGCGGATATACCGCATCCAGGACGGAGGTATCGAGCGGTACGAAGACCACGGCAAAGGCGTCGCCCTTATGTTCGGGTTGCCAACGGCTAGTGGTTCGGTTGGCACAGGATGCCAGGGTCATGGTGGTGACCACAGCCACAGCCAGGAAGAGTGCGAGACGCGGCGTGGACAAGAGCATGTTCACTATGATCTTCGCTCGGCTGCGGCGGCAATAGGTCAGCCGACAGCTTTCGACTAGATGACGGATTGTTGCCTGATAAGTACGTATGCCAAGGAATTACCAAATGCTCAAAGGCATCTCGCCAGTCCTGTCTCCCGAACTTCTCGCGGTAATGTGCCGCATGGGCCATGGCGATGAGATCGTTCTGGCTGATGCGCATTTCCCCGGCGAAACCTTCAATTCACGGGTGCTGCGCGCTGACGGAATCCGCATTCCGCTGCTGCTCGATGCGATGCTGCCGCTGTTCGTTCTCGACCAATACGCCAAAGATCATTTGGGTATGATGGCGGCAGTTCCCGGTGACACTCTCGATCCGCAGGTCGAGCGCGATTACCTGGTGCCAATCAAGCGCCATGCGGCTGACCACCAACCAGTGACGCGCATCGAACGCTTCGCCTTTTACGAACGCGCCACGAAAGCCTTTGCCGTGGTCATGACCGGTGAGCTGGCGAAATACGGCAACATCATTCTCAAAAAAGGCGTCACGCCGGTCTGAGTGGTCTTGATCTCGCGGGGCGCATGAGCGCGATTTTCCGCGATATCCAGATGCACGGACTTTTTAATCGGGGGTCCACGACCCCCAAGCCCCTCCTGGTCCTTGGGGGTCTACGACCCCTAAGCCCCTTCTGGTCCCTGGGGTCTACGACCCCAAGCCCCTCCTGGTCCAATCGTTTCTCCCTGCTGCCGGATCTTCCCCTTGGCATCAAGTGTGCATACTGCCTCGCCCCCCGGTCATCCCGACTGGGCGGTGCGGAGTTCGTTATGTCCCTGACGTCAGACCAGTACCTGCGTTACGCCCGTCATCTAACGCTGCCTGAACTCGGCGTCGTCGGCCAGGAAAAACTGCTGAAAGCCTCGGTTTTGTTGATTGGTGCCGGTGGTTTGGGTTCGCCATTGGCCATGTATCTGGCCGCTGCCGGCGTGGGTCGTATCGGGGTCATGGATTTTGACGTCGTTGATGTGTCGAATCTCCAGCGCCAGATCATGCATCGCACGCAAGACGTCGGCACCAGCAAGGCACAGAGCGCCAAGCGCGCCATCACTGAGCTGAATCCCGGGGTGCAGGTCGACATCTACGAGGAAGGCATCACTGCCGCCAACGCTTTGCAGATCGTTGCCAAGTACGATATCGTCATCGATGGCACCGACAACTTTCCCACCCGGTACCTGGTCAACGATGCCTGCGTGATGCTCGGCAAAGTGAACATCTACGGTTCGATCTACCGCTTCGAAGGTCAAGCGACGGTCTTCGACGCCAAGAACGGCCCGTGCTATCGCTGTCTGTATCCCGAGCCGCCACCACCGGGCGAAGTCCCGTCGTGTAGCGAAGGTGGCGTTCTCGGCGTATTGCCGGGCATGATCGCCATGATCCAGGCTACCGAGGCGATTAAAGTCATCACCGGTATCGGTCGTTCGCTGGTCGGTCGCTTTCTGCGTTACGATGCCTTAAATATGACTATTCGCGAACTGAAGCTGCGCAAAGACCCCAGTTGCCCGCTGTGTTCGGCCAATCCGACCATCACCAAGCTGATCGACTATGAGCAGTTCTGCGGTCTGAAGCGTGGCGAGGGCGCCGAAGAAGTAATGCGCGAGATGAGCGTCGCCGACTACAGCGCCCTGCGCGAGGCCGGTACCGAGCATCTGCTGCTCGATTGCCGCGAGCCGTTCGAGCTCGGTATCTGCCAGATCGACGGCAACGTCAACATCCCATTGGGCCAGATCGCCCAGCGTTTGGATGAACTAGCGGCATGGAAGAACAAGCTGATCATCAGTCAGTGCAAGTCCGGTCGGCGCTCAATGAAGGCCTTGGAAACCCTGAAAAAACACGGGTTCACCAACGTCGTCAATCTCGAAGGCGGGATCTTGGCGTGGGCTGAGGAAATTGATCAGTCGCTGTCGGCGTACTGAACAGGTTTTTTTTGAGGGGAAGTGCACCCCATCACCATTCGCTCCTTTGCGCGCCGTGGCGACCAGCCATAGTTGCGCCCCCAGGAGACTCCGCATGTCGATCGTTCGCGCTTCCGTCCTGTCCCTTAGTGCCGTTGCTGCGGTCCTGGCGATTGCCAGCTGTGGCACTGACAACCAACGTCCTGAAGCCAACACCCCTGGTGTGGTCCAGCCACAGGGCGATCTGCAGAATCTGCCGAAGTGGGTGTTGAACCCAACCTACGACGAGAAGTACACCCTGTCTGCCGCCGGTGCGGCGCGCTCGACGATCGGCGGCTTGCCGCAGCAGCTGTCATTCGCCGAGAATGATGGCCGGGTCAAGATCGCCCAATCGATCGAGACCAAGGTCAAAAGCCTGGTCGAGAATTTCTACAGCCAGGGTGGCGAGCCCGGTGGTGCTGAACGGGCCGACGAAGTCCGCCGTACCGTCAGCCAGAGCATCACCAACATCTCGGCATCTGGCGTCCAGCGCATCGACATGTACCGCGACAAGAGCGATGGCACGCTCTATGCCTGGATGGTGATCGATCCGAAAAAGCAGGCTGAAATCGCTGGCCAGATCGCCAAGACGGTGTCGAAAGCCGCCGCCGATCGGGCCCAGGTCAAGGCCGAGCTGAAGGCTGACGACGCCGTCAACCGCCTGGAGAAAGCCATCGACGCGTCGCTGCAAAAGCAGGACGCCGCCAAGTAAGCTTCGCGCTGCGAAAGCAGGTTGCCCCACACCGCCCGCCGCTCACTTGAGCGGCGGGCGGTGTCGTTTCCCGGATCTCACATGCACGCCAACTTGAGCCTTCCGCAACGGCCGAGACTTCTTGCTCGCAGGGGTGGCGCGGTACGCTGGCGGGATCAGCTAAACCACGGATTCCTCCGCATGTCCAGTGACGTCCAGCCCGCCGCCTCCGATCCGAACGATACGCCCGTATCCAGCCCCGCGCCCATGCCAGTAGGTGGTGATTACGGAGTCGATAAAATCCAGGTTTTGGAGGGCATGGAAGCGGTGCGCAAGCGCCCCGGCATGTACATCGGCTCGACCGG
>JAYVTR010000335.1:0-3883 GCA_043788625.1 Planctomycetota bacterium
GAGCCGACCAAGATCGGCAGGATGCGCGCGCCGCAGGCCTCATACTTGGCTACCAATGGCGGGTACCATGGCCAGCCGGCGTATTTCTTGTCATCGCCCTTGGCCCGTTCCATCCAATCATAGGTAAATGCGTAATCGCGGAACCACACCACGCCGGCGCGGCGAAACGGCGCTGGAAAGAATGTCTCGTGGCCACCATGGGCATTGATGCCCCAAGGTGAGGTGTCCTTGTCGTGATCGCTCAATTCGGTCTGCAGGGGCAAGCAGCCAAAGGTGCGCTCGGCCTTGGTTTCGGAATGGTCCTTCCAGGTGACCGTGGCGGCCAGACGCCACAGACCGAAACGCGGCACCGTAAGATCGAGAGGCACATCGGCGACACTGTCGACCTGCACTTCCTGCTCACCTTTTTTGATGCTGACCGGGGTCACGCCATCGGCCAGTTCAGACAATTCCCAACGCAGGGTGCCGACGGCGGTCTCACTGCGCCATGAACGAGCGGTAAAGCGATAGTTGGCAGTGAGGCCGTTGTAGACCTCGGCATCGCTCTGCGTGCCGACGATGGCTGCCGAGAATAAGGCGACGGCGGGTGGGAATTCACCAGGTTTGCCTTTTTTCGCTGGATCGGGGGTGAACCCCGACGGCAAACCGGTCAGCGGATCGCTACCGGCGAGATCGGTGTCGACCTCGATGCGGTCGATAAAGAAAGCTGGCGCGGCGACGGCTTTCTGCTCACTCCAATTATGCGTAGTGAGGGCCTGCAAACGCACCGGCTGTTTCCAGTCGGCGGGCACGGTGAATTCAACGCTCTTCCAAGCGCTGGAGGCACTATTGCCCAGCTGCCATTCAAATTTCTTGCCATCGGCTTCGCTGCGTCCCCAGCCATCGGCGAAATTCACCGTCAATGGATAAGCGATGGTGCCGTTGCTGTCTCCACGCCAATGCAGGCGGACGCGGCGCAAGCTCCCGGGAATCGCCAAGGTCGCCGGCGCATCGAGGCTGCCGTGTTGAAAACCGTCGCCGGTGAACGCCGCGGTGAAACGCATGCAGTGTTTCGACTGGGCCTTGAGATCGTCAGCGACGCCGTCGACCAGGCTGGTTGCTAGGACCATATTGTTCCATGGACTCGCGGCCCATGTGGCCACCTCCAGGTCATCGAGTACTTTGGTTACCACCTGCTCGGCCGTCAGACCAGGAACGATGGCCGCAAGAGTCAGGAGCAGGGGGGTTAGGCGCATGTAGGAACCTTAGAGCAAAGACGCGGACGTAATTTACATCATGACACAAGAAGCGGTCTTTGTCACCCTGGACCGAAAATATGAACAACTTGAGCGGCTCGACGATGTGTGAGATAGAGCCGTCGCTTAGAGCCAAAAAAATAATTTGTTGCGACCGGTCACGGGTATCATATCGCCTGTGACCTTGCGTGGATCCTATCGTTCAAAAGCCGTACGTTTAGCCGACGTCTTAGCTGCGCAAATCATCGCCAGACGGTGGGGCGAAGGCGCATGGCTGCCGACCGAGGCAGCCTTGGTGGTGGAGTATGAGGCCGCTCGTCTCACCGTGCGTCGCGCCATCGCTCTGCTCATCAGTCGCGGCATGGTGCGCCAGATTCCACATCGCGGGGTCGTCGTGGGACAACGGGCGGTAGCGCCGGCCATACGTCGACGTCATATTGCCTCATCGACGCCGGCGGCCTTGAGTATCGCCGTGATCCAGTCGATGGCCCCCGATGAAGGCGTGGTACAGATCCAGCTGGGCATCGAAGCCTATTGTCGTGAAGCAGGCATCACCTGGCACTTCATCGCCTCCAACGATGATCCCGAGCAACCGTTCCGTGTTCTGGAGGATTTCGCCAGCCTGGGGTTTTCGGGGGTGATCGTGTTGCCCTACCCGGGTGACGAACACAAAATACTCTTAGAGGGTTTGCATCAAAACGGCGTACCCTTGGTGTGCGTCGAGCGGCGTTCGGCCACCTTGCAAGTGCCATCGGTCGAAATCGACAACCGCAACGGTATGTATCGCATGGTACAGCATGTGCTCGAACGCTGGCGGCGACCGGTATGGTACCTGGGGCTGACCAGTGCCCATCGCAGTGACACCGAGCGCCATGAAGGTTATCGCTTCGCCATGCGCGATGCTGGGTACGGCGCAATGGTGCAGGAACACACCTTGCTGCACAGCATGTCGACGGCTGACCCGCGTTATTGGCATGTCGAGGAGCCATGGCGTCAGGGCTATGAGATCGGCCAGCAGTTGCTGCAACGTGGCGAACCATTCTTGTCAGTCGCCTGTCAGAAAGACCACATCGCCTGGGGCCTGTATCGTGCCGCCGCTGAGTGTCGTATGGTGGTTGGTCACCAGCTGATCATCACCGGTTTTGATGATCAAAGTATCGCTGCGCGACTTGAGCCACCTCTGACCACCGTGCGTCAGCCATTCCATGAAAAGGGCCGCCAGGCTGCGTGGTTGGTACATCGCCGCATCCTGCACGCCGTGAGCGGGGCAGTACAGGTGGTCGTGCCAACCGAAATGGTGCTGCGCGGCTCGGCGTAAGACCTTTACGGTTTGCGGGTAAAGTTTCGCACGATCAGGGCGCCTTCGGGCGTGACATAGGCCTGGATTTGGCTGTCGGTTTTTTTCGCCTTGCCTGGCGTCGGATTGCAGGCTGGACAGGCGGGAAAAGCGGTCTTCAAATCGCCAAGCGGATCATAGGCAAACAGCAGGGCATGACCCTGTGCATCGCGGCCTGGGCAGGCGGGGTCGGTGCAGGTATATGCTGGAAATAAGTGCCGTCCGTCGACTTGGATGTCGGTGCCGGGAGTGCCGTCGGCATGGTGGATGACTTCCGGTGCTCGACCGGGTACGACGATGATAGCGGCCGCATCAGTGGTACGGGTGCCGGCGGCGACCCACGCATAGGGGAAGTCGCTGGGGAATTTTGCTGGCGTCCGCAACTGATAAAAGATCACCCCCAGGGTGATGATGACAACACCAGCCGCCACCACGATACGAAACCATTCACGCATCATGCTTAATATTCCTGGCAGGCGTAGGTCTGATAATTCAATGGTGTGATCAACAACGTCTGGCTGTTAGGCATGCCGCCGCCAACAGTATAGTTATCACTGATCAAGGCCACGACATGCCCATCAAGAAAAACCGTCGGACGGGTAAGCTTGGGATGCCAGGAAATGCCCTGACATCCATACCACCATTCGGGCGTTGTTGGATCTGGAGCAGATGCCTGCCAGCGGTTCGAGCAGAATTGGAATGGCACCTGTGAGACGTTTGGAAAACGCCGCAAAGTGAGATAGGCGACAGCCGGATATGCGTCGGTAACCTGCAGTTTGTACCAATGCAGATACTGAAATGCGCCTTCATAGGCGTTGACCTGTCCGACCTTCCCGCTCCGGTATTTGTATTGGATGCCAATGGGGTTGGGATCGCCGACGGCACCCCAGGGGACATAGCCAGTGATCGGCGACGACGGACAGACCCAGGTCTTCAAGCGGCTTATGCCGGTCCAATAATCGTCGATTCCGCCGCTATCCTGATGGGCCCCAAAATAAGGCGCGAGCATGAATTCGAGCTGTCTTTTATCCATACCAGTCTGACCCGTGCCGAGCTGCCCAGCACTGAAGGGAACAAACCCGCGATTCTCGCTGGTATAACCGATCAAGGCCATGCCGATCTGCTTGAGATTGTTGATGCAGGTGATTTTCCGGCTGGAGTCACGGATCATCTGCGTGGCCGGCATTATAAGAGTCGTCATGATGCCTATAATGGCAGTGACCATCAGCAATTCGATAAGTGAAAAACCTCGTGCGCAGGACGAGTGGCTATTAGTGATAGAGTGGCGTTTAGCGATAGAGTGGCATTTAAT
>JAYVTR010000336.1:0-15231 GCA_043788625.1 Planctomycetota bacterium
GCGTACGGAAAAATCTGCGGTCGGTGGAAAACCAAGTCCGGCACCATCACTGGTCTGCGTAGTTCGATTGCAGACATCCTCACGCTGCAAGCGGGGGTCATGACGGCGATTGAGCTGGCTGATGCGCTGTTGGCTCAGCGCGGATGCCGCGACACGGACACGGCTTCTCGGCGTAAAAAATCCCTCGCCGTGATCAAGGTGGCTCTCGATGTCGAAGGTGATTTCCAAGAGCCGCGCTTCATGCTCTATCGTGGTCGCTCGTCACCGATCATCACGCTCACCAATGAACTTGGTCCGTTCGCTGACCGTCTCGCTGACATCGCTGATAGTTTAGTCGTCACCCTGCCCCCGCCCAGCCCAGCGAAATCCATCGAACGGTTACGTGCCGTCGCTGCTCCGGGCGAAGCCCTGCTCGACGACCGCCGACTGCTGACCCTGGCTGCCGCCGCCAGCGCCAAAGCCAGCCTCAGTCCGAATCGCTTGGAGCTGTATCCCAAAGGCATGCCTGCCGTCGAATCCCTGCGACTCGCCAGCGGCACCTTGGCTGGCCTTGATGGCATCCCGGTGCGTGAACTGCATCAGCGCGTGCGCGATCGGTATCCCGACGCCGAGTTGCTGCCCGATCGACCGCTGCTCGATCGCTATGTCGAAGAAGCCGAACTGGGATTGGTGTGGGACAGCAATCTGCCACCAGATCCGACCTTCCCTGAGAACAAGGGTGCCTACACCCGCCGCCGCTCTGGCAACGCGCCCACCGCATCGGGCTTCAGCCTGCTCAGTACCAGCCGGGGTCACGGCACGCGCCAGTCCAAGAGCGAAGACCAGGAAGCCTGCGAATCCTGTGCGCAGCGCCTCGCGTCCAGCCGCGACAGCCGGGGCTTCGTGGTGTTGCAGTGCCTCTACGATTGGGCGACCCTCGCCACGTCAGCCCTCAGATCTGCATTTCCAGATGTATCGGTCGTCGATGTAGAAGCTGATCTCATCGCCTCCATGCAAAGCCAGGCCAGCCGCATGCAGATTCCGTGGTCGACCGTGGTGACTGCCGACGCAGCAAAGCCAGGCACCACCGATGACCGCAACCTGCGGACGCTGGTCAAAGCCGCGATGCAGCCCCTTGCAGCCAAGCTGCGGGCATCCACCACTCCGCTGCTGCTGATCAATCCCGGCTTGTTGGCCCGCTATGATCTGATCAGCGTCCTCACCGATCTGCGCGATGCTTCGGGCACGCGCACGGGTCCGCCCGGGGTGTGGGTCTTGGTGCCTACCGGCAGCTTTGGCACGCATCCGACCATCGACGGGGTCGCGGTGCCGATCATCGGCTCGCATCAAAGCCTAGAGTTGCCTCGGGCGTGGATCGCCCAGCAGAAGCCGCAGGCGGGTGCAGCGTGATGGGTATATGTCTACCAAAGCTTGCCGTCTGTAGTTACCTCTAATAATGTATAATTGATTTATGATATACATTGTTATAGTTATTTATACATGACTACAGGAGCCACACCATGGACCCGCTGACCAACCCCTTCTCCCCCGGTGCCGGATCACCGCCACCGGAACTGGTCGGCCGTGGTCCGCTGTTGGAAGACGCCCGTATTCTGCTCGCCCGCACCAAGCGTGGCATGTCTGAGAAAAGCATGTTGCTCACCGGCCTGCGCGGTGTTGGCAAAACGGTTTTATTGAATGAGATCCGCGAAATCGCCAAGGGTGCTGGCTACCTCACCTTGTTCATTGAGGCACACGAAGAAAAAGCCCTTGGGCCATTAATCGCAGCCCAGGTTCGGCCGCTCCTGTTTGAGTTAGATCGCATGGCCGGTGCCGGGAATCTGGCGAAAAAAGCCCTGGGGGTGCTGCGTAGTTTTATCAGCGGCATCAAGGTTGAGATCAATGATGTCACCTTCGGGCTGGACATCGAACCGCAATTAGGTGCCGCTGACAGTGGCGATATCGAGGTGGATCTGCCCAATCTCATCGTTGCCGTGGGCGAGGCTGCCCGCGAACGGAGTTCGGCCATCGGCCTGTTTATCGACGAATTGCAATACTTCTCCCGGCGCGAACTGGGGGCTCTGATCATGGCCATGCACAAAGTCCAACAGCAGCGTCTTCCGGTGGTTCTGCTCGGTGCTGGCCTGCCGATACTCCCCGCGCTGGCTGGGGAATCAAAGTCCTACGCAGAACGGCTGTTTGCCTTTCCGCAGATCGGAGCCCTCTCCGATGCTGATTCTCGCAGGGCGCTGCAAGATCCCGCCATCGCGGCAGGTGCGCGCTTCGACGACGAAGCACTCACTGCCATCGTCGAATTGACCAACGGCTACCCGTATTTCATTCAGGAATGGGGCTACCAGTCCTGGAAGCACGCCCCTACCTCGATCATCACCGCCGAGGTCGTCCGCGCTGCAACCGCCAGCGTCACCAAGCGCCTGGACGAGAATTTTTTCCGTGTCCGTTTCGATCGTCTGACCCCCGGTGAGAAGCGTTTTATGCGAGCCATGGCGGAACTCGGATCAGAACCACAGCGCATCGGCAAGATTGCCTCCCAGTTGCACAAAGAGGTCTCCAACCTTGGTCCGGTGCGCGCCCGGCTGATTTCCAAAGGCATGATCTACAGCCCCGCCCACGGCGACTTGGCATTTACCGTGCCCCTCTTCGACCAGTTCATGCGCCGCGCCATGCCGACCCTCGACGAGTTATGACCATGTATCAGCCGTTCCGGTAAGCGTTTGCCAGATTTGCAATGCTATTGCACATCTGTCAAAGCCTCTGTGGGCCAACCGGTCCATCTTAAAATGACCTCCCAGTTTGCTCTCTCAACGCGTGCGGAAACCTGCTGAATGTACCCCACTGCCGATCTGCTTTCCGACTGCCAGAAACTGGTCAAAGATCTGGAGAAGGACATCCGTGTCCGCGCTGACGCCGATCCGGCGGTGGCCGCGCAGTACGACGCTGCCCGCAAGGCTGGTACCACCGGCATCGCCAAGGGTGCCTGGTTGTCGGAGCAGGTGACCCAGGCGGCGGTGGCATGGGTGTTGGCGACGGTGTTCGTGCGCTTTCTTGAGGACAACCGACTGATTGATCCTGACGAGTATCAGGTGACAGCATGGATCAGTGGGCCGGATGATGCGGATCGCACCCAGTCGCGACTGCATGCGGCGACTCTGAACCGGGAAGCCTACATCAGCGAGCATCCCGATCATTCCGATGTGCAGTACCTGCTGCATGTCGTGCGCGAGGTTGGCCGTCTGCCCGCCTGTCGGGATCTCTTCGCTGAAGACCGCAATCCACTGTTTCGCCTGAGCGTGTCCGCCGACGGTGCCAAGCGCATCCTCGCCTTCTGGCGTGAGGTCGATCGCAGCGGCGCGGTGATCCGCACCCTGGCCACCGACACGTTGAGTGACACCCGCTGGCTGGGCGACCTGTACCAGGATCTGTCTGCCGATGCGCGCAAACGGTTTGCCCTGCTGCAAACCCCGGACTTCGTCGAGGAGTTCATTCTCGACTACACGCTGACTCCGGCGATTCAGACTTTTGGCTTAGAGGGGCTGCGCGGCATCGACCCCACCTGTGGCTCGGGCCACTTCCTGCTCGGCATGTTCCACCGTTTGCAGCACGCGTGGGAGCAGCAGCTTGGCCCCGGCGTGCCGGTGAAAGAGGCCGTGCGCCGGGCCATGGGCAGCGTCTCAGGCATCGACCTCAATCCCTTCGCCGTCGCCATCAGTCGCTTTCGCTTGATGATCGCTGGCCTGCATGCCTGCGGCTACACGCGCATGAAAGACTGCCCGGACTTCGGGTTCACGCTGGCGGTGGGCAATACGCTGACGCTGGGCGTCGCCGGTGGCTTCCAGGGCAACTACCTGGCCGAGGCCGGGCATGATCATTGGGACTTCATGACTCCCGGCGAGTACCAGAACGCCAAACGGGTGTTATCGCAGCAGTATCATGTGGTTGTCGGCAATCCGCCGTACATCGCGGTGAAGGACGCCGCCGAGCGTGAGCGCATCAAGGAAAGATATCAGTCCTGCGCAGGTAAGTGGACCCTCTCTGTCCCATTTACAGAACGCTTCTTTAACCTTGCTCATCCGCAGAATAACTCCGCGCGAGCGGCGGGGTTTGTTGGACTAATTAATACTGCTAGTTTTACAAAGCGCGAGTTTGGTAAGACGCTCATCGAAAAAATATTGCCCATTCTTGATGTTACGCATGTCATCGACACCTCTGGCGTAAGCTTTGGAGACAACATAAAAGACGGCGCATTTAACCGAAATACGCTAATTCTATTTGGTCGAAATCAGCGGTCTTCTCCCAATCGCCCGATACGTGCAGTTCAGGGTATTCGGGGTGAGCCAAGTCGACCCAATAATCCGGCGCATGGAAAGGTGTGGACAGCGATGGTCGAGAACCTCGGCATGCCGGGGGCGGAGACACCATGGTTGTCGGTTGCTGATGTTGACCGAAAAGTGTTCGCCAAACATCCGTGGTCATTGGGAGGTGGTGGGGCAGGAGATTTGAAGATTGTCGTTGAGGCGGGCGGAACTCCGATTTCGCAGATCAAGGGAACAGTCTTCGGCGTTCTTGGCATGACCAATGCCGACGAAGTGATGCTTGCGACACCATCGTCCTTCGTTCGCCGTGGCGTCGAATCCGATGTAGTGCGACCGCTGGTTCTCGGCGATGAAGCCCGTGACTGGCTTGTCTCTGCCCGAGAACATGTGTGTTTCCCATATACCGATGTCGGCGAACTGATTCCGATCGAAAAGCGACCAGGGCTCTACCGTTGGCTGTGGTCGTGCAGAACCACGCTCTGGGATCGAGCCGTCTTCAGCGGCGGAAGTTATCGCGAAAATGGTCTGCCTTGGTGGAAATGGCATCAGCTGGCCAACGAGCGTCTTCAGCCACCGCTCACCATCACCTTCGGCGAAGTGGCCACCCACAACCATTTCGTCCTCTGCCGGGGCGGGGTGGTCTTCAAGCAGACCGCCCCGGTCATCAAGCTGCCCGCCGAGGCGACCGAGGATGATCACCTCGCGTTGCTGGCGTGCCTGAACAGCAGCACGATCGAATTTTGGCTTCGTCAGGTATGTCACAACCACGGAGGCGGTGGTGGTGGCGCACGAAGTGGTGGCGAACCCTGGGAGCATTTCTTTGCTTATAATTCGACCAACATCGAGAAGACGCCGATCCCCAAAGAGCTACGCTCTGAACGCATCGCTCTCACCCGCCGTCTCGACGACCTCGGCCAAGAACTCGCCGCCCTCCAACCCAGTTGCCTTTTTGCCACCCGCGCCCCAACCCGCCAGATCCTAGCCCAGACTGCTGCCCGCGTCACCGCCATCCGCGCCGAGATGATCTTCCTCCAGGAAGAACTGGACTGGCTGATCTACCACGCCTACGGCATCCTCACCGAGGCCGAGTGCCCGCTCCACAGTGCCAGCAGCGTGCCGTTGTTTCTGGGCGAACGCGGCTTCGAGATAGACCTCGCTCGTAAAGTTGCCGCCGAGGAGGAAGAGACGAGCTGGTTCACGCGCCACCGCTCGACGCCGATCACCGAGATCCCCGCCCACTGGCCCGCCGCCTACCAGCAAGTGGTGCAGCGCCGCCTCGACCTCATCGCCAGTCACCCTCACATCGGCCTGCTGGAAAAGCCCGAGCACAAGCGCCGCTGGCAGTCTGACCCCTGGGACGAGGTGGTGCAGCGCGGCCTGCGCGACTGGCTCTGCGACCACTTGGAAGACCGCCGACTCTGGCCGCAACAGGGGCCGCTTTCTGACACACCCCAGCGGTCCGAGCAGGAAGCTCCGCAGCTCATCAGCACCACCAAGCTGGCCGACCTCGCCTTCCGCGACGCCACCTTCACCCAGGTCGCCGCCCTCTACCGGGGCAACGACCACTTCGATCAGCACGCCCTGATCCTGGAGTTGGTTGCCGCCGAGTCTGTCCCCGCTCTGCCGATCTGGCGCTACACCGACGAGGGCCTGATCAAACGCGCTGACTGGGAAAGCACCTGGGACCTGCAACGCCGCGAAGACGCCGGCGAAACCATCGAGATCCCGGTGCCGCCGCGCTACACCGCCAAGGACTTCCAGAAGACCAGCTTCTGGAGCCATCGCGGCAAGCTGGATGTGCCTAAAGAACGCTTCATCAGCTACCCTGGCGCTCAGCCTGACGGTGACACGGGATTGTTGATCCTGTGGGCCGGCTACGACCACGCCCAGCACGCCACTGCTCTGGTCGCCCACTATCAACACGGCAAGGAAACTGCCGACTGGCCCACCGATCGCCTCATCCCGCTACTGGTCAGCCTCGACCAACTCGTCCCCTGGCTGAAGCAGTGGCACAACGACCTCGACCCCACCCACGGCGTCCGCCTCGGCGACAGCTACGCCGAGTTCCTAGCCGGCGAATGCCACGCCTTGAGCATCACCGTAAAAGACCTGCACGCCTGGAAGCCAACGGCGGTGAGCCGCGCAGCCGCCAAACCCCGCGCCACTGCCAGTGACACCAGCGACACGGGTGAGGCGGCGAAGAAGCGCGGGCGACCGAAGAAGATGCAGGCATGACCCAAATCCCCACTTCTAGGCACACGAACCGTCCTACCCTTGCCACATGGGCCGCATGGGTTGACTCAGTCGGCGGCCAGTGGGCAACCGCTGAAGACGTGGGACGCATTGGGCAGACCGTGTCTGCCCAATCTCTAGCGACGGCCACGAAAGCACGGGCACATCGAACCACCAAGAAGGGCGAGGGTCGGCCATGACGCCTGACGAGTTACGTCCTTTGATCGCCCAAGGCGAAGCCCTGACCCGCGAATTCAAGTCTGATCGTCAACGCATCAGCGATGCGGTGATCTATGAAGAAGTCGTGGCCATGGCCAACGCTGATGGTGGCACCGTCTTGTTAGGCGTCGAGGACGACGGCCGCATCACCGGGTGCCATCACCGTCACGGCAATGCCACCGAACCTGCCAAATTGATCGCCGCTATCGCCAACAACACCCGTCCGTCACTGTCCGTTGAGGTAGAGGTGGTTGTCACTGCGGCTGGCGAAGTCGTGGTCATCACCGTGGCACAAAGCATGGAACCATGCGCCACGGCAAGTGGCAGGTCACTGCGCCGGGTTATTCAGGCTGATGGCAAACCAGCATCGGTACCCTTTCTGCCATCAGAGCAGCGGTCACGACGCACCGACCTTGGCTTGCTCGATTTCTCTGCGCAGGTGATCCCAGAGGCTCGCTGGGAAGACCTCGACCCGTTGGCATTTGAAGTGGCCCGGCGGCTGATGAAGCGCCCGGGAGCCGACCAGGTGCTCTTGGAACTTTCCGACCAAGAGCTGGCCAAGGCCATGCGCGTGGTTGAAACCCGTGATGGGCGATCGGTACCGACCATTGCTGGCCTACTACTTTTTGGTCGTGACGACGCCATCGAACGCTGGGTGCCCACTCACGGCTGTTATGTACAAGTCCTGGGAACTGGCAGTTCCGTGGTGATGAACGATGGATTCCATTTGCCACTGGTACGACTGATCGGCGAGATCGAGAGTCGAGTCAAGGCGCGCAACGATGAACAAGAGCTATCATACGGCTTTCTGCGCTTGGCGATTCCTCGTTATGATGCGGATGGGGTGCGCGAGGCGGTGTTGAACGCACTGCTGCATCGCGATTACTCGCGTCTTGGTTCGGTCTACATCCAGTTTCATCCCGACCATCTGTTGATCACCAGTCCAGGCAGTTTTCCCGCAGGCGTCACCGTGGAAAATCTCCTGGTTCACGAGCCAACTCCGCGCAATCCGCGCTTGGTGGATGCCTGTAAACGCCTGGGCCTGGTCGAGCAGACTGGTCGTGGCATCGACCGCATCTATCTTGGCTTGCTGCGCTATGGTCGCGGCATCCCAGACTATAGCCGGAGCGATACCACCGGGGTTCGTGTGGTCATTCCTGCCAACCCGGCACCTCCTGGTTTCGCTGCCTTCGTCCATGAGCGTGTTCAAGCCGGCAAGGAATTGGGGCTTGATGAGCTGCTGGTTTTGAACGTCCTGATGAGCGATCGTCGATTGGAAGCCAGTGAAGCAGCCACGTTGATGCAGCAAAACGTGACCACGGCCAAAGCCCTGTTGGAGCGAATGGTGGAGCAGGGGTCAATTGAGGCCACGGGAGAACGCCCACGGGTCTATCACTTGAGCGCCTCTTTCTATCGGCGCTTGGCTAGCCCTGACGGCTATGTCCGCACGCACGGGATCGACCGCCTGCGCTGGGAGGGGCTGGTGATAGAGTCGGTGGTTGCCCATGGGAAGGTGACCAGAGGCGAGGTCATGACGCTGCTTCAGATCACTGGCGACCAAGCCGGGTATCTGCTGACCAGCATGACGGAGAAAGGAAAGCTCCTCCGTACGGGTAAAAACCGGGGGGCGATCTACACCGCCGGGCCTGGAGCCGGGCTATGAGGGATAATCGGGTAATCGGGAATCAGGCCCGGGGGGCTGTCCAAGGATATGTCTTATCCTGTTTAAATGAAGTAGGTTACGACGCACATCCGATATCGGGACTTATCCGCGATTCCCGATTCATTCCCGATTCTGGGTCCAGGCTTCACGCCCCCTGGATGGCCACCACCTTGATCCTACACGACGCTGCTCGGGTTACCCCCAGAGCCATGGGAATGCCCTTATGCCCCTGATCAAAGACCTCATTCACATCCCCGAACAGGTGAACCGGGGCGACTTCGTGTTGAATCTGGTCGATGGGATCCAGCACCCAGACGATACTGCCCGCAATTACGTCGTCACGGATCAGCTGGCCAAGGCTTTCGGCGAGGCGCTGACCTTTCTCAAATCCGTCTATGCCAGCCCCGGCGGCAAGAGCAAGGCGACGTATCTGCATGGCTCGTTTGGTTCGGGTAAGTCGCACTTCATGGCCATCCTCAGCCTGCTGCTGGAAGGTCACGAGGCAGTGCGCAACCTGCCGCGTTTGCAGCCGGTATTCCAACAACACGACTGGGCCACGGGGAAAAAAATCCTGCTCGTACCGCTGCACATGCTCAACAAGGAGTCGATGGAGCAGGGCATCCTTGGGGGTTACACCGAGTTCATCCGTCGCAAAGAACCGGGATGTCCGCTGCCAGCGTTCTTCAAGTCGGCTGAGATCCTTGCCAACGCGCAAGAGCTACGCCCCTCGATGGGGGACGATGTCTTCTTCGCCCGTCTGAATGCTGGCAGCAGCGATGGTGGCGGTCGCTGGGGTGCCATGGATGTCACCTGGACAGCGGAGTCATTCGCTGCTGCCGTAGCCCAGGATCATCTTGGCGATGACCGCCGTCGGCTGGTGAGCGACATTGTTCAGCATCTGCTGCCGGTCTTGAAGCATCAGGGCGATTACGTGCCATTGGATGAGGGTCTGGTGGCGATGAGCCATCATGCCAAGGATCTCGGCTATCAGGGCGTGATCCTGTTTCTCGACGAGTTGGTGCTGTGGCTGATGAGTCGCGCCGCAGATCCGCAATTTGTCGGCTTGGAAGGGCCGAAGATCGCTGCCTTGGTGGAAGGGCGTATTGCCCATGCGGCCATTCCGATCGTCAGCTTCGTCGCCCGTCAGCGCGATCTGCGCGAGGCGTTGGGCGAGAACATGACCGGGGCCAGCCACCAGGCGATCTCGAACACCATGACGTGGTGGGAAGAGCGTTTTCACACCATCATCCTGGAAGACCGCAACCTGCCGGTGATCGCGCAGGAGCGCTTGCTGAAGCCGTTGACGCCAGCGGCCAAGGCGCTGATCGATGAGTCCTTTGCCAAGACTGCCGGTAATCGGCAAGAGGTGATGGAAGTCCTGCTGACCACGGGCGGCAGTGCCGAACAATTCCGCAACCTGTACCCCTTCAGCCCGGCCCTGGTCCAGGTGTTGGTGGCGGTCTCGGGTGCGTTGCAGCGTGAACGCACCGCCCTGCGTATCCTGTTGCAGATCTTGTGCGCTCAGCGGTCGAAGCTGGAGCTGGGCCAGGTCGTGCCCGTCGGTGACCTGTGGGACATCATCGCTGCTGGAGATGAAGTCTTCGCCCCGCAGATGCGCAAGGTGATGGATGACGCCAAGCGGCTATGGAACGATACGCTGAAGCCGCTGATTCTGTCCGAGGTCGGCCTGCCGGTGGATTTCGACCCAGCCCAGACGGATGCCAACACTCAGCCATCGTTAGCTGCCTACATCATGCGCGCGCGGGTGGCCAAGACCTTGCTGCTGACCGCTATCGTCCCCGGCGTCGAGAGCCTGCGAAACCTCACGGTTCGTCGCTTGGCAGCCCTCAATCATGGCGTAATCACGTCACCGATCCCACGCCAGGAAGGACGCACCGTTCTGAAATGGCTGAAGGATTGGCAGCCGCACTGTGGCCAGATCAAGTTGGTCGGCGACCCCAACGACCCGGTGATTTCGCTCGAACTGTCAGATGTCGATACGGATGCGATCATCCGCCAGGCGCGTGGCGAGGACAACGACGGCAACCGCAAGCGCCTGGTGATGCAGTTGCTGTACGCCGAGATGAAGGTGCCCCAGCTGCATCAGCAGCAGCACATCAACCAGATGCACACCATCGAGTGGCGGGGCACACCAAGAGAAATCGAGATCCGTTACCAGAACGTGCGCGAGTCGAATCTGGAACAGCTCAAGGCACCGTCAGACAAGTGGGTGGTGGTCATCGATTACCCCTTTGACGACAAGGATCACAAGCCGTCGGACGACAAGGCGGTGATCGAGGACTTCCGTAAGCGGGTGCCCAAGGGAGCCAAGACCCTGGTGTGGCTGCCGAATTTCCTGTCGCAGCAGTCGCTCAAAGACCTCGGTGACTTGGTCATCATCAACTACCTGCTGTCGGGTGCGCGACTGGACGGCTTCACCGGGCATCTCACCAGCATCGAACGGCAAGAAGCGAAGAAGCTGCTGGAGACCCGGAAGTCTGCATTGGAGCGCAAGACGCTGAACGTGCTGGAAGTCGCTTATGGCGTCAGCAACGCCATGCCCACGGCTATCGACAGGTTCTTCAATGGGCCAGGCGATCAGCTTTTCTCTCTGGAGTCGGGGTTCGTCCCCCAAAGCACAGACAAGACCACGTTGGGTGAGGCGTTGGTGGCATTGGTGCATCAGGCCCTGGAGTACCAGTATCCGCTGCACCCTCGCTTCACGACGGCAGTGAAGAAGCCTCAGCTCAAGCGCATCGCCGACTATGTCGTCGATGCCATGATCAGCCCGCAGCATCGCACGGAGAAAGTCGACCGGTCGCATCGCGACATCATGGTCGGCATCGCCGAACCGCTTTTGCTGGGGACCGCCAACGAGAACGTCTTCCACTTCAAACGTGAGTGGATGGAACACTTCCTGCGCTGCATGGCCGTGGACGGAACTCGTCAGCCGACGGTAAGCCAGTTGCGCGAATGGTGCGACAAGCCGCAGGCGCGTGGCCTGTCTTCCGAAGTCGCAGATCTGGTGATCTGGACGTTTGCCCAACAAGCCGATCGGCGGTTTTACCACCACAACGTGGCCGTCTCAGTCACGTTTGACCAGCTCGACAGTGCCATGGACCTGCGCGAGCAGTCGTTGCCTGATGAGCGTACCTGGACGGCAGCCCTAGAGCGAGCTGGTCATGCATTCGGCCACCCCCCAGCCAAGCAACGGATCTCGGCAACGGTCAGCCAGCTGGTGGCCGCCATCCGCACCTGGGAGCGAGAGAAGAAGGCAGCGGCGGCAGACTTGGTCATCGCCCTGTCGTCGATGGCGCAACATATCGGCGGGGATGCTTCCGCCGGTCGGATCGTCACCGCGTCTGCTGGCTCAGACTGGATCAACGCCGTTGGCCGGGCGAACGAGGAATCGCTGATCGAGGTCTTTGCTACGGCCACACTCCCGAAAGATTTAGGTGCTGTTGCTAAGTCAGTCGAATCCGCACGGCTCGTCGCCGACACCGTTCGCGGGCAGACCTGGGTCAAACTGATGACCCTGGCCAGCAGTCCGAGTACCGTGCAGACCCGCGCCCAATCGTTGCTGACCCTGTTGCGCGAACACCTGGCGCGTGATCAACGCGATGTCGACCTGGTGCCAACCATCAACACGGTTGGAGGCGAGGTGCCGCTGTTGTGGGCCAAGTATGATCAGGAGGCTGCGAGGCCGCCGGTCGTTGATCCTGAGATTGAGCGGAAGCAACGCGAAGACGACGAGCGCCGCCGACGTGAGCTGGAAAATGAAAAGGCTGAACTGGCAAAGAAACAGCAGGAATTTGAAGAGGCCCAGGCGCGATCCCGTGCCGAACAGCGCGCACGCGAGGACGACGAGCGCCGCCGCCTCGCCGATCTCAAGCCGGTCAAAATTGCTGCGGCCCAGAGCCAGACGGTGTACCCGGAGGTGCAGAAGCGCATTGCGGATTTGGCCAAAGCCAACCCCAGCAAGCATATCCGCATCACCATTGAGGTCGTGGATCCCTGATGTCTCTAAGCTCCAGCTCCAACAGCTCCACCACCATCGCCTTGGATCACCTTCGCCAGCATGTGCGGATGGAGGTGCAGAAGCACCTCGAAGGAAAGTCGCATCGGCGGCCATGGATCGCCATGGCCTATCGCGGCCTGCCTGGTTGGACGGGGCCACAGTCGTTTGAAGAAAAGGGCCTCACGTTTCGCGTGGCCGTTGCCAGCAGCTTGCTGGAGGTGCGCTGCCACCTGACCGGAGTCGATCCCGCCGGTCATGAGCGGGTCGTGATCGTTGCCAACCTGCCGCAGGCCCAATTCCCTGCCGATGTCCGATCACGCCTGCTGCATGCAGATCTGAAAGAGATCGACCCGTGGCGGGTGTTGATGGCAGAGTTTCGCGCCAAGGTCGATTCACGCATCAAGGCGGATCAGGATTTGGCGATCGCCCTGCTTCAGGCCCGTCCTGCATCGGGCTTTCCTGCCGTCACCACAGGCATTCTCGACCCGAACACTTTCTGGGGCGCGGTCTGCGTGCATGTGCTTGGCCTGCCCGGGGCCAGTCCCACGCCACGGGATCTGTTGACCTGGTCCACGGACGATGCATCTGCTACACGGCTTCGCGTGACCAAGCCCTCCATCCGTAACGAGGTTGAACGTTGGTTGGGTGAGCGCAGCCCGCTGGCGAATTTGCTGGTGTCCATTGCGGCGAAGATTCCGGCAAGTGATCTCATCCCTATCGGCATCGTCTGTGGTGTCGTTCATCACGAAGACGCGAGTCAGCACCCGGATCTGCTACGCTCTCAGGGGCGTCTGGAGCAAATCACCGGAGGAACCACCGTCACGCTGCGCGATGCGAGAGAATGGCATGAGGAGGCGATTCAGGCACTGGCCAAACTGGACGTGGAGCTGCAACGACGGTTGCGCAAACGCAGCGACGCGCTGCTCGCCCAGGTGGCGGCGGAACACTTCGCTGACCTGAGCGACGTCATCCCCCACGGCTATCAGCAACGTCTGGTGGCTTTTGCCGCGACCGTGCAGCTTCACCTGGTGGGCAAAGCCGACGACACGGAATTGTTGGCAGCAGCCAGCGTGGTGCGCTCGCACTGGGACGGAAAAGCCGACACGCACCGGCAACTCAAAGTTGAGATGGCGACCCGGGTCGCCCGCTGGCTCAGAACTCCGATCGAGGCTCCGGCCACACTCCCCGAGGCGATGAGCGTCTACCGGGATCGCATCGCCTTTGCGGACTGGGCACGGCATGGAGTCGTTGGTGGTGATCCCATCAGTGAATTGCAGAAGGCATACGCCACGCTGCACGACCAGGTCTTGGCCCGTCGCGAGGTCTTCAACCGTCGTTTCGCAGGCATGTTTGCGGAATGGAACCGGACACCAGATCAGCATCCTGAGATCCTGAAGATCGAGGACGTCAACCGTCGCGTCGTCGCCGAGGTGGCATCCGATCATAAGGTCTTGGTCCTGGTCATGGACGGCATGTCCTGGCCCGTGGCTCAAGAATTGGTTGCCCATCTTGAAGGCCAGTATTGGACCCTGCGGACCCGGACGATTGATGGGGTGGCCATGCCTGCCCCGGTGATGACCACGGTGCCCAGCGTCACCGAGTTCGGACGCACCAGCTTGCTCTGCGGACACCTAGCCCGAGGTGACGCAGGCGATGAGCGTCGCGGGTTTGCAGAATGCCACGAACTGCGCTCAGTCAGCTCGTCGAGCAACCCACCGGTGCTGTTCCACCGCAAGGACCTGGAAGAGCCAGGGCGACAAGGCTTGGGTAGCCAGGTCGCGGATGCGCTTGCCAACAACAAGCAGCGGATCGTTGGGCTGGTCGTCAACGCGATCGATGACCACCTGACCAAAGACGATGGTGGCGTGCGCTCGTGGGATCTGGAGTCGATCCGCGTGCTGCGCGATCTGCTTGCCGCAGCGACGCTGTCGAAGCGAGCCATCATCCTGTGCAGCGATCACGGGCATGTACTCGACCATTGGGTGGCGGGAGCTCCTGGCACTGATGAGGGCGGTGAACGCTGGCACACCGCTGTTCCCCGAGACGGCGAGATTGCCATCAGTGGCCCACGCATTGCCGCGTATGGACCAACGCTGACCGCACCATGGACCGAGAAGGTCCGTTATGGTGGAAAGAAGAACGGCTATCATGGCGGGGTCAGCCCGCAGGAATTGATCGCACCCTGCATGGTGCTGGCTGAGCAAAACGATGTCATCGAC
This sequence comes from Planctomycetota bacterium, assembly GCA_043788625.1. Classification (GTDB taxonomy): domain Bacteria; phylum Planctomycetota; class UBA11346; order UBA11346; family UBA11346; genus CAIUVD01. Next base: position 14,665 of record JAYVTR010000336.1, read on the forward strand.
GGATGGGCCGAGGTGCATCTGAGCCAGCCAGCTTGGTGGCGATTGGAAGCTGAGATCACTCCGCTGGCGGCAGCGGCTGAGGCACTGACGGCGACGCTCATGGCGTCAGTGGATGCCGTGAAACCGACGAAGGTCCGACGTCCTGAAACGCCGGGTCAGTTGAGCTTCTTTGATCAGGCACCTCAAGCGCCGGCTGCGACGACAGCTACCTGGCACCAGCGCCTGTTGATCAGTCCGGTCTGGCAGCTCTCGTCGGCTCAAGCTGGTCGGCGTCGACCAGACGATGTGGTGGTACTCAAGATTCTTGGCGCTTTGGATAGTGCTCCAGGCGGTCAACTCTCCGAGCGCGCACTTGCCGAGGTCCTCAACGTGCCTGCTTTGCGCATGAGTGGCATCATCGCCCAGGTGGCCCGCATGCTCAACGTCGAAAGTTATCGCATCCTCAGCTACACCGATGATCGTGGCCACATCCGCCTCGACCGGGCGCTGGCCCTGACCCAATTCGAGTTGGGAGCACTACCATGAGCACGGATCGCATCAGCCCCCAGCGACGCCAAGACATCATCG
>JAYVTR010000337.1:0-8730 GCA_043788625.1 Planctomycetota bacterium
TTTGATTGCTAAATTATACGTGGCGACGGCAGAGAGTTCCCCCTGGAGCATGCTATTGAGAGCGGAGACGGCGTTTGAGGTGGTGGTAGCCATGATTGATTCCTAAAGAAAGAGAGGGTGATGCATGTCTACGAAACTGATGCCGCAGGTGGACGCATCTGACATGAGCTAGCTAGCACGGAACGTTCCATTCATATTGCTTCAATTATAAAATTTCGTCAACCTGCCGTGCATTTTGCACTATTTATTAAACGATTGAGATCAACGGTGGCGGCAGCAGTGAAACTCTTGCATGGCCAGTACTCAGGTGTCTGCTAGGCCAATCACCGATGCATCTTGGTTTGTGGAGGATGGGCAGATGGAGCACAATGTACCAACTGCGAGGCGGGAATACGCGAGGAGTGCAGGGAGTAGTACCAGAGGTGATGACTGTTCTGCTTTCACCGACTCTGCTTTCACCGACCCAATTGCTCAGAGCTGCTGATGACCATCCGCCAACGCATCATGTGGCTCAGTACCGCTGGAGTGTTCGTTCTCGTCTTGGCATTAGGACAATTCTATCGCCTGTCGCGGGCAAATTCAGAACTTACGCGCGAGCGACGGCTGGCTGGCGAAACGCATTTGGCCGTGCAGCGTATTGATCTCCTGGCATACGAATACCTCCTCTATGGCGAACCCCGCTCGAGTCAGCAGCTGACGTTGCAATGTTCCCGACTGGAGCAAGAGACGCGGGCATTCGGGATTTCTAATAATCTCCATCAGCAAGTGATTGCCTTAGAGCTGCAACGTACCACAGCGCTTTTGACCGCGCTCACTATTCAACGTCAAGCACCCGTCGGGGTATTCATCCCCAGCCCGGTGCGTTCGCGCTTTCTTGCTGAACAACTTATTATTTCTTCGCATGAGATGTTCGATCACACCCGGCGCTGGCAAACCGAAACGATCACCAGTCGCGATGCTTTGCTGTGCGAAGCCACGGCCTCAGCGGTGATCGCCAGCAGCGTGATCTTGCTCTTGCTGATCGCGGGAGCATTGCTGCTACTGCGCACCATTGTCCTGCCGGTTGAACGGCTGCGTCGCGCGGTAATGGCAGTGGCAGCTGGCGATCTGACACAACGGTTGTTGGTTGACCGTGCCGACGAACTGGGGGCCCTCACCGTCGGTTTCAACCAGATGACCTCGGCATTGGTGATCGCCGCCCAAGAGCGGGAACGAACGGTAGAACTGACTTCGCGCAGTGCCGCACTGGAACGCATCAATCGCGAACTCGAACACTTTGCCGCACTCGCCTCACATGACCTGCAGGCCCCCCTGCGCACCGCCTCCAACTTTGTCGAGTTGATCCAACGACGTGCACATGATCAGCTTGACGAAGCCTCGCGTCACCATCTCCAGCGCATCACCGATGCCACCAAACGCATGCGGGCCTTGATCGAAAATCTGCTGCGCTTTGCCCGCGCCGGCAGCGTCGCCATGGATCAAGATATTAATCTTTGCTGCCGTAACGCTCTTGATCAAGCCTTAGAGAATCTCGCCCTACCCATCAGCGAAGCCGGAGCTTCACTTGAGATCGGCGAGTTGCCCGAGGTGCGTTTTGATGGTATTCAACTCATTCAGGTATTTCAGAACCTCATCGGCAATGCGCTCAAATACCGCGATCCGGCGCGGGCCCTGCAGATCCGCATCTGGTCACGTCCGGGCCCGCCCGGCTATCATGCTCTGGCCATAGCCGACAATGGCCCAGGTATCGCCGAAGAGCACCACGAGAACATATTCGGGATGTTCAAACGCGCGCATACGCAAGAGATTTCCGGATCGGGAATCGGCTTGGCCCTCTGCCGCAAAGTAATTCGGCATCGTGGCGGCGAGATCGATGTGGAGTCTTTACCTGGCCACGGGGCGACATTTCACTTCCTGGTGCCGGTGGGCAGCCGTATTATAGCCCGGCAATGCTCTAGCCGCCGGCTTTCGCTCGTCCCGTAACCTCCTTCATGCAACCTGCACGATGGTACGCTTGCAGCTCCTGTGATCCGCACCGGATGTCATCAACGATTTGACGATTGCGCACGTCAAGGCTTGCAGAGCCGCGCAATTCTGTGCATATATGCCTCATTTCGCTCTCAGCGAATGCGATTGGCACGCCGCTTGCCATTACTTTGACATCATGCGGCTTTTTAATCCAACTGCGCATCTCGATGATCCCGGCACGGGATTGTCCACCTCTTCAACCGTTGGTGGCCATACCTCAACCGGACCGCCGGTGGTTAATGCCCCCTCCGCAGACCTGGTGATTGATTTAGACGAAGACGAAACGTCTTGACCTGCTCAGCTGCGCACGCTGTTACCATTCCCTCTTTTCCCTTCTGCTCCCTTTCAAGTTTCACCACTTCCACGCAAGGAAACGACCATGACCACTGCCCAAAATGCCGAAAAGAATTCATCCGCCAACGGTGCAAAAAGTGACTCAAGCTCAATGGACTTCGTCAGCCAGATGGTGGCCAACGGACTTTCAAGCACCTTCGAATCCTTGAAGGAAAAAGTCACCGCCAACATCAAGGATAACGGCGAACAGTATCTCGCAGATGCCATCGAGAAACTTAAGACCTCAGCCTCTGATCTGGCCGATTGGGGTAAAAAGAATCCGATCAAGACCGCCGCGGCGGTTGCGGCCGTATTGGCCGTCACTGCCTTCTTGGTGACCACCGTCAAAAGCGACGGCTCTTCCATGTCGTCCAACAAGGGCAAGAAGTCCAGCAAAGACGAGGACGAGTCGAGCAGCAGTTCCGGCAGTAGTAGCTCAGGTCGCAGCGGCGCCAGTGGTAGCGGTTCAAATGGAAGCAGCACCAGCGGCAGTAGCTCAAGTGGTAGTAGCAAAGGCGGAAAATCTTCCGGAGCCAAGGGAAAATCGCGTTGAGCGTGTAGCCCAGCTTCCATTCGAACGCTTTATAAAAAGGTGCTCCATGAATAAACCCATCTCCATTGCCCTCTTTGTCATTGGCGTAATCCTCCTCGGCTTCGCCTTGTACTCCGGTGACAGCGTCAGCTCCGGCTTCAGCCGCATTTTCAAAGGTACTCCTGACAACCGCACCATCGTTCTCGTCGTGTTGGGCGTACTGGCTTTCGTAGCTGGTGGCATCAGCCTGTCGCGATCCTCGCGTGTGTGACCTTCATATAAGCCATTTTCGCGGTGCTACAGCACCGCGTTAAAAGGTTATGAATAGAATTATAGAAAATATTGGCCGCCGGTTTCAACGGCGCCGGTGGTGGTTTATAGCCATCATCGGTGCCGTTATTTGTTTGCGTCTGGCCTTACCGTGGATGGCCTTGTGGACTCTCAATCATAAATTATCCACTCCGGGGGTCTATCAAGGACACGTCGATGGCATATCCTTGGCTCTGTGGCGTGGTGCCTATTCCATGGATGGGGTTCGCCTCACAGTTGATCGAGATGGGCATGGCCCTGAACCCCTGTTGAACTGCAAAGATCTCGCACTCAAGCTGAACTGGAAAGAGTTGTTGCATGGACGCTTGCGGGCGCAGGTCGAGGCCGATGGGCTCACCTTTATTTTGTCACCCGCCGCCGGACCTGAAGCCGCCCCTGACAAACCACGTCTCGATCTGCCGCCTGCCGATCAGCCGCCAGGCGCGCCCCCTGCTCCAGCCGCTGAAACTTGGCAAACGCGCGTGAACCATCTCATCGCCTTCCGCATTGATGAGCTGCGGATTAAAAATGGCACCTTCCGCTATCAGGATCGCCGGCGCGGTATTGATTTGGAACTCACCCGTATAACTTTTGAAGTTTATAATCTCGTCGGTGGTGCCGATCCGACGGCCGAAACCATCCCAGCACATTTCACATTACAGGGACTCACCACCGGTCTGGGTCGACTCGCCATTGAAGCCGATGTACGGCCATGGGTACGCGATCTGGATTTTGCAGTGAATTTTTCGCTGCGGGATGTTGATCTGCCAAGCCTGAATCCCAGCACCCAGCATCTGGACGGATTAGCTTTCAATTCCGGAAGATTCTCTGCTTTTCTCGAACTATCATGTAAAAATGGCAACGTCGAAGGGGTTTTAAAACCACTCGTTCATGGTCTTGACGTGCGGCGTTTCAAAAATTCTGATAATGGAATAACCAAGCTATTCTGGAAAGCGGTCATCGCCACTGGCGAAGCATTGTTAGTGAATGATGAAACCGGGTCGCTGGCTGCACGTATTCCTTTGCATGGGCATATCGAGGGACCGACTACCGATGTGTGGACAGTAATCGGTACCTTGATCAGCAATGCTTTCGGCTCTGCTATCATGCCCGGCTTCGAAGGCTTCATGGGCGCCGACGGACCACACCTCGCAAACTGAGCGTCGTAACTTCTGCAAGCTCTGTACGACGCACTCGTGCACCATGCAATCAGAAGTCCTTCGCCTGACCGAAAAAATCTTGTTTTCAACTTCATGTGCTTGGCACGCGTCAAGCTAATAGGCCCACAGATACGTAATCACCGGGATTTTACCCAGGACATTAACATGAAATCAATTCATTCACTTACCTCTTACGTCGGCATGTGCGGAGTCGCGATGACGCTTGCTCTGAGCCTTCCGGTTGTGGCGTCTGCCGCTGACGATTCCTTGAGCATCGTTCCACAATTGGTCGCTGGCACCGCCGGCTTCGAACCGGGCGTGGCTTTGGAGTGGCGTTCGACAAACATCGGTCGCTTCATCCTCCGTCCGGAAGTATTCCTCAGCGAAGATGAGCGCATTGGTGGTGGCGGTGCCATCCTCTATGACCTCAGCAATGATTTGCACTTGTCTGCCATGCATGCGCTGAGTGTCGGCCCCCGTTTCGTCGCCCACAATTCCGATGATACCGGTTGGGAAGTCGATGCGATGGCGACCTACGCCTTCGCCTTCGGCGACATGAGCGAAAAGTGGCGCCATTCAGCCGGCGTGCTGGCCGCGGTCGGGGTGCGCGATAATCGCCATGACGACAAGAACGATGTCGGTGCCAGTGGCGGCGTCTTTTATAGTTTCCGTTTCTGATCTCGCACACTTTTTACCTCATACAAGGATCTTCCCATGTCTATCCTCAGTGATACGCACGCGCTTCCGCCCACATTATCCGATACCGCCATTACGCCGCGCTTTTCGTGGGGGGCGGTGTTCGCCGGCCTGGCCACAGCAGTTGCGGTCAACATCGTCCTTGCTCAAGCCTGGCTCGGAGTGGGGCTGATGCTCGTCGATCGTGATAGTCACCCTGGAACGGTGATCATAACCTCAGCCATCGCCTGGGTGCTGTCAGCTTGTGTCGCTTTATTTGCAGGCGGGTGGGTCGCTGGGCGAGTCGGCCAAGCCAGAGACCGGACAGTTGGCGTGCTGCAGGGTGCAAGCGTGTGGGCAACCGCAGCGATTGTCGGCGTCCTGCTGGCGGTGAGTGCTGCCGGGACTCTCATTGGCGGTAGCGCACATCTGGTAAGCCAGGGTCTTCAAGCTGCGGCGACCGTCGCCGGGGACGGAGCTAAAGGCATCGCCAAAGTGGTCGCTCCTAATGTCGATGGCATCCGCAAAGAACTTTCGGATGCGGTGGGCAAGCGTCCACAAAACACCGGTGATGCGGCTAACGCCCTCGACAATCGTCTAGCCAATGGCTCACGCCTGACTGAACTGATGACCGGCCACTTCACCAGCGACGGCAAGCGCACCCAAACCGATGCTGAGCAGGCCGAATTGGTGTCGCTGATCAGCAGTGAAGCCGGCATCAGCCAAGAAGCGGCAACGAAAGCCCTGGCACAATGGGATCGCGTATGGGCGGCCAGTGTCGCCCAATGGGATGTGGCCAAGAATGAAGCCCTGCAAGCCGCAGAAGCAACACGTAAAGTCACTGCTCAGGCCGCTTGTTGGTCGGTGATTGCCATGGTCTTGGCAGCGATTTCAGCCGTCATGGGCGGAGCCTGTGGCGTAGCATGCCGGCGTAACGCGGTGAATCATCAGCAGCAACAGGCGCACGCTTCGCACGTTGCTATGATGTAATAAGCGCTAATTGCATCCTGAAAAAACCTGTGCCTGCTATTACGTCCAGACACGTGATAGCAGGCACTTTCTTATAGAAGACAGCTTCATGTTCCTCATTGTACCTAACCTCGCCTACCAAATTCCAGCCACAGCAGCGCCAGGAGATCAGGATCTTGGGCCGCGAATCGACGTAGAAATCCCCGCCAACGATCCTCGCGGACTGAGCCTGACACCTAAAATGCGTATCACCTTGGTGTCCGACGATGGACAATCCGTGCCTATCGTTCTCGGCAGCGGCTGGACAATTCACCAAAAAGGTTCAGTGATGCGCATTCCATATACTGAGGCGATTGAAAAATTAGGTACTTGAAGTTTATTTTTAGAAAAAATGTGCGTTAAAAATGCACATCGCGCCAATCATACCTCGATATCAATTGCGGAGCTTGGCCTCGGAGGTCACGATTCGCAGGGATAGCTCGTTATGAAATAAATTTGCAAACTAAATGGGGTGTTGTCTGAAATACAGGTATTTCAGACATCATGAGCATCGGTCAAGCTCGTTAATAAACTATTTAAAAAAAATAAGCCATGCGCGTGTAAACGCCATGGCGATAAATCTGCTGATTAAAATAAAAACAAATATCGTCAGCGGGTATTAATCTCAATGGCATCCGGTACATGACCCGCTGCAGTAGTTAGATACGGCTCAACGTAGATTTCCATGCCATCGAGCCGGATAGTAATGAGATTTTCTATACCGGTGGAGTCCGTAAAGCGAGCACTATAAGCACGTGCACGGTAGGTATGGCAGATGCCATAATGGTGCAAGCGAGCGCCACCGGCGACATCTTCCATGCGCCGCCGTATTTCCAACGGACACAGCTCATCGGCAGTTGCATCCGCCCCCGGAATAACCGGCCGCGGATGCAGATCCACAAGCAGCGGATTCGTCATTAACGAACCGCCCAAAGCTGCCAACAAGAAGAGCTCACACATGGCAAGTCTTCGCGGATTAGAAGCGCGCGCCGATGCTGGCGATCAAACCGAAACCCTGATTCCGCCGTTCATCAGTCACATTATAAGTGTCGGTGCCGCTGTCGTGGTTGTATTCAGGATTGTAGCGACCTACGAGATACGGGATTTCAATACCCAGCTGCACCTTGTTGGGAAAGGTGAAATAGGTGCCGAGACGGCCGCCGTATTCAACATAGTCAGTCGAATCTTTGGAAGTCGAACTGGTGTTTGAATCCGTGACGCTGTAGTAGGCCCGGCCATAGCCGGCAAACGGCGCCAGTTCGAAATGCCAGTTGGGGGTCACGGCGATCCCATAACCGATCAACACATCAACCACCGGCGTGCTTACCGTCGCATCGTAATTACCGTTGTCAAAGCGGGCATGATTAACCGCTACTCCAGCACCGAGGATCAAGCCGCCGATTGGGCCGAGATTGCCATAGACCAGCTCGACTTGACCGCGGTAATTGTTGTCCGCATCACGCGTATTATTTCCGCCGCTGTTGGTGGTGCTGACCTGGGTTGAATTGTTGGTGACGGTGGTCGATGAATCACCTTTGAAATCATTGGAGAGGATACCGCCACCAAAACGAACATCCACATAAGAAACGTCTGCTGCCGAAATAGTTGAACCCATCAGGGCAACCGAAATGGTGAGAGCGAGAGTGCCAGTGAGTCGATTCATGATACGTCCATATTTGGGGAACGGAGTGAACGAGCGCGATGCTCGCGGCGGACGATTAGCAAGCTCAATGCCAATGCTCATCGCTGGGGTATCAGCACCATTTCAACGAGCTTTTAACGATTCCGCGGGCCATGTAGGGATGAACGGTAACACGGGAATTCCACAGCCTGAATTTTCTGCCTGAGACGTTTCGATTAAGCTGATCCTAAAAATCTACTGCGTCTAAATACTTCACCAGTGTGTCAAAACCGTCCTGTATTCTGCACGGTACACCTGGTGCCACTTGGCGGAGTGCAAGGTGTGGGTCACCCTCGGCAGTGCGCTTATCGACGCTGCGGACGACCACGCAAACAATCTTAAAAACAGTTGATTGGCACGTTCAGCACATGCTAGAAGTGAGGATAACCTATGACCGCCATCTCTTCCTTCAGCCAGCTCCCCAACCTGCTCCAGCCGCATTCTTTGGCCAGCTTCACACCGCCGCCAGTGACGGGCATCTGTACAGCCGACCGATGGTGGTGCAGCAGGTTGACGTTGAGGGTGTCCTGTGGTTCTTCATGAGCCGCACTTCGCAGCCTTTTGCCCAGGCTTTGGCCAACCCGCACGTTGCTGTTGCTCTGCATGGCGAGCAGGGCTCAACCCATGTCTCGATTACCGGTCTAGCTAGTGAAGATAGCGATCGCACCCGTGCCTGCCATCTATGGCGCGATGAATACCTGCGTTGGTTCCCACTTGGGGTTGGTGATCCCGATCTGGCGCTGCTGCGCGTGGTACCTGTCGCCGGTGAGTGCTGGGATGAGGACAGCCAGCACCATTGCCACATAAAACATGCACGCCGCTGAAGTGAGTAACCACGAGCATTATTAAAATATGAGTCAACCCGAAAAAAATATCGTACTTGTATAACCACCTGTGGTAACTGGGAAACTCATGCGCCTAGCGATCTTAAAGGGGACGAGGCGCATAACCGCGTACGCCGATCTGCTGCATGCTTGGCCGAATAATGGCCAAGCAGCCGGCGA
>JAYVTR010000338.1:0-10828 GCA_043788625.1 Planctomycetota bacterium
CACTCTACGTCCTGCGCAGTGGCGGAGTCTACCTGAAGGGCTCCACTTCTACACATATCGCCGGTTATCAATTATCAGACGGGAAAGTCACTATTACCATTGATGACAACCGTCCGTCGACACTCGCTGAATTCTCGAATCTTTTGCGACTGATAGTCTTTACTGCGGATCCCAGCGGCCTCGATAAACGTTTTCCACTCGCCTTGAAATTAAGCATCCTCGCTCCGGCCGGCGACAGTGGCTGGACCGGCACGCGCATGTTACATCTCGATACTGCCAATCTGCCACCCACCATGGCACCCCAGGAGCTGACGGTGACGCGTTTCAGCCAGATGAGCATCACCCCGGCGATGCTTGGTATTGCCGATGAACATGCCGAGCTGGGACTGACGCTGTTCATCGATTACCCGACTTTTAGCGGAAAATTGTATACTGCTGAACATAGCAGATTGCTGGGGCCCAATGATCAGGTGCCAATCACCTATATCACAGCCACGGGTGCTTTGTTGCTGGACTTGATCTATGTCCCCGATTCAGGGACAGCCGCAACCGCAGATACTTGCTTCCTCTCAGTAAAGGATCATGGGGGCCGGGCCGATGTGACCTCTGATAGTTGGCTGCAATCGCTCCCGAGCAAAGTCTCATTTAAGATTGAGCCGGGTAATGTGCCCATGCTCACTATTTTGGGGGAAAGCATCTATACTGAAGGCGGCGAGGCCGTCACCCTGGTTCCGCTCGACACCAAGCTTGAGCTGAAGGGCACGAAAACTCCCCTAGATGCCATCCTCGGCGGATGGAATTTCTACATTTCGTATACGTCACTCAAACCATCAAAAGGGCCATCTACGGCCAGCGAACAACTGGGCATACGAATTGGCAACGGCATCTCGATCGGTGACGACGGACGAACGGTGATGCTCGAGGGACGTCAAATAGCGCAGATTGAGGCCACCGCCACCGGCAGCACTTCGGCCCTGGTGTTCGTCCTCAGCAGCGGCTGCCTCGGCGGCGACGTGCTCAAGCTCGCCACCGCCGTCACCTATCGCGACACCTCGCTGCGCCTGCCGCTTGCTGGCAATGATCCGCAAGCGGTGCGCACGCTCTACCTCGGCTTTATAAACAAGACAGATCCGGACGTGCTCGCAGACGCGTTCGCCACCGTCAAGCGCACCGGCATCGATAATCCGCCGGTATTTAGCGAAGGCACCCAGCGAACCATCATCACGGTTTCCAATGAGCCGCTCAGCGGCTCGACGGTGATTGACGATATCGACAACCCCGACACGCCGACTGTCCTCCTGAAACCAATCAGCGGCGGCACAGCTACCGTGCATCTGACACGCGGCCCGATCGATACCGGCGCCACCTACCGTACGACGCTGGATTGGAAGATCACCCGCGATGCCACCAGCGGTAACCAGGATTTCGATCTCATTGCCACTTTCGGTAGCACTTCGCTCACTCAGCGCCTGACACTGAGCCCACGCAGTGGCAGTGATCTGAGCTTGGCCATCGTTTCGGACGCGCCCTTGGCATTGATCAAACCACTGAGCTCTGCCAATCCTTTGCAACGGGCGGTGCGGGTGCGCCGTGGGGCCGAGGTGGTGACTGACGCCGCCGTCTACCTGTTGGGGGAAAAGGTGCCGTCGTGGGTTAGCGTCGATTCGACCGCCGGCACGGTGGGCTACGACCTGGCCGATGCCGGTGCGGTGATCGGCCAGACCTATCGTTTTTCCCTGCTCGCCACCACCGCCACCTCGGCCGCTGAACAGCCGGTGATCTTGCGCGTGGTCGGCCCCACAGGCGGATCGGGAAGCAACTGATGCCTATGCTCCCCAGATCCTGGCTGGCCGTCGTCGCGCTGGCGGTTGGACTTGCGGGTTGTGGCGACTCTGCGGGGCTCACCACTGCGGTCGGCGAGCAGACCGCTACGTACCGCGTGCTCGACCTCGAGCGCGGCAGCAGCACTTATCGCACATCGATGCCTGATCTTGCCGATAATCCCGCCTATCGTGATCAGCTGCTGGTACTGCACTATATCCCGGCACACACCACCACCATCGGCGCCGAGAGCCGTGACCTCTTTGCCGATGCCGATGAGCGCACCACGCGCGGAGTGCCGATCCGCGAATTGTACATCGGGGTGTTTGAGCTGACGCGCAACCAATGGCGACGTGTTGTAGCTGGACACAGCAGTATTCCCAGCGAGCCATGGAGCGAAGTCGGCGTCGATAATGGCGCTCCTGATCACCCTGCCACCGGCATGTCTCAAGCAGTCGGCGAGAGGGCCCTGCATGACTGGGGTACGGCGCACGGCCTGCTGATGACTTTGGCCAATGATGAAGAATGGGAAGACGCAGCGCGTGCCGGTGGCGGGATCTATCCATTCGATCCGGCCAACCTCAGCGAGGTCGGACGCTTTGCCCGCGTGCGTGAAACCTTGTCGATCGCCATCACCACCGATAGCGGCACCGCGCCGGTGGGCCGCCGATCGGCCAATGCCTGGGGTCTCTATGATATGACCGGCAATGCCGCCGAACTCACCTCGACCCTGGATGCCGATGAGCAAGCCCATGTCCGGGGTGGCTCATGGAATGATCCGGTGGCGGCGACGCGCAGTTCAAACGTCACCACCGTGCCGCCATTTGCCGGCCATCCGCTGGTCGGCCTGCGCGTGGTGCTGCGACCATGAGGCCACAGCTCATACGCAGCGCGGCCGTGATGATAAGCAGTGTGAGCGCGGCCATGGCCACCGAAGTCATCATGGGTGATCTCTATGTTGGCGTGCAGACCGGACCGACGAGCACCTCGATCACGGTCGATAATGGGACGCGCAACGACACCGTGGGAGCTGATCCAAGCTGGTCCGTAGGTCTGCGCGCCGGCGGCCGCAGTAAATTATTTTCTCGTCCGGGCGCATCGCTGGCGCCGATCGTGGGTGGCGAGGTGGTGGTCAATCAAGCCAACTACGGACACGGGTCAGCGGACACGCGCATAGGCATGGCCATCACCCCGGGCCTGACGTGGTCGTGCAGCGACCGCACGGCGTTGCTCTTGCAGGGTATCATTGGCGTGGGCCGCGAACGTGTGCAGTTGTGGGAAACCGTGAGCAACACCGCGCAAACGTTAACTGGCAACTACCAATATCTCGGCCTGCGCGGCGGTCTGACCTATAGCATTAGCCCGTCTTACCTCCTTGGTTTTGAAATCGAGTGGGCTACAGCGCCAGGTACCGTGTCTGGGGATAGCCTGGCGCTGACGATAACGCCGCATGGGCTGGTGGCTGGGTGGGTACTGCTGTGGCGTCTCAATCCGTATCCGACCTCGTTGGAGTAACGGTTGAGCGGCGAGTGAGCATATATACGCATTGAGATATGAGCCTTCGTCTTGCCCTCGCTGCCATCCAACGTCTGCAACCGGGCAGCTTCGCCCGATTGATACCGGCCATGAACGACGCGACCGCCAGTCGCAGTGTGCGTGAGCCGAGCGAATTGACGGCACCGCTCAGCGGCATGGTGCGCATCGGCGAACTCGTGATCGAAATCAGCGACGCGCCGACCGCCGAAGGCGCGTTGGCAGGACAGGTCGCCGTCGTCTCCGGTGCGGCCTCAGGCTTGGGATTGGGCGTCGCTACCGGGCTCTATCACGCTGGCGCATGCGTATTGTTCACCGATGTCGATGCCGCTGGCCTGCAGGCAGTGGCAGCACGCTTTGGCGATGCGGCACGGGTGCACACCGCCACCGTTGACGTCACCAACGAGGCCTCGGTAGCCGCGGGCTTTGATGTGGCACTGGCCCGTTGGGGACGCGTCGATTGCATCGCCTGCTGTGCCGGGGTGGCCCCCGCCTATGCGTTGGAAGATTTTCCGCTCGATAAATGGGACCTCAGCCTGCGCATCAACCTCACCGGGTATTTTCTGTTCGGGCGTGAAGCGGCACGGATCATGAAGGCGCAAGGCCACGGCGGCTCAATGGTGCTGCTGTCCTCGAAAAGCGGCCTGGAGCCGAGCAAGGCCAACACCGCCTACAACGCCACCAAGGCCGGCGAATTGCACATGGCCCGCGGCTGGGCCCTTGAGCTGGGCCGCGAAGCAATTCGCGTCAACTGCATCGCCCCAGGCAATGTCTTTGAAGGTTCGAAGATCTGGAACAAGGACTACATCGCCGCCGCCGCCAAGAAAAAAGGCATCGCCCCCGACGAGGTGATCCCCTATTATATCGGTCTCACGGCGTTGAACCGCGACATCAAGCCCGATGATATCGCCAATGCCGCCGTGTTCTTGGCCAGCGACGCCGCCCGCTGCGTCACCGGCCAAGTCCTGGTGGTCGACGCCGGCCAAGTCTGGACCAGGTAAATTGATTGCGACTTACTCCCAGTGATTGACCGGGCCGAAGCCTTTTCCCAGGCCGGGAGCGGTGACGATGGCGTGGGCGATGAAGGCCTTGGCGTGCAAGGCTGCCGTCGTGAGCGGTAGACCTTGCGCGAGATGGGCGGTGAGCGCCGCCGCATAGGTGCAGCCGGTGCCGTGCAGGTTGCGGGTCGCCAGACGCAGACCTGGCAACAAGGTGTCGCCCGTGGGCGTGAAGAGGATGTCGTCGGCGCTTTCCTGGCCTTGCATCCCGGCGCCAGCGCCTTTCAGCAGCACTGCCTTTGCGCCGTGCTGCAGCAGCCAGCGGGCGGCCCGTTGAGCCTCGTCGGTGTTGCTGACGGGTAGGCCGCTCAAAGCGGCGGCTTCGTGCCAATTGGGGGTAATGACGGTGGCCAGCGGCATCAACGCGTCGCGCAAGGCGGCCACCGCATCGGCGCTCGCCAGGACGTGGCCATGCTTGGAAATCAGCACCGGGTCGACCACCAGCGGCTTGCCTTCTGACTGCAGGCGCGTGGCTACGGCGCGGATGACTTGCGGCGAGCCCAGCGCGCCGGTCTTTACCGCTGCCGCGCCGATGTCGCTGAGCACCGCCTCGATCTGCTGCAGGATCAGCTCGACCGGTAATACCTGCACCGCACTCACGCCAGTGGTGTTCTGTGCCGTGATCAAGGTGATCACCGACTGTCCATATACCCCCAGACGATGCCAAGTCTTGAGATCGGCTTGGATGCCGGCGCCGCCGGAACAGTCCGAGCCGGCAATAGTCAATGCCGTGACAGTGAGCACCGCAGGCATCATACGCGCAGCTCTTCACCGGGATTGATGTGTTGTTCGGCGGCGGCGGCATGCTGGCGGTCATGCAGACGACGATAGGTGCCGTCGCGGTTCAGCAGCTCGTCATGCGTGCCGCGCTCGGCGATGCGCCCGCCCTCGATCACCAGGATCTGATCGGCGGCACGGATGGTCGACAGACGATGGGCAATGACGAACGTCGTGCGCCCACTGCGCAAGGTCGCCAAGGCGGTTTGAATTTCGGCCTCGCTCTCGCTGTCGAGACTGCTGGTCGCCTCATCGAGGATGAGGATGCGCGGGTCCGCCAACAAGGCGCGGGCAATCGCCAGACGCTGACGCTGACCGCCGCTCAGCTTCACGCCACGTTCGCCGATGACGGTGTCATAGCCCTTGGCCAGGCCGCGGATGAAGGTGTCCGCCGCCGCCAGCTGACTGGCAGTGGTGACTTCTGCTTCAGTGGCGTCAGGGCGGGCAAAACGTAAGTTTTCGGATACCGTGCCGTCAAACAGCCAGTTGTCCTGCAGCACCACGCCGATCTGCCGCCGATAGCTGGTCAGCTGCAGCTGCGCCAGGTCGATGCCATCCACCAACACCGTCCCCTGTTGCGGGCGGATGAAGGCCAACAGCAGGCTGATCAGAGTTGTTTTTCCGGCACCGCTGGGACCGACCAAGGCAATGGTCTGACCGGCTTCGGCTGTGAGCGAGATAGCGGTCAATACCGGGCGCAGTGGATCATAGCCGAAGTTCACATAGCGGAATTCCACCTGCCCGGCGAGCCGTGGACAAAGCTGCGTCCCCTGCTCTTCCAACGGATGGGCGGTGAGTTCGCGGATGCGGTCGAGGCCGGCGAAGGCCTCGGTGAACTGGGTTGAGATCGAGGCGATCTGGCCGATCGGCCCGGCCAGCAGACCGACCAAAAAGACATACTGGAACGCATTGCCGACGGTCATCTCGCCGCGCGCCATGGCCGGGCCGCCGATGAGGATGAACAAGCAGCCGGCGAGCCCCATGACCACGATGGTGAGGGCAGTGATCAGAGAAAAACCGGTCATCGTCGCTCGGATCATCCCGAACAAGCGCCCGGTATCAGTGGTGAAGCGCTGTCCTAGGCGCTCCTCGGCGGTGAACACCTTGACGATGCGG
The DNA here is from genome assembly GCA_043788625.1 of Planctomycetota bacterium. Lineage (GTDB taxonomy): Bacteria > Planctomycetota > UBA11346 > UBA11346 > UBA11346 > CAIUVD01. The sequence goes on from JAYVTR010000338.1 coordinate 6,306, forward strand.
ATACCGCCCAGCACCTGGCCAAGCGCCCCGCTGATTTCGCCCTGCACTTTTTGCCGCTCTTTGAACAACGGGCGCAGTCGTTTGAACGAGCTGGCGGTGACCACACCGAAGATCGCCAGCAACACGGCGATCGCCGCCGTCAGCTGCCAATTGATGATGAACAGCCACACCAGCACCGCCGCGCCGGTCAGCAGTCCGCCCACCAGCTGCACGATGCCGGTGCCGACCAGATTACGGATGCCCTCTGCGTCCGACATGATGCGACTGATCAGGGTGCCGCTTTGGGTGGCGTCAAAACGCGCCACGGGCAACCGCAGCACATGCTCATAAACACGCTGGCGCAGATCGTTGATGGCCTGCTGTCCGGCAATGCCCAAGAGCTGTGACAAGGCAAAACTGGTGGCCGCCTGTACCAGGGTGGCGGCCAGCACCGCCAACGCCAATGGCCACAGAAGCGACGATTGCTGCTCTTTGACCACGTGATCGATGAGCCATCCCGCCGAGCCCGGAAGCACCAAACTGGCGACCCGGCCCACTACCAGTAAAGCCAGTCCAAGCAGCAGACGGTTGCGATGGATGGCCACTAAGGCGCCAGCCTCACGCCACACCACTGACCAAGACAGTTTCTTTTTCATACGCGCAGCCAATCCGCCTGCCAATCAGTGATCGCGCGCTTGATCAGGTCGGGGGTGGCGAACTCGCCTTGCAGGGTGCGCTCAACCAGGGCCGGCATTTCACGATCGCTAGCGAAACGTAAGGCGACCAGTTGCGGGAGGGTCAAGACACTCAGGTCGCGATGCGGCAACAAACGCGCCAGCCGAACATGCATTTCCAAACGGATGAGGCGGTCTTGCATGATTTGCGCGTTGCGGCGCGAGGCGAACCATACCGGCAACAGGGCCGTGGTGCCGACCGCCGCCAGCCACGCGCCGCACGAAGGATGGAGCACCGCCTGCCACAACATGAAGGCAGCCCAGGTCAAAATGGCGACTCCCGCCAAGACGAAGACGGGATTGAGTCTGGCACGGTGGGTGGCATAGGTCTGGTTTATCATAGGTGCAACAGCGTCACTATGGCGGGCAAAAACCAAGACCCGCGTGCGCCCATAAAAGACGGGGTTTGTCGACTAGCATGCCAGTCGTTGTGCCACTCAGGGCGGTTGCAGACAACTGGCGGTGGGAGCCGGGTGAGGGTTGTTTGGGCCCTTGGTATAGCCTGCGCTTTCCTTCCGCTTCGGCCGGCCATCCTGACCCGCCCTTGAGAGATCGGCATTATGGCTAAACGGGACTATTACGACGTACTGGGACTCGCGAAAACGGCGACTTCGGACGAGATTAAAAAAGCTTATCGCAAGCAGGCCATGCAGTTCCACCCGGATCGCAATCCGGGCGACAAGAGCGCCGAAAGCAAGTTCAAGGAGGCCGCTGAGGCCTATGAAGTGCTATCGGATGAGCAGAAGAAGAGTCGCTATGACCAACACGGCCATGCCGGCGTCGAAGGCATGGGCCATGCGGGCCAGGGCTATTCGTCGATGGAAGACATCTTTGCCCAGTTCGGCGACGTCTTCGGCGGTGGCTCGATCTTTGATCAATTATTCAATCAGGGCGGAGGCGGCGGCCGCGGCGACCGCAACCAGGGCGCCAGCCTGAAACTGGGCCTTGAAATCAGCTTCCGCGAAGCCGTCAAAGGCTGTACCCGCACCATCGAACTCAAACGCAACGAACCGTGCACTGTTTGCGCCGGCAGTGGCGCAAAAAAAGGCACCAAACCCAAAACCTGTCCGACCTGCGCTGGTCATGGGGCGGTGCGTCAGGGCCAGGGCTTCTTCGTAGTGCAAACCGCCTGTCCGTCATGTCACGGCAGTGGCAAGATCATTTCTGACCCGTGCACCTCGTGCCAGGGCCAAGGCGCCGTGCCACAAAAAGTCTCGATCAAGGTACGCATCCCTGCCGGCATTGAAGATGGCTCGCGGCTGCGGGTCAGCGGTGAAGGTGAAGCTGGTCAAGGCGGCGCCGCGCGTGGCGATCTCTACGTCTACGTACAGGTGAAAAGCGACCCGTTCTTCGAACGTCACGAAGACAACGTGGTATGCAAAGTACCAGTCACCTATGCCCAGGCGGCGTTAGGTGCTGAAATTGAAGTGCCGACACTCGACGGCACCGCAAAACTCAAAATCCCCACCGGCACCCAGCCGGGCGATGTCCTGCGCATGCGTGGTCAGGGCATAAACGATGGACGCAGTACCGGCGACCAGTTGGTGGTGGTATCCTTGCAGGTGCCTAAGAAGGTCACCGGCAGGCAGGCTGAATTGCTGCGCGAGCTGGGACAGATCGAAGATGAGATCGGGGAGCAGAAGAGCTTTCTCGATAAAGTTAAAAAGATGTTTTCGTGAGGATGTATGAGCGAACAAACCCAACCTGATCTGCAACCCGACACCCCTGATGCCGACACCGGTAGCGAAACCATCACCATTCCTGCGAGCGAATTCGAAGCTGCTAAACGCGATGCGGCGGAGTGGAAAGACCGCAGCCTGCGCAATCAGGCTGAGTTCGAAAATATTCGCAAACGTCTGCGTAAGGAAGCTGATGAAGCCGGCGCCCGGGGCATGGTGCGGGCCATGAAGCCGCTGTTGAATGAAATCGACAACCTTGGCCGCGCCATCGATTCGGCGACGCCAGAGGGGTTCGCCGAATTCGCGCAAGGTGTGACCATGATCCGCGAGAACCTCAAAAATGCGCTCATCGGCCAAGGCCTCGAAACCATCGCCTGCGAAGGCATCTTCGATCCGACGGTGCATGAAGTGATCGCCGAACAAGAAGCCGCCGAGGTGCCCAAAGGTACGATTCTGCAGGTCTTCCGCGCTGGATACAAATTGAAGGGGCAGCTGATCCGCACCGCGCAAGTAGTGGTCGCCAAGCCGTCGGCCTGAGGCGACCATCTGTTTAAGAGGCTTCCTGGGGGCGCGGGCGGCTCGCCCGCGGTCGAGGTCGCGAATCGCGCGCGAGTCGCCCGCGCCCCCAGGAGACAACTCCCTTTGCGACCTCATTGTACAGAGGCTTCATGCTGCTGACTCCTGCTGATCCGCGCCTGAGTTTCATTGCGCCTCAGCCGGTGAATCGCACCCTGCCGGCAATCCGGCTCGAACGTTTTCCCGCCGCCATTACCGCTGTTTTAGCTGCGCAGATGGGGCCCTTGGCCAACCTCCGCTCGTCCACCGGTTGTGGCGTTGCCATCGCCACCGATAGCCCATGGCTCAGCATCCGCCTGGAACGTTTGCGCCATCATCAGCCCATCGCGCAAGGCATCGCCCTCGAAATCCAACAAGCCGATGGCAGCTGGCACAGCGCTGACTCACCCGATCTGCGCGAACGCGACGGCGACCTGGCGGTGCGCCTGCACACCGGCTTACTGCCTGCTGAGGTGCAGCCGTGCATCATCTGGCTGCCGCCATTGTCGACCTGCTCCATCACTGGCATTGAATTGCATAACCAGGCGCAGTGCACCACCTGGCAGCCGCCCGAACCGCAATGGCTGGCCATCGGCGATAGTCTAACGCAGGGTTTCTCGACTCAGTCACCGACTACTACCTGGGTGCACCGCTTGATGCGCCAGTGGCAGATGCCGGCGTGGAATCTGGGAATCGGCGGGGTGTCAATCCAACCTGAGGTCTTCGCCTGGGCCCTGGCTACTCGCCATTGGCCGCTGGTGACCATCGCCCTGGGCAGCAACAACGGCTGGCGCGAATCGACGGTGGAAACCGCCGCCGATGACGCGCAGCGTCTCATCGAATTGACCCTCGCGGCCAATCCCGGGCGCATCGCCTGGTGCCTACCGCCATGGAAGCCCATGGAAGACGGTAAAGGACCGCCCGAATTCATGGGCCTACCCCTGGATCGCGCTACCGGCGCGCGCATCGTCCGCGTCCGCGAGGCCCTGCGCACGCGCTTGGCGCAATACCCGACCGTGCAGGTGATCGACGATCTGCTGCCGCATGACCATCGCTGGTATGCTGATGGCCTGCACCCCGCCGCCTTCGGATTTGCCAGCTATGCCACGGCCCTTGCCACCCACTTCGACCCGCGGATCCCGGCATGACCAGCTGCGGTCTGCCTGCTGAGACGCCGCTGCGCCAGCCATCACGCCTGTGGCCAGCCAACGCCCGCCTTGGCATGGATCTCACTGGCTTGGCGGTGGTGCGCATCAGCACCGCCCTGTGGCTGTTGACGGACCTTGTCCAACGCGCCGCCGGTCTCGGCTTTATGCAAAGCGACAGTGGCGCCTATTCGCGCACCACCTTGCTGGGCGACACCGCCATGGCCGGCGATCCGCTGGGCTTCTGGTCGCTGCATCTGCTCAGCGGTGCGCCCGAGCTGCAAGCCTTGCTGTTGGGACTGGCGGCGGTAGCGCACCTGTGCTTGCTGGCGGGCTGGCGCACCCGTATCAGCGCCTTGGGGTCGGCAGTGCTCTTGGTATCGCTAGCACAACGCACACCATTGGCGGCCTTGCCCCTCGACCCGTTGCTG
>JAYVTR010000339.1:0-13773 GCA_043788625.1 Planctomycetota bacterium
TCAAAACATCGGTTGAAAACGTTGTTTTCTCAAGCACTGGTTTTCGGCCACGCAATGGTGGCAATGCCATCTATGCGCAAGCTGAAGACCATATGATCGTGCTCGATCATAATGGCCGGCGCAGCGACGCTGGTGAAGGATTCTATGCGGAACCGCAGGTAAACGGCCGCGGTATCTGCTGGCAAGAGACACCTATTTTCGAACCTGACCGGTGGACAGGGAAGGCGCCGCGTGGCCGGCTGTTCATCCACTGGAGTCCAGGTGAAATCACCGAAGTACCCGGCGGTTGCGAAGCCCGCTGGACCGCCGATGGCGGAGTGGTGTGCACCGTTCTGCGTGGCGACCCGGGTGTCGCTCAATGGTGGTCAGAGGGCACGGATGTCATGTACATCAAAGGCAATGGCGCCACGCCACGCCTGCTTGCCAAAGATGCGCGTAGTCCCGAGCCGCACCCCAGCGAGCCGGTGGTGGCGGTATCCGATGCGGTAAACGGTGTCCGTCTGATCTCGCTGCGTAATCCACAGGCCAAAGAGCGGATGCTGGCCGCCAATGGCACTTCTCCATTGTGGAGCCATGACGGCTTGCGGCTGTTGGTGGTTGAAGTCCGTGGTGCAGAACAGCCCGCAGTCATGACCGTGTACGTGCTCAAGGTCTCGCCCACTTCCATGAGCCTTGATCCATGAGCCTTGATCCGCTGAGCCTGACGCCACTCGAGCGTTATCGCTTATTGATCAATGGTATCGTTCCCCGCCCGATCGCCTGGATAACCACCATGAATGCGGCAGGGGTGCTTAATCTGGCGCCCTTCAGCTTCTTCAATGGCGTCACCGCAAATCCTCCGGTGGTGCAGGTGTGCATAGCCCATCGCCAGCCGGAAAAAGACACTCTCGTTAATCTACGCGCCAGCGGCGAAGCGGTCGTGCATCTGGTGCACGGTGATTGCCTGGATGCCATGCATGCCAGCGGCGCCGAATACCCTGCGGATATCAGTGAGGCCGAGGTGCTGGAGGTGCCGCACCGACCCGCCGAACGGGTGCGTGGACGGGTGCTCTTGCAGGCGGAGGTGGCTTTTGAATGCCGGCTTTTACAGCTCATCCCGGTTGGCGATCCGCCCACTCACTTATGCCTGTTGGAGGTGGTGTTAGCGCATGTTTCAGCGGCAGTGGCGATGTCTGATGGCCTTCCTGACCCGCAGCGTTTACGGGCGGTGGCACGCCTTGGTGGCAGCAGCTATTTGCTGCCCGATTCGTGGCATCTCACCGAACGAGGACGTGTCCGTCGACCACCGACCAATACCTAAATTCCCGACTATTTCCGTACCGAAGTCGGAACCGGTGCCCGTGATTTCCAGCGTTTTAAAACGATCAACGCACGCTCGCAGGCGGCTTCGTCAAAACTGACGATATCACGCTGATGGCCCAGGCCGTCCGGCATCGCCAGGGTCAATTCCCCACCCAGATGTTCACGGAATTGCTCGAGCCCGGCATAGACCAGCCGACGACCCTGCGCATCACGCAAATCCAGCACCTCGTCCCATAGGCGGAAGCCAACAGTGGTGAGGATCCCTAAGCTCAGATCAGCTTCGGCCGGCGAAATACGACAGATTTCAACGGCGTACAACAGATCGAGGGCCACACCGATGGCTACCGCCTCGCCATGTAGCAGACGGTGGTTGGTAAGGCCTTCAAGCCGATGGGCCGACCAATGGCCAAAATCGAGTGGCCGTGAGCTGCCTTGCTCAAACGGGTCACCGGCGCGGGTGATATGATCGAGATGAAGCTCTGCCGAACGCAGCACCAGCCGTTCGATTGCGGCCAGATCGCGACTGGCAATACGTGGTGCCAACACCGCTAATTCCTGCATGAAGGCAAAATCTTTGATCGCTGCTACCTTGACCGCCTCAGCGACACCGGCGCGCCAGCTGCGATCGTCTTGAGCTTCGAGAAAACGACTGTCGTTGATGATCGCCCGCGGCGGGGTGAAGGTGCCGAGGAAATTCTTAGCACCAAAAGCATTGATCGCATTTTTGACCCCCAACCCGGCATCGCCCTGGGCAAGGGTGGTGCTGGGCAGGCGGATCTGACGAATGCCACGGTGCACCAAAGACGCCGCAAAGCCGACGGCATCGAGCACCGCCCCACCGCCGATGATGATGATGTAGCTGTGGCGACAGATCCCCAGGTCAAAGCACGTCCGCCCAACTCGTTCAACAATCGCTAAGCTGCCTTTAGCAGCTTCACCACCGGTGACGATCTCAGGAGCAGCGGCTAAACGGATACCGCGCGCCTCGTGCAGGCCAAACCATGCATGGATTTGCCGCGGCAAGTTGGGGAAAGCCACCACCACTCGCTCATCGATGAACACCAAGGCCCGGCTCGGTCGGGCATGGGTGTCTGGCGCTAACACATCGGCCAAAATTTGGTTATCGGCGGCGAACACATCACGGGTCATGTGCACGCTAAACTGGTAGTCTACCTGGAAAGAAAGTTGGATGGCGGTCATTGGTGAAGTCAACGTGCGCCAAGCGTAAAGGTTCGATGGCAGTGACCAGTCGTTATGCGACGGCAGTAGGTCGCTGACTGATTATCATTTTTTACCTGACTAATAGTTATAATATACACATACATATGTGCATATTTGTAATTTATACATATGCGCATACATATGTGACATATGGCAGTCGATAAGCGCGTCCAGGTCTTGATGGAACCGAGTGAATTTGCCCAAATAGAGGCCCTTGCCACGAGCCAGGGCATTTCTTTGGGGGAATTGATCCGTCAGGCCGTCCGCGAGCGCTACCTCACCCATACCGATCAGCGGCGCGCCGCGGCTACGCGTTTGTGCTCACTAGGTTTAGCCGCAATTGATGTAGCTCACCTTGAAGCCTCCTTAACTGTGGCACGCAGCGAAGGCTTGCGATGAGCCGCGCCCGGCTTTATTGCGATACGACGGTGATTCTCATTGCCGCCGGCGCCGCCAGCGATTCCGAAACTGCCACCGCCAGCCGCAGCTGCATCCACGCCTGTGCCGGCCATACGCTGGCAGGTGAAATTTCGACCGAGGTCCTTCAGGAATTGCTGCATACCGCGGCGTGGCGGCAAACGCGCAGCCAAAGCCTTGAGCTGGTGGGGCTGACGGCGCGTATTTTTCCACATCCCTTGCCGGTCAGCAGCAGCACGATCATCGATGCCGCTGAATTACTGCGTGAATATCCACAACTCGGGACCCGTGTCGCGCTGCATGCGGCGGTGATGCGGGCGGCGGGCATTGGCGAGGTCATTTCCACCGACAGTGAATTTGGCCTGATTTCCGGCATCCGCCGGAGCTCGCCGGTGGATACGGTGCGCACTTACCGGTTATGAGCGCTGTGAAGCCTAACGCGGCCACGCCGCCAGCGCGGCACGGCACTCGTCAAGTGGCGGAACCAGGGCCAAACGAAACCAGCTGTTGGCACCCGCACCAAAGAATCCACCTGGACTGATCACGATGCCGGCATCGAGACAACAAGCAGCATAGACGTCGGCATCACCGCCTCCGGGAACTTCGGCCCAGATATACAGCCCAGCCTGGCTGGGCAGAGTCTGAATCCCGAGCGCATGCAAGCCTTCAACCAATAGTTGGTATTTACTGGCGAAAACGCTGCGTCGTTCGGCCACATGCGCGTCATCGCTCCAAGCGGCGGCAGCAGCCTGCTCGATGAAACCCGGCGAACCGACACCGAAATGCGCCCGCCAACCGCGATAGGCGCCAATCAGTGCTGCGTCACCGGCAATGAAGCCAGAACGGTAGCCGGTCATACCGCTGCGCTTCGAACAGGAATGAAACGCCAGCATGCCCTGCAAATCAGGACCGGCGATCTGCAGCGCTGAAGGGGGCATGGCAGACTCTCCGAACCATAAATCCTGATAGCACTCATCACTCGCAAGCAGGATACCGTGCGCCCGGCACACCGCTAATTGCGCCGCCAGATAGCCCAGATCAACGCAGGCACCGGTGGGATTGTGCGGATAGTTCAACCATACGATGGCGGTGCGCGCCAAAACCCCGGCCGACAAACGTTCGAGCTCAAGACGATAGCCGTGCTCACGCTGCAGTACCACCGGCACGCTTTCGCCGCCCACAAACAATGCCCCTGATTCGTACACCGGGTAGCCGGGCGTACCGAATACCACGGATTTTTTTTCGGAAGAGGGATCGAGAAAAGCCAACGCCAGATGAAAAATGGCCTCTTTACTGCCCGCCGAAGGCAGGATCTGCGTGGTGGCATCGATGACCACGCCAAAGCGCCGTTGCACATAGGCCGCCGCCGCGCCGCGCAGGTCGGGTGTGCCCGCTACCGACGGATACTGGCTGATGCTCGGCACGGCCGCCTTGAGGGCGGCCGGGATGAATTCAGGGGTGGGTTCAACCGGATCGCCGGTGCCGAAATCAAAAACCCGTTTGCCGGCTTTTACCAGCGCCGCTTTGCGTGCCTGCAGCTGGGCCATCGGATATGGTTTCAAAGCACGGAGAGCTGGATTCATAAGGGAGTTGAATGTTTGGCCAGCACTCTTGTTGAGCAAGAGGCGGGCGAGCTCGTGGCAGGCCGACACGGGGCAGCCAGTCGCGACCAGCAGATACCGGCGACCAAGATTCCCGCCCCGGCCAATTGCGGCGCCGTCAGTACTTCAGCAAACAGCGGCCAAGCGATGGCCGTGGCGACCAACGGCTGCACCAGCAGGGCCACTGTCGAAAAAGCTTGCGACAGGTGCTTGAGCGCCCAGGTGATCAGGCCCTGGCCAATGACCTGGGCCACCAACGACAAAATTGATAAAGTCAGCCAACCACGCGCGGTAGCGGGCAGCAGACGTTCATCCGACAATAACGCCACCACGCCGACGAGGCCGGCGCAGGCCAAACAGCTCCACCACATAAATTCGGCGGTGGTTGCCTGACGGCGGACCCGGGTGACGGTGAGCTGATAAGCCGCATAAGCGAATGCCGCCATGAACGACAAACTGTCGCCCAGCAACGGATGGCTGCCGTGCGCGCCGTGCTCACCCTTGCCTAAAACCAATAGGGCCGCTCCCGATAGAGCTAACACCAAAGCTCCCCGCGCCGGCCAACTCACCCGCTCGCCAAACCACCACCAAGCCCCGCACGTTACGAAGACCGGGGCCAGATTCGACAACAAGGTGCTATTGGTGACCGTCGTCAGTACGATGCCCCAATGAAATAGACTGAGATCGATGGCGAAGAAAAACCCAGCCAAGAGCAAACCGCCGCGGGCCGCGGATAGCCGTTGCGGAGAACGCCAACGCTCTACAGCCAGCCACATACCAAACAGCGGCAGGGCCAGGGCCATGCGCCACCACGCGGTGGCGCATGGCCCGACTTCTGATAAACGCACCAGGATCGGGCCAACACCGATGGCCGAGGCGCCAATGACCAAGGCCAGCAGGGCAACGAAAGAGCCGCGCGGTTTATCAATGACAGGATTCATACACGATGCCGACTGCGCCAAGCACGTGGACTGTCAGCGAATCGCTGGCTGAAAATCCGTCCGAAATAATTGGCGTCCTGCCAGCCGCAGGCGGCAGCAACTGCTCCCACCGACAAATAACTGGTACGCAGGAGCTTTGCCGCCAGGTCCAGACGCAGCTGGCAATGATAGTCGCGGGGACTCATACCGAGGTGTTGTTGAAACAAGGCCCGCAGATGGCTGGGACTCACGCCGGCGATGGCGGCAATGGCGGCGGCGGTCATTTCCTCTGCCGTATTCTGTTCAAGCATCCGCATCGCCGCTTTGATCGGTAACGGCAAGGCGTGGTCGGCGACGCTGCGCGCATCGAGCACCGCTAAACGCTCCAACACTGCCAGCAATAAGGCGGCAATCGCCGTACCCACCCCATCGCTAGCCAAATGTTGTTGGCACAACTGTGGAAACCATATGGCCAGCGGATCATTGACGGCCAGATGCAGTAAACGAGGGCTGCGTGGAAAGCGGCGTCCGCGACAGTTGAAAACCACAAACCACGAGCAAGTGCCGGGGAAATTCTGCTGGTCGTGGATGCATCCCTTGGGTACCAGCAACCAACCGCCGCTGTCACCCTGCAACCGGTGGCCGGCGGCGTGCACCACCACCGGACCGCGCTCGATGAACACCAACTCGTCACCCGGGTGGTCGTGCAAAGGCGTAGCCGACAGCTGCTCACCGCCGCCCGCGCTGAGCACGGTCGGTAAACGCACTACCGTCTTTGCGTGCGAGTCGGTTGGCGTTGATTCACGTATTTTCAGCTGCGCCATCGTTATGCTATGAGCATGGACCTCTCCCGACTGCGCTCCACTCCCGATCACCTCACCGTCGATTTCGGCAACGGCTTCCGCCCGCTGGCCCAGGCGCAGGTGACTGTTGATACCATCAGCGATGGCAATGGTTTTGCGATCATCCTGCGCGCACCCCACGTGGAGCCCTGCGCCTTACGCCTACGTTGGAATTTGCCGGTACGCGAAGAGACCCGTTGCCTTGGCGACGCCTGGGAACGCGGCTATGGTGACCTGGAATGGCGTGGTCTGGTGCCTGAGCGCATTCTGCCGTGGTACGCGCTGCTGCACGATGGGCAGGCTCTGCATGGCGTCGGCGTAGCCACGGGCGGTGGCGCGTTTGCCGCCTGGCAAGTCGATGAAGCCGGCATCACCCTCAACCTGGATGTGCGCAATGGCGGTCAGGGGGTACGCCTCGGCAATCGCGCGCTGCATGTGGCAACTGTGGTCGTGCGCATAGGCACGTCCGATGAAGATGAATTCTTTGCCGCGCAGAGCTTTTGCCGACTGCTGTGCCTGTCACCACGCCTACCGACGCAGCCGGTATATGGCATCAATGATTGGTACTATGCCTACAGCCATAATAGCGCCGACACGGTGCTGCGTGATGGTGAAAGTTTGGCAAAACTGAGCGCCGGTCTGAGCAATCGGCCATACCACGTGATCGATGCCGGTTGGTCGGGATCGGGGCCATGCAGCGGTGGACCGTGGACGGCAAACGCCAAGTTCCCTGATATGACCGGCCTTGCTCAGGCGATGCGCCAACAAGGCAGTATTCCAGGGCTGTGGGTACGTCCTTTGTTATATGCCGACGACATCGATCCGACACTGACCTTGGCTAGGCAACACCAGGCATCACCCGGTGAAGTGGTCCTCGACCCATCATTGCCGGAAGTCCTCACCCTTGCTGAAAACCTCATGCGCACCGTTGCCAGCTGGGGATACGGCCTGATCAAACACGATTTCTCAACCTTCGATGTCTGTGGCCAGTGGGGTTTCCAGATGGGTGCACGACCCACTTTTGACGGCTGGCGCTTGGGCGACGATTCGCTGACCACGGCAGAGGCTCTGCGTAATTTTTATCAGGCCCTGCGCCGCGGTGCTGGAGAAAGCTTGCTCATCGGCTGCAACACCATCGGCCATCTGTCAGCGGGGCTCTTTGAAATTTCCCGGACCGGTGACGACACCAGCGGCAAAGTATGGGAACGCACACGCAAGATGGGGCCCAATACCCTCGCCATGCGCATGCCGCAACATGGTACTTTCCATGCCGTCGATGCCGATTGCGTCGGACTGACGCCACATGTGGCGTGGGCATTGAATCGCCAATGGCTCGACGTACTCGCGCGCTCAGGGACACCATTGTTCATCTCACCCGATCCAGCGGCCATGCGCGTAGAACAGACGAGCGCAGTAAAGTCGGCCTTTGCCATAGCGGCATGCCTACGCGACACCAGCCGCCCTCTGGACTGGCGACAAACTACGCAACCACGGCGCTGGCAACATGCCGACGGTCAACAGACCTATGCGTGGCAGGCCGCAGAGGGGGCCATGATCCCCTGTCCACCTTAGGAGAGATTGAGTCAGCCTGACGGCACGACATGGTTCGCGCATGAAATCGCGTCTTATTTGGCTGCTGTTCCTCGGTTGCATGGCGTGGACGGACGAACTTGAAAGCATCCACCACGAAGCGCCACTCATCATCCACGGCACGCCCATCACCGTACTGCGTGCGACCCTCATTCGGCTATACACCCGCCGAGCGGGTGAAACTCGCTTACCGCCGCATCGCAGCCCTCATCGATACCGGCGGGGCCGGCGTTGTCGGCAATCGCGTCACCGCCGAGGGCACTCTGCTGACTATCGACGCATCCGACGCGCTGCTGATGACAGTCGACGACGCTGATCGTTTACTGGGAGAAACGCTCGCTGAGGCGGTCACCCATGCCCAGGCTGCATTGAGCAGCACCATCAGTGAGGAACGCGGCCAACCTATCCGCCAACGTTTGATTTCCTCTGGCCTCAAAACCTTGCTGGTAACGGGTATTTTTGTCGCGGCGGTGTTTGCTTTGATCTTCGTGCGGCAGTTCATTCTGCGCGGCCTGATAAGCATCAAGCCCGCTCGCGGCGGTGTGATCGCCAACCGTGACGTTGAGTCTTTTGTACGTGACCAATTGGTGCGTGGGCTGGCGTGGGTTGCTCATATCGGCACCTGGGGCTTAGCCATTTTGGCCGGGTATGTATGGCTAACCTGGTGTCTTGAAGCCTTCCCGTTAACCCGCGATATTGGCAACCAATTAGGTGAGCAATTACTCGATTTTGCTATCAACCTCATGCACGGGGTCAGTGCCGCCATTCCCGGGTTGTTAGTGGTGGTGGCGATCGTCGTGCTGACCGGTTTCTTATGCCATGTGGTGAAGCTCTTCTTCAAGCGCATCGAGGTCCGCCGCGTAAACCTGGGCTGGCTCAATTATAACACCGCCGTGCCAACACGGCGCATCAGCATGGTCATCTTGTGGATCTTCGCTGTGGCCATGGCCTATCCGTATCTGCCGGGAAGCGGCACGGATGCCTTCAAAGGCCTAAGCGTTTTTGTTGGAGTGTTGGTATCGCTTGGCGGTGCCGGCCTGGTTGGTCAGGTGGCCAGTGGCTATATCGTCACTTATCTGGGAATCGTGCGGGTTGGCGACTATGTCGTCGTCGGCAACGTCGAAGGGGTGGTGGTCTCGATTGGCATCTTCAACACGCAGATCGAAACGATTTTCAATGAATCAATGTCAGTGCCTAATGTCTTGATCCTTACCACTACTTCGACCAATCTCTCGCGTTTCCCCGGCCAACAGGGGGTGGTTGCCCAAGCAGTCACGACCATCGGCTACGACGTGCCCTGGCGGCAGGTGCATGCACTCTTACTGGCCGCCGCCGAGCGTACACCCGGCCTGCTCACTGAGCCGGCGCCATTTGTGCAACAGCGTGCGTTGGCCGATTTCTATGTCGAATATCATCTCTGCGCGTATGTGCTGCGGCCAATTGAACGCATCCCGGTGATGTCGCGTTTATATGCAGAAATCCAGGATCAGTTCAACCAGGCAGGAGTGCAGATCCTATCGCCGCACTTCATGCATGAGCCGAGAAAACCCGCGGTGGTGCCGCGGGATCAGTGGCAAAGGGATGAATGGAACAGCGGCAGAAATGGCCCCGCCTGAACCAAGCGTGCCCCAAGGTCAGCGCTTAAGCGCTGACCTTAGTTTCGAGATTGTCGTTGGTCGGGCCAGCGAGGCCGGTTTTGCCCATGACAACGTCGGCAGTGACGATGAATTCCTTTTGGAACTTCACCCGCTGCGGCAGATCAAACATCAGATCGAGCATCACTTCTTCGAGGATCGCACGCAACGCACGCGCGCCGGTCTTGCGCTCGGAAGCCTTTTGCGCGATGGCCTGCAGGGCGTCCTTGGTGAACGAGAGGGTGCCGCCCTCCATCTCGAACAATTTCTGGTATTGCTTTACCAGGGCATTCTTGGGCTGGGTCAGAATGCTGATAAGAGCTTCTTCGGACAATGGACTCAAAGCGACGGTGATCGGCAGACGACCGATGAATTCGGGGATCATACCGAATTCGATGAGGTCTTCGGGGCGTACGGCTTCGAGCAGGGCAGCGATGTCTTCTGCCTGCAACACCGGTTTGTCGTCGGCGTGCTCGTCTTTCACGAGGTTGAAACCGACTACCTTGTCACCCATGCGCTTGGCGACGATGTCCGATAGGCCCGAGAAGGCGCCGCCGCAGATGAATAGGATATTTTCGGTGTTGACCTGGATATACTTCTGTTCGGGATGCTTGCGCCCGCCGCCTGGCGGGACGTTGGCGACGGTGCCTTCGACGAGCTTGAGCAAAGCTTGCTGCACGCCTTCGCCGGAGACATCGCGGGTAATCGAAACGTTGCCGCTTGAGCGGGCGATCTTATCGATTTCGTCGACATAGATGATGCCGTTCTGCGCCCGCTCAACGTCAAAATCAGCATTCTGCAGCAGGCGCAAAATGAGGTTTTCGACGTCTTCACCAACGTAGCCCGCCTCGGTAAGCGAGGTCGCATCACCGATGGCAAACGGCACATTGAGCAACTTGGCTAGACACCGCGCGATAGCGGTTTTGCCGCAGCCGGTCGGCCCCAGGAGCAGAATGTTTGATTTCTCGAGTTCGATGCCGGTGTTGCCGGCGCCCTGATTATGACGCAGGCGCTTGTAATGGTTGTAGACAGCGACCGAAATGGTGCGCTTGGCCTGCTCTTGACCAATGATGTACTGATCAAGATGGGCTTTGATGTCGGTTGGCGTATGGTTGCCCAGACGCGGTGGCGTCTTTGCGCCGACCTTGGCCGGCTTGCCATCTTGCTGTTTCAGCAAGGTGCCACACACATCCACGCATTCATTGCAGATATTGACGCCAGGGGGCCCGGCAATCAGGCGCTCGACCTGGCTGGCCAGGCGCCCGCAAAAACTGCAGTTATCTTCTTCGTCGGTGCGCTTTGTCTTGGCCATTATAGTTTCCGGATCGAGTCGTGAGACCGTGAAAGCTGATCAGTTAGCAGTGGGCTTGGTAACCACTTTATCAATGATTCCATAGGCAGCGGCTTCGTCAGCGGACATGTAGTAGTCGCGCTCCGTGTCCTTGCCGATGGTCTCAACCGGTTTACCGGTGTTAGTCGAAAAAATCCGATTCAGCTCTTTCTTGAGCCGCAACAGTTCTTTAGCCTGGATTTCAATGTCCGAAGCCTGACCTGACGCGCCGCCCATGGGCTGGTGGATCATGATACGGCTATGCGGCAAGGCGAAGCGTTTGCCCTTGGTGCCGGCAGCAAGCAAGAATGCCCCCATGCTGGCAGCTTGGCCAACGCAGACGGTAGCAACGTCGCAGGTGAGATATTGCATGGTGTCGTAGATAGCAAAACCGGCCGAGACCGAGCCACCTGGCGAATTGATGTACAGCGTGATGTCCGCATCGCGCTTTTGGCTCTGCAAAAACAGCATCTGGGCCACAATCACATTCGAGACGAAGTCATCGATAGGTTCGCCGAGGAAAATAATACGGTCTTTCAGCAAACGGCTGTAGATGTCGTAACTCCGCTCGCCGCGGGCATCTTTTTCGATCACATACGGAATGGGCATGAAAATCCTTCGCTCTGGAACTGCATGATAGGGCTGAAGCCGAGCATGCAAACTGCCGAAGCGTAAGGGCCACCACTCATTTGCTATTAATATAATAAATACCTTGTGACGGACTTTTACGTGCTATGGCGGGTCGTGTCGCACCCACGCAAAAAGCCGCTCACACGCCGTAGGCAACCAGGGGGCGCACGCTTCACACCTCAGCCCGGATTATGCTAAAGATAAAGGCTATGCTTTTTACCTGCCTCATTCGCCCATGCAGCGCGCCACTCTTGCTGGTGCTTCTGGCGCTCACATTTGTCTATAGCGAGACCTATGAAGACGCACTCAAGAAGACCGACCAGACCAACGCTGAACAGGTATTCGCCCTTTCGCAGTGGTGCCAAGAAAACAACTTACCAAGCAAGGCACGGCAACACCTATTCCAGGTGATCAAGCTGGACAAAGATCATGCCGAGGCACGTGCACTTATGGGACAAGTGCGGATTGGCGAGCGCTGGGTGGCTAAAAACCAAGTAAAAGAAGACCCTAAAGCTCAGCTCGCTGGCGAAAAAAACCTACCTGTCGGACCAGCTCCAACCGCAAGCGAAGTGACGTGGATTCTTGGTGCGATAAAAGATCCGGCTCCAAGCAATCTTTTCGTGAATAGCTACATCGAACGCATGCAAACTGTCGCCAATGACAGCAGAGAAATGGAAGTTTCGATCAGTACGTTGATTGCTGAAGTAAACCTGCCTACCGCTCTTCCCCGGCTTGGAACAGCCTTGCTTAGGCCTGACTTCACCGATCTGACAGGGCCCTGTGGTGTGATTCAGGCATTGTTGAAAGATGACCATCACGCCGCTGCAAAATTTTTGTTTCCCTATGTTGCCAAAGCTAGTTCACGCTGCACTGAACCTAATGACTTGATAGCATTCGCTTACATTGCCGCGCAGATGCACGACAAGCGGGCTATACCGCGCCTGATTGAGCTCATGAATCACGAAAATAAGGAATTGGCCAACGCGGCCAGCGAGGCCAGCGCCGTTATCACCGGCCTGCCACACGAGAGCATGACCGTCAACAAGGCCATTGCTTGGTGGAGTCATTTCTACCGCAGTGATGACATCGATATTTTACGCGCTCAATTGCAGTCGAAAGATGCCGAAACCGCATTGGCCGCCGCCAAACAATTGGGCGCTTTGCAAGAAAAGAAAGTCATCGATGTTCTGATTCAGCTCCTCAAAAGCGATGACGTGAAAATAGCCGCCAAAGCCCATCAGCTGGTGACTGCCTTTACCGGGCGTGACTGGGGTTATGTCGCTACAGACCCCTTGGATCAACGGCTTAAACGAGTGGATATGTTGAACAAGTGGTGGAAGGAAAATCACGAAACCTATGTCTTCGTCATCGACCCACGTTTCCTACACGATTCAAGCGTGCATGACAGCAATGACACCACCAGTGCCCCGGATCAGCTGGTTTTGACGGTCAAAGATCTGTCCGCAACCGATGCCAAACGGGCAGCCACGGCTGAAAATGACCTGCTCGGAAAAGCTGGCGCAGCTGTTCCGGCCCTGCTCGATGGACTCAGCAGTGACAATCCAATCACTACCCGAAAATGTCACGAATTGCTGCAGCGCATAAGTAAAAAGAGTGATATCTCGTTTAATCCGCGTGACAGCTCTGAAAAGAAACAACTCGCCATCGCCGCTTGGAAAGCCTGGGCAGTGGCGAATAAATTTGCCTTGAATGAGCCCGCTGAAGAAGCCGTCGAGAGCAGCGCTCCAAGCGTACGCTAGGTCACATTCCGCCTCAGCAGATTTACTCCAGTGGTTGCACGGCGACCACCACCGCCTCGTCGTTATCCACCACGCCATCAGCAGAAACCCCGCGCACGGCAAAGCGACAACGTACCCCATCCGTGAATGCCTGCTGCGAGCGTCCATCCAGTAACAAGGTCGGCAGGTGCTTGGCGAGCGGGTCCAGGGGATCGAGGGTTAAGATGCGGGTCCATGGATGCGCACCTGAGGTCGCAACCGCGACCAACGTCATCCCTGCTTCTTGCGCAGCACGCATGAAGGGCAACTCACCATCGAGCTTGCGCGATCCACCAGTAAAGCGCAGCACAGGTACATCGGGGACATCAGGGATCAGCAAGCGCTGCCAATCAGACTTCGGTCCAGCGGTGCCCAGGCATAGACGCAGAAAGACCGGACCTGGCTTGAGATGTCATGGGCGTACATCCAGAATGTGGTCATGTCCCCACGACCGCCTGGGGCTAATCATAATTTCGTCTTGACCGCTGCGGCCAAAGAGATTGCGCTC